>DIFH01000130.1:0-56944 GCA_002427615.1 Paludibacter sp. UBA5753
TATCAGACTTATTATACTTTTTCAGTAGACACTAATTAAATACCGAATCCGAATACCGAAATCTGCTCGTAAATAGTACTTATAAGTCCAACTACCACAATGGCAAGCGTACAAATTACTAAGCTGATTTTTACAGGCATATCACTCTTAATCGTTATTATGGGACTGTCGCTTTTATTAATAAACATGGCTTTCACCAATAGCAAATAATAATACAACGAAATAACGGTATTAAGGAGAGCTATGAATACTAACACATAGAAACCTTGCTGAATAGCTGCTGAAAAAATAAAAAACTTGCTGAAAAAGCCTGCAAAAGGAGGAATTCCGGCCAGCGAAAACAGTGCCAGCATCATCACCACGCTTAGTTTGGGATTGGTCTGGTATAATCCGTCGTAATCTCTAATCGTAATTTTTCCGGAGCGGTTTTCAATGACCGAAACAACGCCGAAAATAGCCAGATTGGAAAACATATACACCAAAATATAATAAACCAGCGAACTCATCCCCATGGCTGTTCCACTAATTACACCCAGCAAAATGTAACCTGCCTGCGAAATAGACGAGAAAGCAAGAAAACGCTTCAGGTTTTGCTGACGAATGGCGAAAACGTTAGCCAGCGTAATACTGATGACGATAATACCATAAAGTATTGTCTGCCATTGGTCTATCATATTACCGAATACTTTTACGAATATGGTGAACAGTACGAAAACTGCTGAACCTTTCGAAATAACCGAAAGATAAGAAGTGATACTCGTAGGGGCACCTTCATACACGTCGGGAGTCCATAAATGAAAAGGAACAAGTGATATTTTAAAAAACAATCCGACGGCAAAAAACACCAGCGCCATAAGTTGCAATGGTCCGGCGGTCAGTTGTGTTGCCAGATCGTCGAAATAAAGCGTACCCGTTGCACCGTAAATCATAGAAATACCAAACAGCGATATCCCCGATGCAAATACAGACGTAAGTATGTATTTTGCTCCTGCTTCTGCCGACTTGTGATTGTATTTGTTGAAAGCCACGAGCGTAGCCATAGGAATGGAAGCCGTTTCGATGCCTATAAAGAACATCAGGAAATGTCCGGCAGACATCATAAAATACATCCCCAGCAAAGTGGAAAGTGTCAGAAAATAAAACTCGCCGCGACGGATAACACTTTCTTCGCTGTTAAGCCAGTGATGCGCCTGCAGAAAAATGATAATCGTACCAATATTAAGTATTGTTTTCACATAAGTAAGCATCGGAACGTATTGGTACATGCCACCTGCCACTTCAAACGGATCACGCGGGACACAGTTCAACAACGTGTGAACCGCAAACAATATAATGGCTACAGGTTGAAAATAACGCAATGCTTTTTCACCCGCAAAAATATCGTAAATAAGTAGAATCACTAACACTGCCAGGAGTGAAAGTTCGTCATGTAATTGTAGGAAACTTATGTAGTTCATATCGATGATTTACAATTTTATCAGTTACTATTTACAATTGAATGTAAATTTTTTCTAAACGCTAAGTCTATGCTTATCTCATTAAATTATTTACAACAGGAATCAGACTATCGTGTATCATATTCGATATCCATAACGGAAGTGAACCCAATGCAACAATAGCAATAATCAGCGTAACCACCGAAATACGTTCCCACCAGGTAGCGTCGGTCAGTTCTTCGTGATGCGGATCCTGTATTTTACCGTACAAAATTTTACCAACTACCCGCAGAATATATACCGCAGTAATTACGATAGATGAAGCGGCAACTATCGTTAATACACGATGGAACATGTCTGTTTCCTGGAACGAACCCACGAAAATGGTCATTTCAGCAACGAAACCGCTTAAACCCGGCAAACCCAACGATGCCAAACCGGCAATTACATAACTTACACCCAGGAATGGAAGCACTTTCATCAAACCACCCATTTGGGTAATCAACCGTGTATGTGTTCGTCCATAAATCATCCCGATTAAGGCAAAGAAAAGGGCTGTCATCAATCCATGCGAAAGCATTTGCAATACGGCTCCCGTCATAGCTGTTTCGTTCATCATCAATATGGCAAAAAGCACCAACCCGCAGTGACTCACCGACGAGTAAGCGTTAATATATTTCAAATCAGTTTGTACCACAGCCGAAAAAGCTCCATAAATCACGCTTATACCGGTAAGAATTAAGAAAATCCAGGCCATTTCGTGTGCAGCTTCGGGCATCAAATACATGGCTACGCGGAACGCCCCGTAACCGCCTAATTTCATCAACACCCCGGCGTGAAGCATTGAAACAGCAGTAGGAGCCGAAGCATGACCATCAGGGGACCAAGTGTGGAAAGGAAATAACGCACCTAACACCCCAAATCCCATAAAGGTGAGCGGGAACAAATAATATTGCGCCGAAAGCGGAATTGTTTTTTGAGCAATATCCAGGATGTTCATACTTTCGGCTCCCGAGAAATAATAAATTCCCAAAATACCTCCCAGCAACAAAGCCGAACCACCCATCAACATCAAAGTCAATTTCATGGCGGCATATTCTTTTTTTCCTGTTCCCCAGATTCCGATTAATAAATACATGGGAATCAAAGCAATTTCGTAGTACATAAACATAGTGAACAGGTCGATGGAAATGAAAAATCCATATACGCCAATGGAGAGCAGACAGTACCATAGAAAAAACTCTTTCGGCAGCGGATCGATGCGCCACGAAGCAAAAACACCCGTAAACACAATAATAGAAGTAAGTGCAAGCATGGCTACCGACACACCATCGACACCTACCGAATAGTGAATATTGAATGGCGCATACCAAACCGTGTCGGCTGTGAAAAGCATCTCGGCCATATTTCCGGCAGCGCGCTCAGTGAGATACAGGTAAGTAAGAATACCCGAAAGTATCAGTAATATTGTGGCTCCAGTGGCTGCAATAAAATTTATCTGACCACGGTTTTTAGCGAAAAACAGCGCGATCATCATCAACAGCGGAACGAGAACGAAAATAGATAAGAAATTCATATCTTGTAAAATTTACAATTTAGAAATTTGCGATTCACAATTAAATGGCTATTAAACAAATATTACCAACGCAGCTATCATAATAGCTCCCAGTAAAATAACATAAGCATATTGTTGTACGCGACCGGATTGGAATCCTTTGATTCGAACCGATGTCCATTGCGTAACCTCGGCAAAACCATTCATGGTAGCATCAATTACATGACGGTCGAACCAGGCAATTGGCGTGCTTATATTTTTGAAAATTATTTTTTTAGTGATAAACATATACACCTCGTCGATATAAAAACGATGACTTGCCGCTTTATGCAATCCAGCGAAGGTTGTACCGAGTTTTGCCGGAATAGTACTCTCCTTGCGATACATAACAGTAGCCAGTAGAATTGAAACGACTGCAATTACTACACTTATAACGGCGACTGTCCGATTCAGATGAATTTCGTAAGGAGCTCCATCGTTGGTAACAAACTCACCGAAAGGAATAAATCCGACAAATAAAGTAACTACTGCCAAAAACACCAACGGCAATAACATAGAAAAAGGTGATTCGTGTGGCGTATGATGTTGTTTGTTTTCTTTTCCCCAGAAAATTCCATAATACAACCGGAACATATAAAATGCTGTTAATCCGGCAATCAAACTCATGGTGGCGCCCAGATACGGACTGAATTCAAAGGTTGCCGAAAGGATTTCATCCTTACTGAAAAATCCCGAGAACGGAGGAATACCGGCAATAGACAGACAAGCAATCAGGAAAGTGATATGAGTAACAGGCATATACTTCCGCAATCCGCCCATATTGTTCATTTCGTTACTGTGAACAGCATGAATAATAGAACCGGCGCCAAGAAATAACAAGGCTTTAAACATGGCGTGTGTGAACAAGTGAAACATGGAAGCCATATAACCCAATCCGTGATGACCGCCCATTCCCGAAACTCCCAAGCCCACCATCATAAAACCAATTTGCGAAATAGTGGAAAACGCCAGCACCCGTTTTATATCGGTTTGCACGCAGGCTATTACGGCAGCAAAGAGCGAGGTGAATGCACCTACGTAAGCTATTCCGTGCAAAACATCGGGAGCATAAAGATCATAAACAGGAAAAAGGCGGGCTACAAGATATACACCGGCAACTACCATTGTTGCAGCATGGATTAACGCTGAAACGGGCGTCGGACCTTCCATGGCATCGGGCAACCAGATATGTAGCGGAAACATGGCCGATTTACCTGCACCTCCGATAAAAATGAGCGCCATTGCCCAATTCATAAGCGAGATTCCCATAAACGAGGCTCCTGCTGCGCTTGCAAAAACAGTAGCATCGCCCGAGGTCAAAATTCCAAAATCGAATGTTTTGGTATAAAACGAAAGGAACAAAATACCTATAAGGAAAAACAAATCGGCGAAACGGGTAACAATAAATGCCTTCTTAGAGGCTGCCACCGCTTCGGGTTTGGTATAGTAAAATCCGATAAGCAAATAAGACGAAACGCCTACTAATTCCCAGAAAATATACATTTGAAAAATATTGGTAGCCACTACCAACCCGAGCATCGAAAATGTAAAAAGCGAAAGGAAAGCGTAGTACCGCTCAAAACCTTTCTCACTTTTCATATAACCAAGACTATAAATATGCACCATCATCGATACGGTGGAAATTACCACCAGCATCAATACCGAGATTGGATCGAGTAAAATACCCAGCTCAATGTGTAAATGCTCGGTAAAACGTAACCATTCAAGCTGAAACGGAATAATTCTTTGATAAACGCCACTGATGTCAGCCGACGAGAAATACATCCAGGCTGTGTAATACGAAAGCAAGGTTACGATTCCAAGAACGGCGGTACCAATAGTCCCGGCAACTTTGGGTTCCCATTTCGAGTCGACCAGCCCCAGTATTATAAAACTCAGCAACGGTAAAATCAATATTAATGAGGTATATTGCATATTTAATGATTTACTTGATTGAAAAATTACGATTTACGATTTTAATTTCAAAAAAAATTTAACGTTCCCCCTTAGGAAATTCAGGGACTATTCTTTCAATTGGTTCAAACTATCCACTTCCACATTATTAAGATTTCGGTAAATATTAATCACAATGGCAATGGCAACAGCAGTTTCGCAAGCCGATATTGCAATGGTGAAAAGTGCAAAAAAGAATCCTTCCATTTGTTCGGGATATAAATAGCGGTTGAAAACCGCAAAATTTATATCTATTGAATTTAAAATCAATTCAATTGAGATCAGGATCATCAACAAGCTTTTACGAGATATAAAGCCATAAATTCCTGAGAAAAACATAACCAAACTTACTGCTATGTAAGCTTCCATTGGGATAATTCCCGAAAAGAAATTTGTAAATAAATCACCCATGTTTTTATCTGTTACTTCCAACCATCAGAGGGTTGAATATAGTTTTATGTGTTATCAATTTCAATCATCTTATAATTCCCTTATCTTATTCCCGATTAGGGGCGTTAAGGCAATTTTTATGAACGTTTTCTGGCTATCATAATGGCGCCTACGATACAAGCCAGTAATAAAATACTGATTACTTCAAAAGGCAACAAATACTGAAATTTCTCTGTTCCCATCAAAGTCATGCCAATATGCTTTGTATTCAATTCATCCTGAGCAACCAACGTGTACACTTTCGTTATATTATTGAAAATAATATAGCCGCAAAAAACAATTCCGACTGAAGACAAAACAATCGCCAGCGCACGTTGCCGCAGCGGTTCAGGCGTGATTCTTTCTCCCGGCTTTTGCGTAAGTAAAATGGCAAAAATATACAACACCATGATACCCCCTGCATAAACTGCTACCTGAACAGCAAACAAATAATGATAACCCAACAGCAAATACAATCCGGCTGTTCCCAAAAGAACAAACAAAAGGTAAGTAGCCGAACGGATCAATCGTTTCGACGTAACAGCCATAATTGAAAATACCGAAATAATCACCGCCAGTATGTAAAATATAATTTGTTGTGCCATAGATAATGTGCCAATATATGAATATGCTAATATGCCAATTTTAATAGGAAAAAAATAATTTTGAACTTTTCTAAATCATCAACATCTCATTCAGAGCGACTTCTCCTTCTCCTTTGGAGATGGACGGGAAGAGGTCGGTTCTTTCTTCTTCACCCCGAGTTTTGACCCTTCGTGATTCAGTTGCTGCACAAGTTTATGACGCGTAAATGTTGCATTTTCGAAATGATTGGTGAATTTAATCGCACTCGAAGGACAAGTGATCACACATAAATTGCAGAAAGTGCACATTCCCAAATCATAAATATATCTGTCGAGTTCTTTTTTCTTTTTTCCATCTTCGGTTTCCGTCATCTTCGTAATCACCTGAATTGTACCGTTCGGACAATTCATTTCACAAATACCGCAGGCAGTGCAGGCGTGTTCATTGTTTTCATCATGCGGCATAACCAGTTCGGCACGAAACCGATCGGAAATAACCAGCATATCTCTGTTTTCAGGATATTGTCGGGTTACTTTTTTTGTCCAAAGTTCCTTCCATGTAACCGACAAGCCTGTGAGCAAGGATTTTATGCCTCCAAATAAATCTGTTGTATATTGTTTAAACGTTCTCATTTTTTTATTTTTCTATGGAGACGAATCAAAACAAATCCGTCAAAGTTAATCCGGTTAGCACCAGGATAACCATTACTAAAATATTAACCAAATTAATCGGCAGTAAGTATTTCCATTCCAGATTTAAAAGCTGGTCGATGCGTAAACGCGGGAACGACCAGCGAACCCATAAACTCAGAAAAATCAAAACTCCTACTTTACCAAAAAACCAAATATAAGATGGAATATACCACATCAACTGGTTAAAACCCTCCCAACCACTTATCTGCAAAGGCATCCAACCGCCTAAGAATACAGTTGCTGCAATAGAAGCTATAATAAACATATTCAGATATTCAGCTAAATAGAAAAATCCGAATTGCAGCCCCGAATATTCGGTGTGATAACCGGCTGTTAACTCCGATTCGGCTTCGGGTAAATCGAACGGGCCGCGGTTAGTTTCGGCATGACCTGAAATCAGGTAAATAACAAAAGCCACTAACGACGAAATATGTCCATTGAAAATGTTCCAGCAATAAGCCTGGTTTTCAATCATTTCGCTAAATTGCATGGTTCCAGAAAGTACTACCATGGTCATCAAAGCGAAACCTGCCGAAAGTTCGTAACTTACAAATTGCGCTCCACTTCGCATAGCGCCAATCATGGAATATTTGTTGTTACTCGACCAACCGGCCAGCAATACGCCTATAATGCCCAACGATGAAACGGCTGTTACATAAAAAACGCCAATATTAAAATCGACTGCCTGTAAACTTTTCCCGAACGGGATGGCTCCAAATGTAAGCACCGAAGCCACAATCATAAAAAACGGAGCGGCATAAAACAGAAACTTATCCACTTTATTGATCTGAATAATTTCCTTGATCAGAATTTTAAGCACATCAGCCACCGTCTGAAAAATACCGTACTTCCCTACCCTGTTCGGACCGATACGTGCCTGAAAAAACGCCGTAATTTTACGTTCCACATAAATTAAAATCATGGCAAGCACAGCATAAGCGGCTAATAAGACCACGCCAACAAGCGCCAGTTCAATGAAAACAGCCCAAAACTCAGGCAAATTTTCTCTCAAAGCAGCATCTAACCAGCTTGTAAGGTTTGTAAATTCTAAAGGTTGAGAATAACTTTGAAACATATATTTTTCTCTTCGTACAATTGTAAATTGTAAATAGTAAATAGTAAATGGTAAATGGTAAATATATAAATGGTAAAATGGTAAAATGGTAAAATGGATTTATCTGTCGATATCCGGAATTACATAATCCATTGAACCTCCGATACCGATAAAATCCGAAATTTTTTCATTTTTACATATCAATGGCATCACCGATACCAAAGCCATAGAGGGTGAACGGAACTTCAGGCGATAAGGCGTTTTTTCGCCACGGCTTTCGATATACACACCGAACAACCCTTTACCGGCCTCCACCCCCTGAAAATATTCACCTTCGGGAAGTTTGATAACGGCTTTTGTCTTTGCCAGAAAATCTCCATCAGGGATATTATCAATCAATTGTTCTATAATTTTCAGGGATTCTTCTATTTCATCGAGGCGGTTCATATAGCGGGCATACGAATCGCCCTCGGCGCGAATAACTTCTTTAAATTCAACTTTATCGTAAAGCGCGTAAGGTTGGTATTTGCGTACGTCGCACGACCAGCCCGAAGCACGTCCGGCTGGACCGGTAACGGCATAACTCACGGCATCTTCTTTCGATAGATTTCCAATGTTGACCATGCGCCCCAACGCAATCACATTGTGTGAGAAAAAACGATCGTATTCTCTGAGCTTTTCACGCATGTAAGGAATAAATGCCTTCACATCTTTCTGAAAATCGGCATAAATATCGAACATTACTCCGCCAATCACATTCTGATTGATAATTAATCGTCCGCCACAGGTTTTATCGAAGATATCAAGAATAATCTCACGTTCGCGCATACCGTAAATAAAGGCGGTAGTTGCACCCAAATCATTCGTTTGAGCCGACCATGCCAATAAATGCGAACTAATCCGGTTCAACTCATCCATGATGGTGCGGATGTATTGAGCACGCATGGGAACTTCTATTCCGACCGCTTTTTCGACACACATACACAAAGCGTGACGATTAATATTCGCCGAAAGATAATCCAGACGATCGGTAAAATGTAGAATTTGCGGGTAAGTAAGGCTTTCGCTGAGTTTCTCAATTCCACGGTGAATATATCCGCTGTGAATATCAATCTTTTTTACAATTTCGCCATCCAATGCGGTACGGAAGTGCATTACACCATGCGTTGAAGGATGTTGCGGACCGATATTAATAATGTAATCATCTGCCTCAAATATATTTACAACTTCCTCCTTCAATCCGTCAGGAGTTTCCATAATCCTCGGAGCAGTATCGATGATATCTTTACTTACAACCGAAACCGGATTAATTTCAGGATTTGCATCGTAATCTTTACGCAGGGGAAAACCCACCCAATCATCGTTGATCAGGAAACGACGCATATCAGGGTTATTAATGAAACGTATGCCGTACATGGCATAAACTTCACGTTCGTTCAAATGTGCGGTTTCGTATAAGTCTGTAATTGAATAAAGCAACGGATTTTCACGGTCGGAAGTACCTGTTTTTACAACAATTTCTTTCGAAGTATCCTGAGAAGAAGAAAGTAAATAAATAACGCCGAGCTGCTCTCCCCAATCCATTCCAATGAGATAAACAAGGTAATCGAATGGTAATTCTTCGTTATCGTGGAGTGTTTTAATTAATTCGTGCAATTTTTGGGGATCAACCGTTACGGTTAGCTTGTCTTTTTCTTCGAAAACCGCGTCCGCAAATATATTAAGAATTATTTTTTTTATCTTTTCCATTTTTGGCATTATTTCCCTTCAGGAGTCAGGGGTTTATCTTTTAATGGTTTCAGAAATTGTTCCACTTTAATTTTACGTTGCAATTGCATTAAGCCGTAAAACAATGATTCGGGACGTGGGGGACAGCCGGGGACATACACATCGACCGGTATAATTTCGTCAACACCTTTGACAACATGATACGAGTTGATAAACGGGCCTCCCGAAATAGCACAACCACCCATGGCAAGCACATATTTCGGCTCTGCCATTTGGTCGTACACACGTTTAATCAGCGGCGCCATTTTATGGACTATCGTGCCGGCAACTAACATCAAATCGGCCTGGCGCGGACTGTTGCGGGTAACTTCCATCCCGAAACGTGAAATATCGTGATGCGCAGCGGCAGCCGACATAAACTCGATACCGCAACAACTGGTGGCAAAAATCAAAGGCCAGATAGAATTTGAACGTCCCCAGTTTATCATATCATCCAAAGAACCTATTACCACATTCACTCCGTTGGCTTTAAGTTCTTCGACATATTTCTCAAGGTATTCGTTTTCGTTGAATTCCCCGTTCGGAATACCCTTTATTTTTATATTTTTTACTTCCATTTTAAAACTCCTTTCCTCCACGCATAAGCAAGACCTAACCCAAGAATCAACAAGAAAAATAAGATACTCGTTAATCCGGAAACCCCTAACTCACGCACAATAGTTGCCCAGGGAAACAAAAATATTGCTTCCACATCGAACATCAAGTAAAGAATAGCGTAAAGATAATATCCGGCTTTGAACTGCATCCACGAAGTTCCGTGAGTTGGAATTCCGCATTCGTAAGGTTCTCCTTTTTGAGGATTAAATGATTTGGGAGATATTAGTATGGCCAATCCAAGTCCGCCAACGACTAAAATCACGCCCGATAAAAAAACCACTAAAAATAGCGACAAATTACTCATACTTTTTTTTGAATTTTAAGCTCAAAAAACGCTGCAAAGGAAACATAAAAATTTTAATTATTATCATTTTTTTATTATTATATACAGCCGTCCTCAATTTGATTAAATCTTACATTTTATTATTTAAAATATATTATTTACATGTATAACAGTATATTATACATTATTTTATTTACAATATTAAATCAAGGCATAATACTTTAGTAATTTTTAACTGACCCCTACTAAACAAATACTACGATATTGAACAAATACTATGATAATGGTGAGAAATAAAAAAATGCAAAAAACACTTCAACAATTATACGTAATAAATACTCAGCACTTCCAAAAAAGGATCAATAGTTATTAGCCACGGCAAGGATTGCCAAGAAAGGATTTTGATTATTTTTTTTGGCAGTTTGCCAGATAGAATGAATTTGACAATAAGTTTCTGCGCTCGTTTGGGTTTTTAAACATACCGCTTACTTTTTGTTTTTCTATCGTGTATAGCCTCCCTTATTAGGTCTGCTAATTCAGACGACCACGTTTGTTTGGTATCCAACTCTGTTAGAAAGGTCAACTCTCTTAAAATATGAGCTAAACAAATCTGATGGTCTGCTACATTCATATTAAAATAAGAGCTGTGACGGTCAGTAACCAATATCGACTTTGACAATCTACTATTAAATTGATTGTCTATGGGTAATTTCCCACGTGATTTATCACTGTGAATGTATGTCGGCTTCGGTGTTTGCCAAGCCCACATCCAATGTAATTCTCCATTGATATATGATCCATCTATCCGCCATTGGATTTTCCTGTTTTTTATTTCAAAAAATGCGTTGCAAGTAATTTCTTTGACTTCTCTGTCTAAGCTACAAGCGAGTCTTTTGATGGTGGAATGCTACTGTTATGACTGTCTTTTGGCGTTTCGTAAAAAGCCAATCGTTCTTTTAATACCGCATTCTCCTTTTCTAAAAATTCTATTCTCCTATTTGCAACATCGAGCTGTTTAGTTAATTCATCAATCTTTCCATTGATGGATTTCAATACCAAACCTATGTCTAACCCCTGCTCTTTCACGCATCGAAGATAATGAATATCAATGATATGAGCAAATTATTAGACACCTACTTTTAATCCTTTTTTCAACTAAATTCATAAAATATTCTGTATCATCAAATTAGGGGTGCTGAGTAGTTACAATTAAGAAGTGTCTACAAAGTTAAATATTTTTAATGATTATTTTATTAATTTCAGTCCACTGAGGGCTGAAGTATCGCCAGGGCGAATGGTTAGTGCATGATTGAAAAGCACTTTGGCATCGGCAGCTTTTCCGAGATTTAGTTTTGTCCAGGCCAACATAATCACCGAATCGTAATCGAGCGGATAAAGGTTAACCACTTTTTCGAAAAGTTTGTTGGCATTTACATAATCCTTGCGGTTATAATAAACTACCCCCAGCCAATAATTTGCTGTGGTGTTTTGTGGGTCTATTTTCAATATTTGGAGGTAATGTGCTTTTACTTTTTCCCAGCTCTCAATGGCGCTTAGAGGCTTAATTGCACCAAAACGTGCTTCGATGGCATAAGGTTTTAGTGCTACGGCTTTGTCGTAATACTTAATAGATTCGGTGTAATTTTTACCTAAATAAAGCAACCACCCCAAGCGGATATTGCTGAAATAATCGTTGGCATCGTAAACGCTTTTTACTTCTTTAATAGCTGCTGTATAATTGGCATTTTTCTCGTATTCGTAGCTTTTCGAAAATGCAGTTTGACGCACATTATTTTGTGCAAAAACTCCAGTTATTACTGATAGACAAAAGATTATAGTTATAAATTTCAGATTTTCCATATTAATCCTCCTGTAATTGAATGTTGTTTGTAAATGTATTGTGAATCAATAATTAATTTTTTATCAAACGTATAATTTGTAAATAATATAAGATGTTTACCTATATAATAAAATAAGGACGCGCCGGTTCGAAAAGTGGTATGATCCATCGAATTGTATAAATAAAGTGCGTTATTATCAACAAAATTATTCAAATTTCCTAGTGTTGCCGAGCCTTGCAACCAAAACCTACGAGCAATTAACGCGCCAATTGTTTGATTAAAAACCAAACGCGAAGAATCCGATTCGGTAATGTTGTATAGAGAACTTTTCAGGTAAATTTTACTTTTTACAGGTACTAAAAAACCAAATTGTAAACCCGTCTGCTTTGCATCGACATAGTCGTTCGTAAAGCGCGAATGACTTAGTGAAACATCGAAGCGATTAAAACTATGCGTTAATTTCCCAAACCAAAGATTTCCCGGAATTTTCAGACTATCTGTATCAGTATTGAAGGTTGTTCCTACATAATGGTAAGCGGCCATAAAGCTTGTGCGGCTAAACAAGGAATAAACACCGGATATATAATACTCATTTTGAATAGTTTGATTGAAATAATCCGTTAATTGCGAGTAAGTTGAATAGGATTGATACAAGTTGAAACGATAACCTAACTGTGAATTCAAACCAATTCGTTTGTAATGTGGGTTACTTCTCAAATCGCTTGTCAATGCATAATTTATGGCATAATCCTTATTTATTTTGTAATTATACTCTACATCTACTGCATCAACAAGTCTTGACTTTTTTACTTTTAAAAATGCCTGATTTTCGGCATCTAATTTCGAGATATGATAACGAGCCATTGCTTCGTCGTTGATATTCACTGCCGAATAATACAAATAAGTATGCGAAACGGGATCGTCGGCATCAAAATAAAGTGCATTTTGATAATGCCTGATGGCTGCAAAATAATTCCCTTTTACAAAATAAGCATAACCCATACGTTGCTGCAAGTATTTAAAATCGATACTATCATTAGTAGCTTGTTTACCAAGTGTAATCAATTCGTTCCAGTTTCCGTTTAAATAATAGTTGTATGTAAGGCTATCAACCACTGTCGGATTCAGCCTTTGCTGCGAAAAAGCCGAAACTGCAAAAAACGGAAGTACAATCAAAAAAAAAAATTATAGACTTATACATGTTGCTTTAATTGATGTGTTTTTTGATTTATATTCAAATTTGCTTATTCCTTTCGAAGTGATGGTAATATTGCTTTCGCTAACAACACTTCTCTTTTTAAAAATATTGAAATGCACACCGCTCACAAAACGAACCTCGCCACTATTAAGCGCATAATCCGAAAATTCAATTTTCGATAGGTATTCCACATTGATGAAACTTTTGAAAGGCGCCACAAAATCGTGTAACCATTTTAGCAAAACAGGCATTTTAGTTACATTCAGTGGCATAAAATCGTGAATCTCAATTTGTTTATTTCCAAGATAAATTTTAAATGCCGATAAATAAAAATAATACAGCAATGAATTTTTATTTCCATAAAATGCCGTAAAATAAAACATGGAACCATCGTTAATGAAATAAGCTGTGGATTTAGTTTCGGCACAATAAAAATATTTTTGATTGTATGCATCGGTGTAAGTATCCCAACGCTCCATTTTTTCGGTTGACCCACTCGTAGAATATTTCATATTTAAAACGCTATCGGGCAATATATTAAACGCATTAATCATAAATTGATCCGAAGAAACAGGGGCTACAACATCGCCTTTTTGGGGTTTCTTGTATTGCATTAAAATACCGTTTTCGCCATTTGTTTTGTAAAAATAAGCAAACGGATAATCGATGGTTTTAGCGCCAATAATCGGATGTATCTGCATTTGAAAATGGATGTGTGGTTCAGGCGATCGACCCGAGTTACCACAGTGTGCCAGCAAATCGCCTTTGTGAATAAATGCTCCCTGCTGCACTTTAAAACTTCCTTTACGGAGATGCGAAATCTGACTGTACAATCCATTCAGGTGTCGGATAACAATACTGTTTCCCCAATTATTGACTGTATTTACCTGTCCGGGAATGTTATCATCAATATTATCCGAAATTAGTTCGACAAAACCATCGGCGGGAGCAAAAACAGGTTTGTTGTAACAATAATAATCAGTCAATTGGAAACCATTGTTTCGAAAAGTGCGACCCTCGTTGTCGGTAATCATAAAATCGAACGCATGTCGCCATTCGCCTTTATGCGTATATTCGCCATCATGTGCCTGCGTTACAGTCCATTCGCCTATAAAAGGCAGATTTACAGCAAAATAATACAAGCCTGACAAACGTTCTACATTATTTTGATAGGTGTAAAGATTTTTTTCAGGAGAATTCAATTGCAAAGGCGTAAGCACCAACTTTTCGGCTTTTGTACGCATTTGTAAGAAATATATAAAAAGTATGGTAACAAACGAAAATGGTAACGAAAACACCGGTAACTGAATAAATCCCAGCAATTTATAGAAAAACAACAAAACCAACGAAGTAAGTGGAATGAGCAAAATCGTCCACAAATATGATTGACGCGATGGAATTATAAAAAAACCACCAACAGCAAAAGCCACCATCATATAATTAGCGCCAATATTGTAATAATTGATACTTGCAGCCTCCGAACCGGTAAATTGTGCAAAAAAATAGGCCGACAAAAACCCGATAATAGAAAGCGAAAACATGATACGTGAACTAATCAGCAATGCAATGGCTATGAAAATTCCTGCTATCAGATTACTTTGAAAAAAAATGGAACTCAACGAACGCAGGTATGTATCGACAAGCTGATGAATCTGAAGCGAATCAATGGTTTTGAAAAGTTCAAGCAGTTCATTTCCACCAACCGCATACAACTCGTTGATCCAGAATATACTGCGCTGTGTAAGCCCTAAGTTCTCGAAATGTGACGATGGCAGTACTACAAACCAGAATGTGATAACAAACGGAATACTCAAAAAAGGTAATTTGTATTTGTAAAACCAACCGCCCAAGCTTACCGATAGCAAAAGTGTTAGCAATGAAGCCAATGCTAACAAACTAAAAAACACCACACTTGGGTCGAAAAAAGTACCCATCCCCAACCCTACCAGCAGCGCATTGAAACTGTAGTAACCACTTTGAAGAGTTGGTTGATGTAAATTCATTTTTTTACCAACAAAAAGTACAAAAACTACTGCCAGCAATCCACTCACGCCCGACCAGAAATTGAGAAAACTGACCAGCAACAAGGTGCCGGCCAGTATTTTATTATCCAAAAAGAAAATAATGGAATAACTGTTGAGAATTCCATTAAATAAATCTTTTATTGATTGCTTCATTCGCTAAAATAGTTTTTTTATGTTTTAGTGAGGACGCGGCTTAAAGTTGCACTCTCACTTCAAAATCTTTAAACTTCAAAATCTTCAAACCAGATGTTCCGGTATTTGTTCTAATTCCTCGATATATTTTAAATCTTCGCCTTTGCGAATAACATGCGTATTATTCTCAGTATCAATCAAAACAATTGCCGGACGGTAGGTGATAAATTGCATCCACTGTGTCATATTGTATGCACCCACCTTGTGCACCACCACCTGATCGCCTTTTTGCAGCATGGGCATGGTAATACTTTCGCGCACCACATCAATATTCATACACAAAGGCCCAAACATCACCATTTCTTCGGTTTGGTCGCCAAGTTTTTGTGCCGGACTTATTTTATGATCGTACCAAAGCGAAGTAAATAAAGAATTTAAACCAAAATCCATAATGGTTGCACGTCGTCCGTCAGATAAGCGTTTGGTAGCTAATACTGAGCCCAATAAATAACCCGCATCGTCAATCAAAGCACGTCCACTTTCGAGAATCAGGGTTGGCAATTCGTCCTGTTTAAAACCGTATCCGAGAATCACATCGGTAATAGCATCGGCAAATTGATCGATAGAAGGAACAGTGTCAGTTCCGGGAAGATATGCGCCTTTAAGCGTATTGGTAGAAGGAAAACCACCACCAAGGTCGATATATTGAACCATTTTACCAAAACGTTCTTTTACGCCCCAAGCCAATTCGCACAGGTTACGTGCAGCAATAGCATAAGCCGTAGGCGACAACATAAAAGTTCCGATATGGCAATGAATACCAACAAGATCGAGTTTATCTGAGTTTGCAATACGTGTTAGGGCATTCCAGGCTTGTCCGTTTTCGAAATTAAAACCAAAGCGGTCCCATTTTGGGTAAATGCCCGTATCCATATTTACGCGGATGGCCACACGCGGTTTTAAATCGTGCTCTTCGCTCAGGCGAATAAGAGAATACAATTCGTCGTAATGATCGATGTGTATCATCGAATTGTTTTGAGCAGCACGGATTAAATCTTGATCCGTTTTGTCAGGACCATTGAAAATAATTTTGTTACCCTGCATTCTATTACCAAGCGCTTTCTCGTACTCAAATCCCGAAACCACCTCTGCCCACGAACCTTCCTGATGGAAAATACGGCAAACAGCGTTCATATAATTGGTTTTGTACGACCATGCAAATTGCACTTTCGGGTAGCGTGTTTTGAAAATTCGCACTGCATTTTGATAATTACGTCGAATTTGTTTTTCCGAAATCACAAACAGTGGCGAGCCATATTCGCTCAACATTCCTTTTACCGAAACACTTTCGATGTGTGTTACGGGTTCGTTTACAGACTGGGTACCAAATTTATTCATTAATCCGGCATTCATTTTAATAATGAATGGCCTTTCATATCTTATTTTTTCCATAAAACCCCCTTTAATCCCCCGAAGGGGGAATTTTAGTTAGTATTGTATAATTTAAATCTAAATTGAATTTTTTAAATATTATGTCTTTAAGTCCCCCTTCGGGCGATTTAGGGGCATTTACAGTTCCCCATTCCCCGAAATCTTCTGAAACTCATGGATATCGGTAATCAAATCCCAGGCATAGCGCACAAATATCTTCCCTACTTCATATTCCGTAAAAGGCTCCACTTTTTGCCCTAAAGCCATTTTCACCAAACTGGCTGGTTGATTCTGTCCGGCCGCTGCCGTAAGGTAAATCCAAGCCGGAAAACGCGGATTCACTTCCATGATATACGGTTTACCATCGTTGCTTAGCATCACTTCGAGTTCGCAACCGCCACGCCATTTCGTGACTTTAATAAACTTTCGAGCCAATTCGATGTAAGTTTCGTCGTCTAAGGTAATACCTGCCCACGCTTTACCTTTGTCGGTAATGTACAATTTGCGCATTGGTATCACGCTGATTGCATTTCCATCGCCATCACCCAAAGCAGCAATATTTATTTCAGTTCCTTTTATAAACTCCTGTACAATAATTGGTAAGCCCCATTTCGACAAAATTTTATAATAGGCCTTTTCGGCTTGTTCCATGGTGTTTACAATTATTGCATCGTAAAATTTCCCTTTAACCACTAATGGAAAATCAAAATCCTCTTCGATTTTTGCCAGTTCGCGGAACTCGTGAATAATTTTATCCTCTGGCACATCAAAACCGTGTTTTTTGCCAAAGTCTAATAATTTCATTTTATCGCGTGCTTCGAACTGATCCAAATCGGGCATAAAAGTAGCAATACCCATTTTTTTTAACGTATCGCGCAGTTTAATAAAATTAAAAAGTTCGGCATCGAAGTTTGGAATTATCAGTTCCAGATTTTCCATTTCGTGAATGTATTGCAAACGTCCGAGAAGTGCATCGGTACCCGCTGTAGGATAAGGAATCTGGTAAGTTTTATCCACCAAATCGTGCATATAAAGTCCCGGTTCCAACGATTCGTAGGACAAACCAATAATGCGTACATCAAAATCTTTACATTCGCGAATGGCTCGAATAACAGCTACGCCCGGTCCCGGACTGTCGATAGCATTCAGAGCAGTTACTGCTATTACTATTTTATGTTTCATAATTTGCCCCCTAACTCCCTAAAGGATGTATTAATTGTTATTCCAAAATACTGTTTCCTTTTAATTGCAATGTAAATTCTTCCAAATCACGTTCGAAAAGGGCTTTATCCACATCGTATTTTTCACAAATTGTATCTACCACTTCGGAAGTCGGAATATCTTTTTTCATCAATAAAATTATTTCAGCACCAATTGCATTGGTCGAAAACGAATCGCCTGTCGTAGGGTTAAAAAGAAAGCCTTCGTCGCTTGTAGCGATATTTTTACGAACTCTCATATTTTTTTGATTTTAAAATTATGTTTCAAAACTACTTTTCTTTTTCGTTTCAATAAAACAATTTCAGTAAATTGCCTTTTTTTATAAGTGAAATAGGTATTTAGTTATATATGTCTGTTTATCGAAATATTTCAGAAGTAATGTTTTCAATAAACAGACATGTAACTTATCAAAACTTTACTTGATTATCTCATTTAATTCATCTATCGAAATAATTTGAGGACTGTAGGTTACGCCCCTACCAGCTAATACCCTTGTAAATGCTTTAATGTGATTGTACGAACCATTTAATAAATTAGTGTAAACCATTTTGATGTCTGCATTTTGTGTTTCAGCTATCAATTTTCGCAAATCTGCAATGTCATATTCTTCGATAAAAGCTCCCACGGCCAATGCATTTTCGGTTGTTGAGCCATCGGCTGTTAGCTTATTATACAATGCCTGAATATCAGGATTCGTAAATTTGCCTGTTTCGGTAAGTGCTGGATCGGGAATGCCAAAGTAAGTTAGCAATCGTAAAACAGCATCGGAATGTCGAACTTCGCTTTTGTTAATGTTGGTAAATGGCCGTAGTGCATATTTTTCATAAAAATATGCATATACATCACCAGCTAATTTTTCTTCCTCACGCATCAAAATTAATCCATTGCGTTCGGCTTCCGAAATCGAAGTAGAATCGGAGGTAAACTCCATAGTTTGTAACATTTGATCAGCACTCATTTCGGTATTGAAATCCAATTCAGTTGCTGCAACTGAATCGTCGCACGACATAAACGCTAAACTTAGCATGGCAGCTAAAAATAAATTTGTTGTTTTCATGATAATGTGTTTTTAAAATTGTTTGTTTTTTTAATTATTACTTCAAAATTAGTTCAATGATGAAGGCAATCCAAACAATTTAAGTAAACAGGCAAATTCTATCAGCGAAAGTGATATTATTCTAATACAAACACAAACTTAAAAGCTGATTTTTAAGACCTTGTTTCCCAACCGAACAATATAAAAACCCTTACCCGGTAAGGTAATCTGAATGTTGGTGGATAATGGTTTTGCGTTGTATGCTACAACACCCAGCACCGAATAAATCAATAAATTATCGTTCGGATTACTAATATTGACAGACAATACATCCCCGGTTATCGAATAACTGATTTGTTTCTCCGTATTAAGGGATAATGCACTCTGAAAAATCTGTTCATTTAGCAAGCTAAAATCTTTCCAATAATTTGTAGTTGAATATGCTGTGGAACTACCTACAGGTACAATTAATTTGCAGGTTGATTTATTAATTTGGTCGAAAGTATAATAATCAACAATAGGAGGATTTGGATTAGCAATGCTAAGTTCTGTCAAATTGCTACAACTATAAAATGCGCCATTCGCAATATCTGTTATACTTTGAGGTAAATGTATTTTGGTAAGGCTGGTACAATACTCGAATGCATAAGCACCAATACTCTGTAAGGAATTAGGTAAAGTGAGTGCTGAAATGCCCGCACAGCCATCAAAAGCTGAATAATTAATATGCTTAACGGTTGCAGGCACAATAAAACTTCCCGTTTTTGCAAACGGACATACAAAAAGTGTATCCTGAGTACGATTTAGCAATACACCGTTATCCGACGAATAACGCTGATTTGCCCCATCAACATTTATTGCCGAGATCTGTTTTGCATTGTAAAAAGCATAATCGCCGATAGTGTTTACACTTGCGGGTAGTACTAATGCACCCGACAACTGACTGAATGCAAACGCTGCGGGGTCGATTTGTACAACCGTTTCAGGTATACTGTAAGTGCCACTTTTCGTAATCGGAAATGCAATAAGTCGATCTTTATTTTTGGAAAATAAAATTCCATTTTCGGCCGAAAAATAATTATTTTGAGAATTTACTTCAAAAGCACTCAGTAAACTGCATCCATAAAATGCATAATACCCAACATAATCGACCAAAGCCGGAATAGTTACTGTGCCTGTGAGTTTACTACAATTATAAAAGGCATGACTTCCTATTAACTTAACGGTGGACGGTATGCTTACAGCGCCTTGCTTGGCTGGTGGACAAATAAAAAGCGAATCTTTGATTTTACTATACAACATTCCATTTTCAGAAGAATAATTAGGATTCGATGAATTTACTACAAACGAACTAATATTGTTTGATTCCAGAAAGCAGTAATTCCCAAAATCGGTTAGTGAAGCCGGAATTGTTACCGTACCAGTTAAACCCGAACAAGCATAGAATGCTCCATCGCCCATTGTTTTGAGCGAAGCAGGCAACGAAAGATTACCTACAACACCCGAACATCCCGAAAATGCATAACTGCCAATACTTGTTACCGACGAAGGAATTATTACCGACGTAACTTTTAAACAATTATCAAATGCCGAACTACCAACATGTTTCACGGTTGAAGGAATAGTGTATGAGCTGCCTTTTGCAGGAGGAAAAATAAATAAACTGTCCTGACTTTTATTGAAAAGTACGCCATAACTCGAGGAGTAGCGTGGATTGCTACTAACTACCGAAAAAGCAGAAATCGACGAACAACCATAAAATGCTAACTGACCAATTTTGGTTAAAGATGCCGGAATAATAATTGTGCCTGCTAAATTGTAGTTGAAGTAAAATGCCTTTTCGCCAATTTTGGTGGTTGTAGAAGGTAACTTTATGGTTGCCAAGGTAGCTTTGTAGGTAAAAAGTAGCGGGTCGTAAAACGCATAAACCGGTATTTCGTTGGCATTGTAAACCGTATAAACTCCAGTATTAGTGCCATCGGCGCCTGTATAGGCTTTAACGCTTACCATTGATAAATCAAGCACAGCAAGCACAGCGAGTTTATCGCGCATGAAAACAAAATCTCGCGCATCAATGCTTCCTGTCAATGTTAGTGTCGATACTGTATTTTGCTCTGCAGTTGTAATCAGGTTTTTTAAATTTCCCGGAGTAGTTACATTCACTACTTTTGAAGTTTGAGCAATAAGACTTATTCCTGCTAAAAAAAACAGGATAGTAAAAGTGATTTTTTTCATGATAAAAATATTTATTAAACCAAAAATGTTTTGTCTACAAATTTCTGGAATTCGTCTTTATATTGTTCTCCGACAGGAATATACACCTTATCGAACACTATCCGGTTACGGTCAATTACTTTCACTTTATCTAAATTGACAATAAAAGAACGATGTACCCGCATAAATTTATCTTTGGGAAGTTCACCTTCGATGGTTTTGAGGCGAACAAGTGTAGTTATTGGTTTTTCAGTTTCTAAATGAATTTGAATATATTCGTTGGCACTTTCAATATACTTAATATCAGCCAATTGAATTCTTATTAATTTATATTCCGATTTTACAAACAAACTTTCTTTGTTCATCGTAACTGTTTCGGAAGTTGCAGCAGCTGTAGTGGTCATTCTGTCTCGCACTTTGTTTACCGCCCTTAAAAATTCGTCGTACGAAATGGGTTTCAGAATATAATCCACCGCATCTACTTTAAATCCTTCGAGTGCATATTCACTGTAAGCCGTTGTGAAAATTATATAGGGTTTATTTTTAAGCGATTTTACAAAATCGAGCCCGTTCAGGTCCGGCATATTTATGTCCACAAACATCAAATCAACCGGTTGTTGGTCGGTAAATTCAATTGCTTCGAAAGCACTCTGACACAATGCCATTTTTTCTAAAAACTGTGTGCTGTCGATGTAAGCACTTATTTGCTGCAAGGCAAGTGGCTCATCATCAATGGCTAAACATTTTATTTTCATACAGTGGTATTGTTAGTTGAACTTCAAAATCAGTTTCAGTTTCGTTAATATTCAAGCTATACTCTTTTTGAAAAAGCAAATCCAAACTTTTTTTAATATTGGTAAGTCCGATACCCGAATATTTTTTATCACCTTTAGTTGCATTTTTATGCTTACTATTGCGGAGCACACATACAATTTTTTGCTCCACAATGGCCATCGAAAATGCAATAAAGGACTGCGATTGATAGCTTACACCGTGTTTAAAGGCATTTTCGAGTAACGACACAAACAACATAGGTGGAATTTCAACATCGGGAATATTTTCAGGTATTTCCATCGTTACTGCCACTTTATTGGAGTAACGCAAGCGCATGAGCGAAATATAACTTTCGATAAAATCAATTTCTTTTTTTAAAGCAATATGTCCCTCCGATGTTTCGTAAAGTAAATATCGCATAAGGGTCGATAAACGAATAACAGCATCTTTGGCTGTCTCGGCATTTATATCAATCAGTGCATGAATATTATTGAGCGTATTCATAAAAAAATGCGGACTCACTTGATGGCGCAGAAATGCCAATTCCGATTTGAGTTGCTCTTTTTCGGCATCTTTACGCAGATTTTCTTCGCTTAACCATTTCGACATTAGTTTAAATGCAATACTAGCTCCCAAAACCAACAGCGCTAACAAAAAATTATTGACAAATTGCATAGTAAGCGAAGGCCTTTCGAGCAATACAGGAGCTCTGAACCCCATTGGGGCAGGCATTTTACTACCCAACTCCATAGGCGGCATTCCGGGTCCAAGTTCCATTTTAGGCATCGAAACGGGTTCTGGTGCAATTACAAAGTGTTGTAAAAGAACACTTCCGATATTGATGGTAAGGATTAAAAAAAGTCCGGCGAAAGTATATTTCAGGTATTTTTTTGTAAATAATAATCGTGGTACAAGAAAAACAATATTAATTAAAAACAATATCAACAAAGCCGCCATTCGTACCCACTCTGAAAATATTTTCTCCCAAAAAATCGTATTTGATGATTGTTGAACTAAATACGGAATGGAAAAAATGGCCAACCAAATTATTGTAAAAACAAGGATTTCGATGGTATTGATACTTAGTTTTCTGTCTTTAATTTCCTGCATTTATTTTTTTTATTTGAAAAGGGGAAGTGTTTTATACTTCCCCTAAAATAAATATCTACCTCACCCTAAATCCCTCTCCTTGAAGAGATGGACTTTGCCGACTACAACATAATAGCATTTTCGAAATTATCATCTTTCAGTCAGATATTAATATTTTTTAGCCTAAAATTGACCGAGAACAAATATCTGTGTCTTATTCCCCTTTCCCCAGGGATAGGGGTTAGGTTGAAATCTTATTATTTACTCATATAAATATCCCAAGCAATTCTATCTACAATACCTGTTGCAAAATAGGATTGACGCAAAGATATAAATAAGTTGCGAATAGTTTCTACCGAAGTACCCAAAAGTTCACTGATAGTTTTGTTTGTTCCATCGTCGAAGGTAATTTTCAGTTCACGTTTGTGGGCTGTTACACTTACATCAGTGCCATCAGTAGTTGCAATATCTACCACTTCTACTTTGGCAGTAGTTTGCAGTACACCACCTACATACACTTTGGCGCTATCCAAACTGTTTGGTCCCATCTGACGAATAATTTTCACATCGCCAATTGTCATAGAATATTCACGTTCGCGGTGACGATAGTTTGCTTCTGTTTTCACTGCTGTAAAACTCTCTTCGTAAATCACTTTCGATCCTTCGTAAATTGCATACACCGAAACGGCTGTATCGCCGGTTGTATAATTACTTTTCAGCGTGTAACCATTTGTAAATGCAAATTCCGACGCAAACTTATAACCGGCTTCCTTGCTGCTCGACGATTGAATATTTAAATTTCCTGCATCTACATTTTTAACATTAATATTCGATGCCATATCGTAAGTCCAGCCCAGATAGCGATTAAATTTGTAATCGTATTTATTAAGTGAAAATACGTAGTTGTTGGTAAGCAAAGTATCGGCAGGGTTATAAACAAAAATTGAATTCGGTCTTTTGATTTTTTCTTCGGGCAAACGAACTATCATAAGCGAAGCATTATCAGCCGTTTTGCTAAAGAAATTAGTAATGGGTTGTTTCCACCTCTTGTATGTATTTGCTTTGTTATACTCATACTCGCCTACAATATCTGCCAGCAAAATAGAATTGTAAGTTGAGTCAATAAAGGGAGTATAAACCTTTGCTGCATCTGTTGTGGTAACTGCCGGAGTAGCCAACACCTGATAGCCTTCGGAAGATGTAATTTTTTGAAGCGCAGTACTAAGGGTTTGCAAGCTCTTATCCAAACTTGATTGCAATGAACCATCCGAAATTTCGGAAGTACAACTCCAGCTAAGCAATGCTATAGCAGAGATTAATGGAAAAATTTTGTTCGTTTTCATTTTTGATTTTGTTATTTTGATTAAACAGTTGAATTTTTAAAACATTGCAAATATAAAGCACAGTTAATTAAAATAAAAATAATATCAGTGAAAACTCATTTTTTATAAGTGAAAAAACAAATTGAACAACAACTGTTTCTATAAAAGTTTAAATGACTATAGGCTTTTGCACCCAATAAAAAATTCTAAACTTTGCAAGTAAAAAAATCATGAATTTACTTGACTTTAGTAATCAACAATTATACGTAAGCAATCTGTTTATTATTGTTAAAACAAATGATGTAAAACAAAAAAAACGTACATTTGCACGAAAAAACAGAAAATTAATAGGAAAAACGATATTTTATTAACAAAATGATTGGTAAAGGTACTAAAAAGCTTATGTTTAGAAATCTTTTTATAAAGAAAACATTATCGGAACTTGAAACTGAGGCCGAGAATCAAAACTCTCTGAAACGGCATTTAACAGCTATGAATCTGGTTCTGTTGGGTATCGGTTGTGTGATTGGCGCGGGGATATTTGTACTCACAGGATCGGCAGCAGCGCTGTACGCAGGACCTGCGGTATCCATTTCGTTTGCTATTTCGGCGGTTGGCTGTATGTTTGCAGGCCTTTGTTACGCTGAGTTTGCCTCTATGATACCAATTTCGGGTAGCGCTTATACTTACGCTTACGCCACAATGGGTGAATTTATAGCCTGGATTATCGGGTGGGATTTAATTCTCGAATACTTGTTCGGATCGGCTACCGTAGCTGTCGGTTGGAGTGGTTATGTCGTGAGCCTGCTCGAATATTTCAATATACATCTACCGGCATCAATCAGCCAGAGCCCTTTTATTTTCGATACAAACGGTTGGCATTCTTCAGGAGCGATCATCAATTTTCCGGCTATGTTTATTGTTGGCATCATGACCACATTGTTGGTAATCGGTATTAAAGAATCAGCCAAACTGAATAATATTATTGTAATTATAAAAGTAGTCGTCATTTTGCTGTTTATCGGCTTTGGCATATCTTACATCGATGTAAAAAACTGGGAACCGTTTATTCCTGAAAACACCGGCACTTTCGGACAATTTGGCTGGTCTGGGATTTTAACTGCCGCCGGGGTTATATTTTTTGCTTATATCGGGTTCGATGCTGTTTCAACCGCTTCGCAGGAAGCTGTTAACCCTAAACGCGACATGCCCATTGGTATTTTAGTTTCGCTGGCTGTCTGCACCGTTTTATACATAACGGTAAGCCTGACTTTAACGGGGATTGTAAATTATAAAGAGTTAAATGTTTCGGCTCCGATTGCAGTTGCTATTGATAAATTCGGGACTGAATTAGGGTGGTTAAGTCCGATTATTAAAATCGGCGCCATTGCCGGACTGAGTTCTGTTGTTTTGGTGCTGCTTATGGGTCAATCGCGTATTTTCTACATCATGGCGCATGATGGTTTGCTTTGGAAAAGATTTGCCAAAGTACACCCCAAATATAAAACACCCCATGTAACAACTATTGTAACCGGATTATTTTCAGCACTTTTTGCCGGATTATTCCCGATAGGTTTGCTGGGCGAATTAGTTTCAATCGGGACATTGCTGGCTTTTGTTATTGTAAGTATAGGAATAATTATACTTCGTAAATCGGAACCCAATGCTCCCCGTGGATTCCGAACCCCGTGGGTGCCGCTTGTTCCAATTATGGGCGCCGTAATTTGTTTGGCCGAAATGGCATCTCTCCCACTCGACACCTGGATACGTCTTTTGGTTTGGATGGTTATCGGATTTGTAATTTATTTTACTTACAGCATCAAACACAGTAAAGCCCGACAAGCGCGCAAAAATCTCAATCAATAGATTTACTGCTGTTATTTTAAATCGTTGGAAAACATTATTAACACTGCAGCACTTTATCAATAAAGCAAAAAATGTGGACTTGAGAACACGTCGCGATACCCGGCTATACACAGTGTCAGAAAGAAAACTCTGTATTTGATAAGAAAAGCTCAAGGCACACAAATCAGCGAAAACACGAAGTCCCGCCAAGGCGATTTGAATAGTTTTTATTGCGAGTGCAACGCAGTGATGGACGTTTTCTTGCAAACGCTACCTATCTATTATTGAATATTCATCACAATATTAAACAAGCAGATTTGCTAAAAATTAAATTGTTTGTAGTAAATTTGCATGCCATTAAAAAAATTGAAATCAAATTGAGACATAAACACTTATAAACATTTCAAGTGATGAAAATATCAAAAACCGATATAGGATTTTTATTGAAAAATATACTCATCTGGACTTTGCTGAACTTTTCATTCAATTTATTGGGCTTATGGATTAGTAAACTCATTTATGCAGCCAGATTTAATGCTATCGAAAGCTTTACAAATGAATTTGTAAAACCGATACTGATTCAGTCGACTGTTTTTGCCATTTGTTTTTCGTCGGCTTATATAATCCTTCAAAACAGAAAAATAACTATTTACATTTTCACCTTGTTTCAGTTTGTGGTTTTTCATCTGATTTTCTTCCTGAACCTGAAATCAAGTCATATAATACATTTTGAAACGACGCTCGACAATTGGGGGTTACAATACTTGAGCAACAATGGACAGTACCTCGTTGACATTTTGAACATTTACCTGCCTGTTGAAGGGATATTTAAAAACGGAGTGTTTATTCCGAGAAATACCGGACTTTTCTATCTCCAATGGATATTCCTGGTGTTAGTTTATTTTGGCGGATTAACATGGCTGACAACCATTATCCATAAATTCTTTTTCAACAAAACGATTTCAGATAAAACGCCGGAATCCGGTGTAGCCGAACCGGAAGATATTAAATAGTGTTTCCAAGAAAACGCCAATCTCTGCGTTGCACTCGCAGCAAAAACTACTCATCCCGCCATGGCGGGACTCCGTGTTTTTGCTGTTTCGTGCGCCTTGACCTTGACGTTTTCTTATCAAACACCGAGTTTTCTTTCAAGCACTAAATAGTTGCATTGTAGACACACACCTTTTGGTCAGACTATTTCACTATAAGTAAATGGGTGGTGATACAAAAAGTATGATAGCATTATCAGTTGAATATCAATATATTAAAATGGGCAATAATGTTAAAAGAAACAACTTTCTGCAAGGCGCTACAAAGCATTCCTAAAAACAATATTGCTGATATTCTGCAATTTAGGTGTCTCCCCTATTCATTTTAAACTCAAAATCACCTGCTTTTGACTAATATTGAACTATATCGGGCTTATTAACCCAATTTGCAGCTTTCTCATCCCATAGTGTTAAAGTATAGTTAAAAACGTGGTTAAAGCAGCTTGTATTTAACGGTTTGGGTTGTTTTCGAGGAGGTGATATTAATTTAAGGTGCAAAAATCAGAATAAACATATATTGAAAATCCATTTGTAGTACACAGGGGGTATAATTGCAATCCCGTCGCAATGTATTATCAGGATTTTTAATCCGAAATACGCTTTCCACTTTTTATTAGACAAAGATATATTTTTTATTTTGAACTTAGCGGATTACAAATCCTTATAATACAAAAAGCTGGGATTGCAATCCCAGCAACGTGCGCCAGCATTAGCTCTCCTCATCGCATATCCGGGAGGACAGGGGAATGGACTGATAGATATCAGGGAACCTGCAACTAAAATATTCATGTAAATGGTCAGTCATTTTTTACTCAATTGTCCATTTCTTTTTCTTTCTTGAAATAGATTTTCTTGTGGGAGTACTTGTTTGTTCAAAATTTCCCTTGCCTTTGCCATTTGGTCGGTGACTTTGATACCTGTAATTATTTTTTGCTTACTCATATAACGAACTTCTTTTTTTGTTTTAATTCGCCGTCTTTAATTCATTACACTGGGGAGGAAAAGTTATTTTATATTCAATGTTTTATCATTTCGTCTTTCATCCCAAATGGTTAGTACGACAAGAGTTGATTTATTTACTTCGTAGAATAACAAATAATCGCGAATGATTTTTACCCTGACGTTTTCAAACGTAGTTTTCCTACCGGTATTTGGATGGAGGGCAGTTAATTGTAGTGTCTCCTTTATTAGTTTGTTCAGTTTTATACTGTAGGTTTTCGACTGATTTCGTTCTATCCAATAAGCCAGGATTTCTTTACGCTCCTCATTGGCTTTTTGTGTCCACACTATTTTTCGCTTAGCCATTCGTCGATTGCTTCGTCTGCTTGTTGTTCGGATAATACATTGCCGGCAAGATACTCTGCTTTTGCTTCGCTGACTCTTTGTTGCTGCTGCGGATTGAGTTCGTACGCTTCTTTATCGAGTTCGAAATCGAGCAACTTACGAAGTTCCTCAATAATACGGGATTCCTTTGTGTTTGCTATGCGACTGATTAAATCTATTTTCAATTCGGCTGTACTCATGGCACTAATTATTTGAACTTATTCTTTCGCAAAGATAATACATTTTTTAAAATTGCGTGTAAACCAATATGTCAAAGAACGTTTTGTTTTTGTTCCCGCAGGGTGGATCAATACCCTGTGGGATTTTATTTTTATTAGTAGGAGCGCAACTTGGAGTCGTACTCCTACTTTTTTAATTTTACTTTTTTAACTCAACTTTTCCAAAGTATGGAACTTTGGAAAAGTATAGAGTATTGGAAAAGTGGGAGCAATTTTTTAATATTCGCGATTCGGAAATCGCAAGACCCGAATAAGAACCTTTTCCAAGGTCTGACCTTTTTTAGTGAGGGCTTCACTTAAAGTGAAAATCCACACCTCACCCCCGACCCCTCTCCTTGAGGAGAGGGGGGAAGAGAGGGAGTTAACTAACTACAATATCACTTTGGCTACTGCGTTGCCACTGCGGACGATAAGTACCTGACTTTTGGGCAGATTGCTGAGCTTGGTTTCGGAGCTATTGGCTGTTTGGCTTTGCAGCTTTATGCCTAAGGCGTTGAACACTTCAACCGGGCTGCCTGACGGGGCGGTAACTATGATGTTTCCGTTTTGTATGCGAACAGGAAGCTGAGTACGTACTTCGCTTAGTCCGTCAATAGGAGTTACCGTTAAAGAGAAGTCGTCAATGAGGATGGAAGCATCATTTATATTAACTTCAAGGGCTAATAAAGAATAAGGTCTTAAGTCTTTATTTGAGTTAATCGGTTCAAAGGTAGCCGTAACCTGTTGCCAACCATTGTTTATTACAGACAAGGTAATTTGTTTAACTTCACCTACCCATAGTAGATCGGTAAGCCCCTCATTATAAGCTTGAAGATTTAAACCAATTTTTGCTTCACCCTCCACACTTTTGTACCAAAAAGAAATGGTAAATGTTTTATTAAAAAAACTAGTGAAATCATAGTTGTTGGTAAGATGATATAACGAACCTTGAGCTATAAGAGAGTTGTTTCCGCTGTGTACTTCGTCGGAAATAAATTCAGCTATTGTGGCATAATCAAGAAGCCATGAGGTTGTACCGTCTTCAAACCCGGGGTTTGACATCAAATTATCAGTCTGTGCAGCAGAAACAGTAAGCGCGCAAGTAGCTGTAAAATTTCCATCTTCGGTAGTAACGGTAATATCGGCAGTACCGGCTGCCACAGCAGTTACCAGGCCATTGGCATCAACAGTGGCGACATTAGTGTTACTGCTTGCCCAACTTATGTTTTTATTGGAAGCATTTTCCGGTGCAACAGTAGCTGTAAGTTGTTCGGTATTGCCAACGGTAAGAGAAGCGGTGGTTTTATCTAAGCTTACTTCTGTTACATTAATGCTGCCAGCTCCATCAACTGTAGTTAAGGTAGCATCATCTATTAATGTAATCCAACCATAAGGTACAAATGTGAATTCGACCAATGCAACCTGCGTAATATCTACAGCAATATCTGTCTCTATCTCTGCATAATGCCAGTTTCCATCATCGAAGTTAGGCGTGTTGGTTTCATCTACTGTAAATGTAAACGTTTTATCATAATCAAAATTTAAACCAGTATGATAATTTATCGATAGAGTTATAGGAATGTCGGCAGTAGAAACTTTTTCAAGGCATTTATACCTAATAGACGCTTTGTATTTTTTGTTCTCAGAAACTACAAGTTGTGAAATTTCATTGTTTCCTTCTAGTAATATTAGGGATTTGCTACCGACATATGTATCTTCTTCTTCAGAGTCAAACAGGCTTCCAATATCTCCACCTTTCCACGAAAACCAATATCCTGTGATAGTACTTGGGGTAACCCAATCAAAAGTACTATAAACATCTTTTAATGACTCTCCGGTGTTCTCAAAACTTGGATCTGTCAATAGATTCTCCTGTGCATTAACGTTTACCATACCCAGTAAAAGGGCAATTAAAACTGTTGTAAATTTTGTTTTCATTTTTTTCATTTTTTTCATTTTTATTAAAAGTTATTTTGATTGATTGATTGATTTCGTAATATATTTATTACCACTTCACGCTCAGGTCATCCATAAAGGTGCTCGAATACTTGGCGGCTTTCAGTGTCTGAAATTTCCATTCGCCTGTATTTTTAAAGGATACGGTGCGTTTGCTTACCAATTTTGTCATATCCGATAGTTTATACACTTCGTATTTATAACTGCTGTTGATATCTATTTCAGTAAAGGGGCTGGCGCTGGTGGCGGGGTCAAAATCAAGGGTATCGGTTATAATACCTTCTGCATTGTAAATCAGCATCCGGGCTTCGTCTCCTTCTGTATTGATGGCGGCATCAAGGTAAAAACGCAACTTGGTATGGTTAGCGTCAACCGGAACAGGCTCATTGGCCGGTATAGTCATATCCAAAAAAACATCTTCGCTTAATTGCAGCAAATCGATACGAGTACCATCAGTGATACGTATACTTTTACTAAACACAGCGATATCGTCGCTTTTGCGAACCATTTGCAGCGTGCCATTGCTATTTTCGGCAGCCACATAGTTTAGACCGTTGGCGATGATTTGCTCGTAACTGTTACCTAAGTAATTGATACTATAAAAATCGGACTGCCCGGTTTGATACGAGACATTGACGGTAACTGAGGGAAATGCCTCGGGAGTATAAAGGTAAGCGCCATCGTTTAATATAATTGTTCTGATGGTATCGTTTATTTGTAGAGTGAACGCTTCTTCCAATATTGGAATGGTACTGTTATTCTTAAATATTCTAAGGGTACCATCCGAGGCTTTACCTGGAAGTAAAAGACCTACCATTTTTGTTGGTTCACTACCGAAATGATAAGTTCTCATTGCTAATGAATCATTATTAAAGGTATACCGGAATGTGCTATCGGGGGTATCATTGTATAATTCTATAATGATGACTGTGAATGAACTCAGGTCTTTGTAATCCCATTCGTCAGAACAGCTTGTAAAGCATAATGGCAACAACAATAACCATATACTTTTTATTAATAGTTTTTTTATTTTCATAAGATTAATGTATATTTATAGTTTCACTTATTTACATTATTTAAAACTGATAGCTTACCGAAAGAGAATAGGATACTCCTTTTCTATATTTCTCGATGAAATAATCGCCATTGTTATAGTCCATATTATCAAGCATTTCAACGTATTCATTTCCTCCTCCTTCTGTTTTGTTCCACTGTCCGTTCCTGTAAGTGATAAATGCCTGATTTAGGAGGTCTCCGGCATTGGCTTTAATCTCCATTTTCCCTTTAAGCACTTTGAGGCTTACTTGCAAATCCAATACATCGCGGGGGTTAATGTACTCGTCGAGGCTAGCGGAAGCTCCGCTGAGTGCCAACTTCCGTCCTGTTCGCCCGTAGTTTACTGCAAAGCCCCCAATATTTCCTTCGTAAGTTAGTCCGGTATTGATGCTGTAAGGAGCAAGACCTTGCAGGGGACGGTCTCTATTGTATTCGGGATTTATCTCCTCTTCAATCAGCGTTGTTAAATCGAGATAATTATATTCAACATTGGCTTTCATAACCATCGCGTTGACAGAAAGGTATAGCTTATTAAAGAAAGGATAGCCAAAGAATCCAAAACTTTTGCGCAGATTGAACTCCAGTCCCAAAGATTCCGATTGGTCAAGATTGACCATCAAAAAAGTATAGTTGTAGCCATCCTGCAGCATTCTTCCAAGTGTTTCAACCGGATTCTTAAACTTTTTGTAGAATCCGCTCAGTGAAATGATTTCGCCTGCCGCCGGATACCATTCCAACCGTAGATCGGCATTGGTGGTATGGGTGGGGAGTATGGCTTTAAAGCTGGTGTAAGTTGAACGGCTCTGTACATCGTAATAACGGATTTGTGCCAGTTCTCTGAAATCGGGACGCGCCAAGGTATTGCTGTAAGCCGCTTTAAGGTTTATTTTCGGACTTATTTCATAAATAACAGAAGCAGCAGGCATCCAATCGGTGGTTTTACTTGCTACGATTGAGTCGCCAATGTAAGGAGACCCTTTAATGGCTGAGTTGTGTATTTCAGTAATGGTGCGCATATCGTTCGCTTCCATACGAACTCCGCCAATGAGTGTTAGTTCCCTGAGTGGTTTTAGCTCTGCCATGGCATAAACCGCATGGAGGTCTTGCTCTCCCTTGTAGGCATCATCAACATTCCCATGTAATCCATAGGGTGTAAAATATATTTTACCCGAAGCCAGATTTTCCGGGTCATATAATTGGTGTATGGTCAGTCCACCGGACTGATTCCATTTGTAACCAGAAAGTTGAACCTTCGGGAGAAGGTACTGTTGGGCATAGTCGGAACGGCGAAAAGTGCCCCGGTAACCAGCTTTGATTTTTTGTTTTTTGCCATCTATCATAAAAGCATATTCTGCATTGGCACCGGCATCGGTTTTGCCTTCTTCCAAAGCAGTATTGCGGATATGCCCGTTGTCTATCTTAGTGTCTAATCCTATTTGCCAACTTACAATGTATTGATTGTCTAACCGTGAAATTGGGCGGTTCTCTGCGTCCTTCTCAGATATAATCCCAACTGCCAAACGGTCTTCGGGCTGGTCGCGGTTTACCTTGCTGTAGCCTGCCGTCCAGTCAATGACAAGATGTTCCCCAAAAAAGTTATGTTTTCCTTCCAGTTGAGATTGCAAGAGTTGGTTAATCATTATAGAGCTGTATTGCGTTATGTCATTCGCGTAATTTTCATTAAATGTAACACGCTGCAAGTTGCTGTGGGAGAAATGGTTGTTGTACAGATTGTGCCAGGCAAGGGAATGGTTGGGGTTTTGCCACTTAAAATTGGCAATACCTCCCATTGTAGTAACAAAGTTATAGCGGTCGCCCATATCACCTACCATATACCTATCCGGGTTTCGGAATCCTGCCTGTTCGATATGTTCGCTGTTTTCTTCGTGGCGGTAGGTCAATGCCATTGTAAAACCTATTTTTTGCCCGTTCTTTAAATCAACAGGAATACCACCGATCAGACTGTAACTTTGCGTGGGTTGTCCCTTATATTTCAGCATTCCCCAGTCGTTGGGTATTTTGGCATTTAAGGAGGCGGCTTTATCTATATCTTCAATAAATGTTCCAAACACATAATGGTTGTATTCATCGAGTTTCCACGCTGTGCCATACCAGTCGCGCGGGTTTCCCAGAAAATAGTCGTCATCGTAGCGTTTCGTACTGTAAAAGTCCTTCCCTGTACTAATGGAGTTCATCCCCGTTCCGATAGACAATTTCAGGAATGGTTTGTCGGGCAAAGACAAGGTGTTCACCGTAACGGTACCGCCTACAAATTCGCCGGACATATCGGGGATGAATGTTTTTGCTACAATCACGTTATCGACAAGTGAACTGGGTATTATGTCGAAAGAGAAATTTTTGCGGTTGGGTTCGGTACTGGGCAATGATATTCCGTTTAATAACATATTATTGTATCGTTCGCCCATACCGCGAACCACAACGTGTTTGCTATCGTTCACCGTTACACCCGGCAGTCGTGTAAGTACCTGCGCCACGTTGTTGTCGGAGGTTTTTCTGATGAGGTCGGCGGAGATGCCGTCGGTCATGGAAATGGCGGCTTTTTGCTGCAACAGCATCCCTATGGCAGAGGCGCGTTGCACCAGAACAGTAACGGTAACTTCGGAGAGTTGCTCGGAAGCTTCGCTCAGTATCACATCCAACTTGGTGGTTTTGTCGGGGCGAATGTCTACCCCTGTTATTTTCTTTTTCTGATAGGATAGGAAACTCACTTCGATGGTTATTTTACCAGCCGGTACTTGTAAAGTATATTTTCCGTTGACATCGGTAATGGTTCCTCTGCCCGTGCCGGGAATAGCAATGGCAGCGCCGGGAATGGGTACGCCTGCTTCGTCGGTAACGAGGCCGGAGAGGCGACCGGCGCCGGAGGGCTGGGGTTTAGCGGGCGGAGTTCCTTTTTTCAACACGGCATAGGATGTTTCAGCCGTTTTTTTCCAGGTAAATGCCGTTCCCGAAAGAGTGCGGTCTAAAGCCTGTTCCACGGTTATGTTTTCGGCATTCAGGGAGAGAACACGCGTACTTGCGACCAATTTAGGGTCGAAAAGAATGGTAGCGTCGCTTAACTCTCCTATTTTCTTTAATCGTGCCGATAGTAGTTCTTCGGGAAACTGCGCATTAAAACTTTTTGCCTCAACGGGTAAAGGGTAACATAAAGCCAAAACTACCACCAGCAAGGGTATCAATCCGAAACATCGTGATTTTACACTTATCTTTCTTGTTTTTATTTGTTGATAAATCATTTTTTTAATTTTATTTTCCAATTTATTTTATTTTTCGTACTCCTGTTAAGGTCAAAACATCCACTCTTCTTCCCCCTGTTGGAAAAATTATTTATGTATTAATAGTCTATAAATAAGCTGTTTGTTAGATGTAGCCTGTTCTTTCCCTGCCGGATATTCAGGGCGTGATTGTTACCTGATTGTTTTGGATTTTATAATGGACCTGATGTATTTCGCCAATGGTTGCCATCACTTCTTCCAGCGTGCTCTCTTTGCGGAATATACCCGAAAGTAGCCTGCCCGATAAAGCATCATTTTCTATCCTGACAGTTACCCCGAACTGCTGCCGTAAGCGCAGGCGCAATTCTTCGGCACTTGCTTCGTTGAGTACAAGCCTCCCTTCCATCCATCCGGCGGCATCCCGCCAGTCGGCATTGCTTATTTCCGTATGCCCGTCGGTAGTACGGTATTTCATCCGGCGGTTGGCGGTGAGAACAGCAATCGTTTTCCTGTTTTCTACGATTTCTACCCGTCCGTTACGCACCGACACCACATTTTCGCCAAGCTCCCCATAGGCTTTCACATTGAATGATGTTCCGCGAACCGTGGTTTGCATAGTGCCGGTATGGATAATGAATGGCTTTTCGGGATTTTTAGCCACTTCGAAAAAGGCTTCGCCTGAGAGCCAGACTTCGCGCTTCTGCCTGTTAAAAGTTGCTTCGGTTATTTCCAAACGACTGCCTGCATTTAGCTGTACAACGGTTCCATCAGGCAGAGTTACGGTAGTACGGTGAGTATCGTCGGTAGCCCATGCCTTGGGGGCATCAGCTGTCCGGTTTGTTCCGGGTTGCAAAAAATCGCTTGTACCCTGGTAAGCTATCCATGTTCCACCACCGATAAGCACCACTATTGCAGCAATCGCAGCATAACGTTGGTATAGATTCCGAAGAGGTTGAATGTTGCGCCTTCTCTGATCGCGACGGATATGAGCTGTTACGTGTCTACTGACTTTTTTACGGGCATCGGTAATTTTCTGCTCATCCATTGGGTAATTTTCGATATCGCTCATGTCGGGAGTCCAGCTATCCAAAGCTTGTTTTGCGCTGTTGCTTGCCTGACCTTGTTCATAGCGTTGAAACAAATCCACGATATAATCCAATAGGGCGATTTGTTTTTTGTTTTTGTTACTCATAGAGATTTTATTCTTTTTACTTTGCTGCGAAGAAATTGTTTTTCCGCTTTAATAGATAAAAGACATGAGAAGGGTAATTGTCCCATACAAAAGCCATGAAAGAACTGTTACATACACATTTCAACTGTGTTATAATGTTTATTATCTGTAATTTGAAGTAAAAATATAGGGACGTTTTTTTGAAAGGAAAATAGTTTTATTCATGGAGAGGATGCTAAATTATGTAATCTTAATACTGTTGAAATATGTTCTATTTACTTTTGCAGTCGTAAGTAGAATCAACATGACCGACCGAGAATTATTGGACAGAATAGCAACGAAAGATGCAAAAGCTTTTGATGTATTGTACGACCGTTACGAACGGCTGTTCTATCGTTGGGTGTATTCCCGGCTGAACGACTATGACGCGGCATGCGATGTTACGCAGAATTTTTGGATTTCAGTTTGGACTTCGCCAACAGATTTGCAAACGAATGAACAGGGTTCTGTTAAAGATTATCTGCTCCGCAATCTAACATTCAGAGTGCTTAAACATGTACAAAGGGAAAGTAATCGGCTTGAAATAACCGACGAAAAGCTTATTGGACAGCATGTTGCAGATTTGACTTATACGCATATTTCGGAAGATCTTTATGTGAAGGAGATATTGCAATTGATGGATGTGATACTAAAGAATCTGCCTCCGCTTACCCGTCGTATTTACGAATTGCGTCATGTGGAGCATCGGTCGGTAAAGGAAACCGCCGAAGCTCTTTCGGTGAGTGAGAAAACGGTTCGCAACGGGCTTTCGTCCGCCCTTTCTACTTTCCGTCAGGAACTGAATTTGATGTATGAAACCGGACATTCAGATAAGCTGAAAAGCTTACTGCCATTACTGATTTGGCTGCTTGGGAAATAAATTATAGGTATAAAAGAGAGACAAGTCCTAAAAAGCGATACGCTTTTTAGGACTTGTCTCTCTTTATTCGTGGTTGTTGTTGGATTGTCTTATAATTCAGAGTTTCGGCATGAAGTTTCTGCAGTCTTTTTTTTTGCATGTTTGGTATCAACCGGCGAACATTGTTCGCCGGTTGATAGTGTTTTTTATGATGCTCAGCAAGCCATTTCACCGGCATTGTTCTTGACCGAAAGCAGGTTGACAAGGCTTTTGAAAGTTCCTCCCGTCCCACCGGATATCCTTATTAAATATACAAAGCTTCGTGGTCGTTGGTTCCCAGCAACGTACGCCAACTTTAGGTCTCCTCAGCGCATATCAGGGAGGACAGGTTCCCGTGAGAAAATATTATCTATTACAATTCTGCATTCTCCTATTTTTCAGTCTTCTTAGCCAAGTGAATATAATAGCTCCATCCCTTCTTTTCGTTAGGTGCGATTAGAAGATAACTCAAAAAGTTTTGACTTGAACGTTTATCCTGCATTTCAATTCCATTAGATGCGAAAAGCGAAATCCTCGCGGATTTCGCTTTTATTCGAATTTTGAATTCAAAAAAGGGAATTTATTCAGCAACTTCGGTTTTTTCTTCTGCCACTACAGGAGCGGCTTTGACCTCAGGAGCAGCAACTTCAGCTTTTTTAGCAGCCGATGAACGACGCGTACGGACAGCCTTTTTAGCGGCTTTTTCTTTCAACATGTTTTCGTTATAATCCACCAGTTCGATAATACACATTTCGGCATTATCACCCAAGCGGAAACCGGTGCGTAAAATACGGGTATATCCTCCGGGACGGTCGGCAATTTTCTGGGCTACATTTTTGAACAATTCGGTAACAACTTCCTTGTTCTGCAAATGGCTGAAAACTGTACGACGTGAATGTGTTGTATCGTCTTTTGCTTTGGTAAGCAATGGTTCTACATATACTTGCAAGGCTTTAGCTTTAGCCAAAGTAGTAGCAATTCTCTTATGCTGAATAAGAGAAGAAGCCATATTGGACAACATTGCCTTCCTGTGAGCCGTTTTACGGCCTAAATGATTGAATTTTTTATTATGTCTCATCTCGTTACTCTTTATCTAATTTATATTTGACAACATCCATTCCGAAGGATAGGTTCAAACTTTCTAATTTTTCTTCCAGCTCGGTAAGCGATTTTTTACCAAAATTGCGGAATTTAAGCAAGTCGTGTTTATGGAAAGCGGCTAATTCGCCCAGCGTTTCGACATCGGCAGCTTTCAGGCAATTCAGCGCACGAACAGAAAGTTCAAGATCGGTCAGTTTGGTTTTCAATAGCTGACGCATGTGCAAAATCTCTTCATCGAATTCATCGGTGCCTTCGCCTTCGGTTATTTCTAACGAAATTTTTTCGTCGGAGAATAACATAAAGTGATGAATCAGGATTTTAGCCGCTTCTTTTAAAGCATCTTTCGGATGAATAGAACCATCGGTGCTGATTTCGATAATCAATTTTTCGTAATCGGTTACCTGTTCTACCCGGTAGTTTTCGATTGAATATTTTACATTACGTATAGGCGTAAAAATGGAATCGATTGGAATAACGCCGATTTCAGCATTTGCCACCCTGTTTTCTTCCGACGGAATATAACCACGTCCTTTGTTTACCGTAATATCAATCTGGAAACTGGCGGCAGGGTCAAGTTCGCAAATAATAAGATTCGGATTCAACACTTCAAAACCTGTGAAGTATTTCCCTATATCGCCAGCTTTGAATACCGAAGTCCCCGACACCGTGATAGTTACTTTTTCGTTATCGATGTCTTCGACGATTTGTTTGAACCGTACTTGTTTCAGGTTCAGGATAATGTTGGTAACGTCGTCGATCACGCCCGGAATGGTTGAATACTCATGATCTATGCCTTCGATTTTAATCGAAGTAATTGCAAAACCTTCGAGAGAAGACAAAAGGATACGGCGCAGAGCATTACCTATGGTAATACCGTAACCCGGTTCCAAAGGACGGAATTCAAATTTACCTTGAAATGCGTCAGCTTCCAACATGATTACCTTTTCAGGTTTTTGAAATGCTAATATAGCCATGGCTTCACTTATTATTTAGAGTACAACTCAACAATTAATTGTTCTTTGATATTTTCAGGAATATCTTCACGTTCAGGAATGTGTAAATAAGTTCCTGCCAAAGTAGAAGGGTTCCATTCAATCCAGGGATATTTACTGTGATTAAATCCGTTCAATGATGCAGCAACCACTTCCATCGATTTATCTTTTTCGCGAACTGCAACCACCTGACCCGGACGGACATGGTACGAAGCAATGTTTACCACTTTACCGTTAACGGTAATGTGTTTGTGGCTAACCAACTGACGGGCTCCGGCACGTGTGGGAGCAAGCCCCAAACGAAAAACGATGTTGTCCAAACGCGATTCCAGCATTTGCAATAATACTTCACCTGTTACACCCGGGTGACTTTGAGCTTTTTCGTACAAATTACGGAATTGTTTTTCCAATACACCATAGGTATATTTGGCTTTTTGTTTTTCGCGTAACTGAATACCATATTCCGACGTTTTTTTATGACGCCCCTGACCGTGTTGTCCGGGAGGATAGTTCTTTTTCGCTAACACTTTATCAGGTCCGAAAATAGCTTCACCAAACTTACGGGCAATTCTTGACTTTGGTCCAATATATCTTGCCATTTTTTCTTTTTGTTTTTTTAATTAATTATGTGTTTCTTCCGGATTCGAATCGGGATTCATTGGATACAGCCGCGATTGCTGAGAGGTTTGAACGCAATCGATTCAACATTACCAATCCAATTATCCGAAGAACTAAACTACCAATTACACTCTACGACGTTTAGGAGGACGACAACCATTGTGTGGAAGTGGTGTAACGTCGACAATTTCCGTTACTTCGATACCGGCGCCATGTACGGTACGAATTGCAGACTCACGGCCGTTACCCGGTCCCTTTACATAAGCTTTCACTTTGCGTAAGCCTAAATCGAATGCCACTTTCGAGCAATCCTGCGCAGCCATCTGGGCGGCATAAGGAGTGTTTTTCTTTGAGCCGCGGAATCCCATCTTACCGGCAGATGACCAGGAAATAACCTGACCGTCGCCATTCGTAAGCGTAACAATAATGTTGTTGAAAGAAGAGTGTACGTGCAATTGACCTACACCATCTACTTTAACGATTCTTTTTTTGGCTGCAACTGTTTTCTTTGCCATATTATTTCAATAATTATTTAGCTTTTCTAAAATTCGCTAACAGTTAAACCTTATTTAGTTGCTTTTTTCTTGTTAGCAACTGTCTTCTTTTTACCTTTACGCGTACGAGCGTTATTCTTCGTACTTTGTCCTCTCAACGGGAGGCCGATACGGTGACGTACTCCGCGGTAACAACCGATGTCCATCAGTCGTTTGATGTTCAATTGTACTTCCGAACGAAGATCACCTTCTACTTTGTATCCGGCGCCAATGATTTCGCGGATTTTAGCTGCTTGGTCGTCAGTCCAGTCCTTGACTTTGATATCGATGTCAACACCGGCTTCTTCTAAAATCTTTTTTGCATTACTGCGACCTATTCCGTAGATATAAGTCAATCCAACTTCCCCACGTTTGTTTTGGGGTAAATCTACTCCGACAATTCTTATAGCCATAAACTTACTTTATTTTGCTTATAAAATTTTAATTATCCCTGACGTTGTTTGTACTTGGGATTTTTTTTGTTAATTACATACAAGCGGCCTTTACGGCGAACGATTTTACAATCATCTGTGCGCTTTTTTATAGATGCTCTGACTTTCATAATGAATGAATTATATGCCCCCATCCCCCTAAAGGGGAAGTTTGGAAGAGTTATTTATTTTATTTAATTTCAAAATTACTTTGTTTAACATCCTGCACATATTGCCCTTTTAGGGGGTCAGGGGGCAGGCTTATTTGTATCGGAACGATATCCGTCCTTTTGATAAATCGTAAGGCGACATTTCCACTTTAACTCTATCGCCCGGTAAAATTTTAATGTAGTGCATACGCATTTTACCGGAAATATGAGCCGTAATAACATGACCGTTTTCCAGTTCGACACGAAACATGGCATTGGATAATGCTTCGATAATTGTTCCGTCTTGTTCAATTGCTGCTTGTTTGGCCATAAATTATATTGCTTTGTTGCCTAAAACTTGTTCTATATATTCAAAACTCGATAGAATGTCTGCTTTCCCGCGTCTGATAGCCACCGAATGTTCAAAATGAGCCGAAGGTTTCCGGTCGAGCGTCCGGGTAGTCCAGCCATCCTTCTCGAATACCAAATAACGGGTTCCCAGATTAATCATAGGTTCAATGGCTATCGTCATTCCCGATTTTAGCATTACGCCGTTTCCTTTGCGTCCGTAATTCGGTACTTCAGGCGATTCGTGCAACTCCCTGCCTACGCCATGCCCTATCATTTCGCGTACCACAGAGTAACCTCTGCTTTCGCAATACTCCTGAACGGCATTTCCTATGTCGCCTAACCGTTTTCCTTCTTGTGCCTGCTCTATACCCTTGTACAGCGACTCCTTCGTTGTGCGCAATAAATCCACAATTTCGGGTTTTACTTCACCTACACAAAATGTGTAAGCCGAGTCGCCGTGAAATCCATTGATATACGCTCCGCAATCTACCGAAATGATATCCCCTTCTTCTAAAATTACTTTTTCGGAAGGAATGCCGTGAACCACGTTTTCATTGACCGAAGTACAAATGGATTTCGGGAAACCGCCGTAACCGAGAAATCCGGGCACAGCTCCATGATCCCTTATAAATTCATCCGCCACTTTGTCCAATAGCCCGGTGCTTATGCCCGGAACAATGATTTTAGCCATTTCGGCTAACGTTTTAGCTACTATCTGATTACTGATGCGAAGTAATTCAATTTCTTCGTCAGTTTTTAAAAAAATCATTCAATTGTTTTTTAGTAGGCGGATACTCCACCCGAACGTCCTTTAATTCTTCCTGATTTCAACAAACCATCGTAATGACGCATCAGCAGGTGACTTTCAATTTGCTGTAATGTGTCCAAAATTACACCTACCAGAATCAACAGGGATGTTCCACCAAAGAATTGTGCAAATTCCTGATTAATTCCGAGCAGCGAAGCAAATGCAGGCAGTATGGCAATAATAGCCAAAAAGATAGACCCTGGCAGAGTGATGCGCGACATGATTAAGTCTAAATATTCGGCAGTGCGCTTACCCGGTTTAATTCCCGGAATAAAACCGTTATTCCGTTTCATTTCTTCAGCCATCTGGGTCGGGTTGATGGTGATAGCGGTATAAAAATAAGTAAACGCTATAATCAGCAAACCAAACACAAAATTGTACCAAAAACCGGTATTATTCATAAATGCACCCACAAAACTGTTGATTGATTCCGAATGGGAAAAACCTGCCAATGTTATGGGGATAAACATAATTGCCTGGGCAAAAATGATTGGCATCACACCGGCTGCATTAATCTTCAAAGGAATATACTGGCGTACTCCACCGTATTGTTTGTTTCCTACTACGCGTTTTGCATATTGTACCGGAATCTTGCGGGTTCCCTGTACCAACATGATTGAAGCTGCAATAACAACCAGTAAGAAAACTATTTCTACAAGGAACATGATCAAACCACCGCCGGCATCGGTAACACGCGAAGCAAATTCTTTGATAATTGCACCCGGGAGGCGGGAAATAATACCCACCAAAATGATAAACGAAATACCGTTTCCGATTCCTTTGTCGGTAATGCGCTCGCCAAGCCACATGACGAACATACTGCCGCCTGCAAGAATCAAGGTTGATGAAGCCGTAAACCAAAAACCGCTTGGCAGGGCCGAACCTGCCTGAGCTAACTGCACACTTAAATTAATTAAGTATGAAGGACCCTGCAAAAGCAAGATAGCAACAGTCAGGTAACGGGTATATTGGTTCATTTTCCTACGCCCGCTTTCGCCTTCGCGTTGCATCTTTTGGAAATATGGAACAGCAATTGTTAACAATTGGATTACAATCGAAGCCGAGATGTAAGGCATAATACCCAGGGCAAATACCGAAGCATTCGCAAACGCACCACCAGAGAACATATCCAACAATGCCAATAAACCACCACTGGTTTGAGCTTTCAACGCGGTCAACGCGGTTGGGTCAATACCCGGAAGCACAATAAACGATCCGAAACGATAGACTAAAACCAACAAAACTGTTGTTACCAATCGACTACGCAGGTCTTCGATTTTCCAGATATTTTTAAGTGTCTCTATGAATTTGAATTTCATGCGATTATAATTTTACTACGGTTCCACCTGCGGCTACGATTGCTTCTTCAGCCGATTTTGAAAATGCATTAGCTTCGACATCAATTTTCACGGTTAAAGCGCCTTTACCTAAAATTTTCACTAAAGCTGTCTTTGAAAGGAATCCGGCTTCACGTAATTCGGTCAGACCAATTTTAGTAAGTTTTGCGCTGAGAGCCAATGCTTCGAGTGTTTCGATATTGATAGCTTTGTATTCAACGCGATTCACGTTTTTAAAACCAAACTTCGGCAAACGGCGCTGAATTGGCATCTGACCACCTTCGAAACCAATTTTCTTGGAATATCCCGAACGTGATTTCTGTCCTTTGTGCCCTCTTGTAGAAGTTCCGCCTAAACCGGAACCGGTACCGCGACCGATACGCTTACGTGTTTTTACAGAACCAACTGCAGGGGTTAAATTACTTAAATTCATATCTTAATATTTAAAGAGTCTTAGAATAATATTATTTTATCACTTCAACCAAGTGTTTCACTTTGTTTACCATACCCAAAATCTGGGGGGTAGCCTCGTGTTCAACTACGGCATTCATTTTTTTCAAACCTAATGCTTCCAAAGTCAGTTTCTGAACTTTTGGCGATCTGATTTTACTGCGAACTTGTTTAATTTTTATTGTTGCCATAATGTTGTAGATTTAACCGTTAAACACTGTATTAAGCGATACACCGCGGTTTTGAGCCACTGTTTGTGCATCACGCAATTCTCCTAAAGCCACGATAGTAGCTTTCACCAGGTTGTGAGGATTTGATGAGCCTTTTGATTTAGCCAAAACGTCGGTAATACCGACACTTTCGAGTACGGCACGCATAGCGCCACCGGCTTTAACTCCTGTACCGTGCGATGCAGGCTGAATGTAAACCTGTGCGCCTCCGAATTTAGCCAATTGTTCGTGAGGAATGGTTCCATTCAGCACGGGCACTTTAATCAAGTTCTTTTTAGCGGCTTCGGTTCCTTTGGCAATAGCAGCTGTTACTTCACCTGCTTTTCCGAGTCCCCAACCTACTATACCATCTTCATTACCTACCACTACAATAGCTGAAAAACTGAAGGTACGTCCCCCTTTGGTTACTTTAGTAACCCGATTTACAGCTACCAATCTGTCCTTCAATTCCAGATCGTTGGTCGTTTTTACTTTATTCATATTTGTTGCCTTGCTTGATTAAAATTTAAGACCCGCTTCGCGAGCAGCGTCAGCTAATTGTTTAACTCTACCATGGTACAAATAACCGTTACGGTCGAATACCACTTCTGTAATTCCGGCTTCCTGTGCAACTTTAGCTACCAAAGCGCCTACTTTAGCAGCCTGTTCTGTTTTTGTTGCCTTTTCTTTCATACCAAGCGAAGATGCCGAAGCCAAGGTTACACCGTTTACGTCATCAATCAATTGAGCGTAAATTTGCGTATTACTTCTAAACACCGTCAAACGTGGTTTTTGAGCAGTTCCGTTCACTTTGTGACGAATATGTGCTTTTATTCTTGTTCTTCTATCTAAATTTGTTGTCATAATTTCACAAGTTTACGTAAATTATTTTTTACCTGCAGATTTACCTGCTTTGCGGCGAACAACTTCACCCACAAAACGTACACCTTTTCCTTTGTATGGTTCCGGTTTGCGGAATGAGCGTATTTTTGCGCAAACTTGACCAATCAATTGTTTGTCTGCACTTTCTAATATAATCAAAGGATTCTGGTTACGTTCGTTTTTGGTTTCTACTTTAATTTCAGCAGGTAATCCTAAAAAGATGTTGTGCGTGTAACCTAGCGCAAGTTCCAACACCTGACCCTGATTAGAAACACGGTAACCAACACCTACTAATTCCAAACTTTTTTTGTATCCTTCGGAAACTCCGGTAATCATATTCTGAATCAACGAACGATATAAACCGTGCATGGCACGATTTTGTTTCTCATCATCGGGACGTTTAACAGTACATACATTACCTTCGACCGATACTGTAATAATCGGGTTAATTTCTTGGGTTAATGTGCCTTTTTTTCCTTTAACGGTTACTACAGTGTCCTGTACCGTTACTGTTACTCCGGCGGGAATGTTAATGGGTAATTTTCCTATTCTTGACATTTTTTTTCCTCCTCTTATTAATAAATATAACAAATAACTTCACCGCCAATATGCAAATCGGCAGCTTCTTTGTTGGTCATAACACCTTTCGAGGTTGAAAGAATGGCAATACCCAAACCGTTCAATACGCGCGGCATGTCTTTGTGCCCAACATATTGACGAAGACCTGGAGTAGAAACACGAATCAATTTCTTGATTGAGTTTACTTTGTTTACCGGATCGTACTTCAAGGCGATTTTGATGGTGCCCTGAGGTCCGTCCTCTACAAATTTGTAATTCAGGATATAACCTTTTTCATGTAAAATGCGGGTTACTTCCTTTTTTAAGTTCGATGCGGGAACTTCCACCACCCGGTGGTTCGCTTTGATAGCATTCCGCAATCGGGTTAAATAATCTGCGATTGGATCTGTCATAAAAATTGTTTTTTAAATTGATCCCGACTGTCGGGACAATATTTAATTATTTACTATTTGATAATTTACTATTTACCATTTATGAAATACCAACCAAATGGTCAATGGTAAAATTGTAAATGTGCTTACCAACTTGCCTTTTTCACTCCGGGGATCAAGCCTTTCGAAGCCATTTCGCGGAACTGAATACGGGAAAGTCCGAATTGACGCATATATCCTTTTGGACGACCGGTAATTTTGCAACGGTTGTGCAAACGTACAGGCGACGCGTTTTTGGGTAATGCCTGAAGTCCATCGTAATTGCCTTCAGCGATTAATTTTTCACGTTTTGCAGCGAATTTCGCAACCAGTTTGGCTCTTTTTACCTCGCGGGCTTTCATTGATTCTTTTGCCATTGTATCTCTAATTAGTTTTTCTTAAAGGGTAATCCGAATTCTTTCAACAGGGCGAAACCTTCTTCATCGGTTGCGGCAGTGGTTACAAACGTAATGTTCATACCCAACATACGGGATATTGCATCGATGTTGATTTCAGGGAAAATAATCTGCTCGGTGATACCGAGTGTATAATTTCCACGTCCATCGAGTTTGTTTTCGATACCTTTGAAGTCGCGAACACGTGGTAATGCAACACGGATAAGACGTTCCAGAAACTCGTACATACGATCGCCGCGCAAAGTTACGCGAACACCGATAGGCATTTTTTTACGCAACTTAAAGTTGGAAATATCTTTCTTGGATATTGTAGCCACTGCTTTCTGACCGGTAATAGTAGTCATTTCGTTAATAGCCACTTCGATAATTTTTTTATCGGCTACAGCAATACCCAATCCCTGGTTCAATACTATTTTTTCGAGTTTCGGAGCTTGCATGACTGAACTGTAACCAAACTCTTTCATTAAGACCGGAACGATGCGTTCTCTGTAATCTTGTTTTAAACTTGCTGTGTTCATTTTTAAATTTTTCCTCCTGATTTTTTAGAAATGCGCACCAATTTACCTTCAGCATTCAATTTGCGTCCAACGCGAACGGGCTTACCGTTCTCGGCAGGATTCAAATTTGAAATATGAATAGCAGCTTCTTTCTTTACGATACCCCCTTGAGGGCTTTTCGCGTTAGGTTTGGTGCTCTTTGACACCATATTTACTCCTTCTACGATGGCGCGTTGTTCTTTCACAAGAACTTCCAACACGCGGCCGGTTTTGCCTTTGTCAACTCCGGCATTTACGTAAACGGTATCCCCTTTTTTTATGTGTAATTTACTCATCACTAATTTATTTTTCGAAGATTAAAGCACTTCAGGTGCAAGTGATATGATTTTCATGTTGGTAGCACGCAATTCGCGGGCTACGGGGCCGAATATACGGCTTCCGCGGATTTCACCGGCATTGTTTAATAGTACGCAGGCATTATCGTCAAAACGAATATAAGAACCGTCGGCACGACGTACTTCTTTTTTCGTACGAACTACAACTGCTTTTGAAACGATACCTTTTTTGATTTCAGATGAAGGGATTACACTCTTCACTGTTACCACAATAATATCGCCAAGCGTGGCGTAACGTTTGCTGGTTCCTCCTAATACACGGATACAAAGGGCTTCTTTGGCTCCACTGTTATCCGCTACTACGAGTCTTGATTCTTGTTGTATCATAATTACTTAACTCTTTCGATAATTTCAGTTAATCTCCATCTTTTTAGTTTACTCAGCGGACGGGTTTCCATGATACGAACTGTATCTCCAATGTTACATTCGTTCTTCTCGTCATGAGCATGATATTTTTTTGTCTTATTTACGAATTTACCGTAAATAGGGTGTTTTTCTTTCCACTTAACAGCCACTGTAATGGTTTTATCCATTTTGTTGCTGAAAACGACACCCGTTCTTTCTTTTCTTAAATTTCTTGTTTCCATCAGGATCTGAATTTTATTGATTAATTTCACGCTGACGTAACTCAGTAGCAAAACGTGCGATAGTTCTACGAACCACTTTTATTTGCAACGGATTGTCGAGCGGAGAAATGGCATGATTCAATTTTAAACGAACCAAATGCTCTCGTTCAGCATCCAGGCGTTCTTGAATCTCTTTAGTGTTCAATTCTTTAATTTCTCTTGTTTTCATTTTTCCTTACACATTTTGAGAGGTAAAATCATAATCGCGTCTTACTACAAATTTGGTAGTAACAGGTAGTTTTTGGGCAGCCAAACGCAATGCTTCTTTGGCAATTTCGAAGGACACACCTTCTACTTCAAACAGTATGCGTCCCGGTGTAACAGGAGCTACGAATCCTTCAGGAGCGCCTTTACCTTTACCCATACGAACCTCTGCAGGTTTTTTGGTAATCGGTTTATCAGGGAATATCCGAATCCAGATTTGTCCTTGACGTTGCATATAGCGGGTTACAGCAATACGGGCAGCTTCAATTTGGCGACCAGTTAACCATTTTGATTCCAGAGATTTAATTCCAAAAGAACCGAACGCCAACTGATTACCTCTTTGGGCATTTCCTTTCATGCGCCCTTTTTGCTGTCTCCTGAACTTTGTTTTCTTAGGTTGTAACATAATTTCCTTAAATCAAATTCATTATTAACAGTTAATTTTTTCTCTTTTTAAAACCACCTTTACCGCCACGGTCGTTGCGATCTTTGCGATCTCCACGTTCGTTGTTGTAACGCTCGCCACCGCCGCGAGATACTTCTTTGGTAGCTGTAAAGTTTGGAGCCAAGTCTTTTTTGCCGTAAACTTCGCCACGGCAAATCCATACTTTGATACCGATAATACCAACCTTAGTCAAAGCTTCGGCATGAGCGTAATCGATATCTGCCCTGAAGGTATGCAGAGGAGTACGTCCTTCTTTATACATTTCCGAACGAGCCATCTCGGCTCCATTCAAACGACCAGAACATTGAATTTTGATACCTTCAGCTCCCATGCGCATGGTAGAGGCGATAGCCATCTTGGTAGCGCGACGGTAAGCGATTTTACCTTCAACCTGACGTGCCACATTGTTGGCAACGATGACAGCATCTAATTCAGGACGTTTAATTTCGAAGATATTGATCTGGATATCCTTATCGGTTACCTTTTTCAATTCTTCTTTCAGTTTATCAACTTCCTGTCCGCCTTTACCGATAATGATACCAGGGCGTGCAGTACATACAGTTATAGTTACCAATTTCAACGTACGTTCGATAACGATACGCGATACGCTTGCTTTAGCTAAACGGGCATTGAGGTATTTTCTGATTTTGCTGTCTTCAAGTAGGGTATCGCCATAATTGTTGCCACCGTACCAGTTTGAATCCCATCCACGGATAATTCCTAAGCGGTTACTTATCGGATTAATTTTTTGTCCCATCGAGCAATTAAATTTCGTTATCGTTAGTATTTTTGGTATCTACAAATATAGTTACGTGGTTCGAGCGTTTGCGAACGCGGTAACCGCGACCCTGAGGAGCGGTACGTAAGCGTTTCAACATGGTGGCTGAATCCACAGCTATATTACTTACATATAAATTAGCATTATCGGCTTTTTGCTCGGTTTTTGCTTCCCAGTTAGCAACAGCTGATTTTAATAATTTTTCTAATCTTCCCGAAGCTTCTTTCGACGAAAACTTCAGTACGCTTAACGCTTTGTTTACTTCCATACCGCGTATCATATCGGCCACAAGGCGCATTTTGCGTGGTGAAGTAGGAACGTCGTTGAGCTTAGCAAAGTAAAGAGACTTGTTGGCTTCTTTTCTTTCTTCGGCTGATATTTTTTTTCTTGCACCCATTTTCTTTGAAATGTTTATTTTTTTCTGATTTAAAATTTCAATGGATTATTTCTTTTTTCCACCGTGACCGCGGAAGTTACGAGTAGGTGAAAATTCGCCTAACTTGTGTCCTACCATATTTTCGGTTATATATACGGGAATAAACTTGTTTCCATTGTGAACTGCAATTGTGTGACCTACAAAATCAGGCGATATCATTGAAGCGCGAGCCCATGTTTTGATCACGGTTTTTTTACCGCTTTCATTCATGGCTAAAACTTTAGTTTCAAGCTTCAAATTGATGTAGGGTCCTTTTTTTAATGAACGGCTCATATTATTTACTTAATTTTTTCGATTATTTTTTCTTTCTTTCAATAATATATTGACTCGATTGTTTTTTCGGAGCACGTGTTTTGTACCCTTTAGCTAACAAGCCTTTACGTGAACGTGGGTGTCCACCTGATGCACGGCCTTCTCCACCGCCCATGGGGTGATCAACCGGGTTCATAGCTACACCACGTACGCGAGGACGACGTCCAAGCCAACGTGAGCGACCTGCTTTTCCTGATCTCTCAAGAGCATGATCTGAGTTCCCTACCGTTCCAATAGTTGCTTTACAAGTTGCAAGTATTTTACGAACTTCACCCGAAGGTAACTTGACAATTGCATATTTGTCTTCGCGTGAAGTCAACTGTGCAAATGTTCCTGCCGAACGTACCATCGCGGCACCTTGGCCCGGCCGTAATTCAATGTTGTGAATTATGGTTCCCAGCGGAATGTTTTGCAAAGGCAATGAATTACCAACTTCAGGAGCAGCATTCTCCCCCGAAAGTATTACCTGATCCACCTGCAATCCGTTTGGTGCAAGAATGTATCTTTTTTCCCCATCAGCATAATAAAGCAAAGCGATACGCGCCGAACGGTTCGGATCGTATTCAATTGATTTAACTGTTGCAGGAACACCGTCTTTGTTGCGTTTAAAGTCAATTACTCTATATTTCTTCTTGTGACCGCCACCAATGTAGCGCATGGTCATTTTACCATCATGGTTACGACCACCGGATTTACCTCCGCCTGTTACAAGAGATTTTTCTGGCGCACTCGCAGTAATTGTGTCGAATGTGCCAATAATCTTGTGTCTCTGCCCCGGTGTTGTGGGCATTAATTTACGTACAGCCATTTATTTATTTTGATTTACTATTTATCCATTTACAATTTACCATTTTAAACATTGTCCTTTCATAGGAAATGGTACATGTTTAAATAGTCAATTTTTTTTAGATATTGCTATAAAAATCGATTTGTTCTCCTTTTTTCACTGTAACGATGGCTTTTTTATAAGCCGACGTTTTACCATTAATAGCGCCGCTTTTTGTAAAACGACTTTTTATCTTTGGCGCTACGACGAGCGTATTGACATCAGTTACAGTTACATTATACATTGCTTCGACTGCCTGTTTGATTTGAATCTTGTTAGCGTCCTTTTGAACTCTAAAGCCATAGCGGTTCAGTTTGTCGCCCAGCTTAGTCATCTTTTCTGTAACGATTGGTTTTATTATAATTCCCATTTCTGTCCTCCTTATGCTTTAAATATTTGTTCAATTGCGGCAACCGAATCTTCGGTTAATACAAGCGATTTCGCATTAAGCACTATGTAAGTGTTTAATTCAGAAACTGTTACGACATTTACCTTGGGTAAATTACGAGCCGACAAATATACGTTTTTATTTGCATTTGCTAAAACAATTAACGGTTTTTTATCAGCAACTTGTAAACTTTTTGTCATGGCTACGAATTCTTTGGTTTTCGGAGCGTCAAATTGCAGATTTTCAACCACAGTAATGAGGCTGTTTGCTGCTTTGTATGACAATGCCGATTTGCGGGCAAGTTGTTTTACTCTTTTGTTGAGTTTGAAGCTGTAATCGCGTGGAACCGGACCAAACATACGGCCACCGCCTACGCGAACACCCGATTTGATATCACCCGGACGAGCGCCGCCTCCGCCTTTTTGCTTTCCTAATTTGCGGGTACTGCCTGCCAATTGACTTCTGCCTTTTGACGAGTGTGTTCCCTGACGTTGATTAGCCAAATATTGTTTCACATCTAAATAAATAGCATGGTCGTTTGGCTCAATACCGAAGACAGTATCGTTTAGCGATACAACTCTTCCTGTGTCTTCTCCTTTAATATTTACTACTTTCAGTTCCATGGTTATTTATTGATGATTACGATTGAACCTTTAGCTCCCGGAACCGAACCTTTAATCAGGATCAAGTTGTGTTCGGGAATTACTTTTAATACCTGTAAGTTTTGAACAGTTACCTGATCGCCACCCATACGTCCACCCATACGCATACCTTTAAATACACGTGAAGGATATGAGGATGCTCCTAACGAACCCGGGGCACGCAAACGGTTATGCTGACCATGAGTCGATTGTCCTACCCCGCCAAATCCGTGGCGTTTTACAACACCCTGGAATCCTTTACCTTTCGAAGTTCCAACTACATCGACAAATGTATCTGCTTCGAACATTTCTACGGTGATAGCATCACCTAATTTGAATTCAGTTTCAAATCCTTTGAACTCAACCAAGTGTCTTTGAGGAGCTACTCCGGCTGCTTTGAAAATTCCGGCTTCAGCTTTGTTGGTATGTTTTTCAGTTTTAGTCTGAAAACCTACCTGTACAGCTTCGTAACCGTCAGTTTCTACAGTCTTGATTTGAGTAACAACACAAGGACCTGCTTCGATAACAGTGCATGGTACATTTTTACCATCGGCACTGAAAACGGATGTCATTCCGATTTTTTTTCCTAATAATCCTGGCATTTCAATTGTTGTTTAAAGACCCCTAACCCCTTAAAGGGGGACCGGTCATGTTTACTTAATAATATTCTAAAACCACTCTTTGCTCCCCTTTTAGGGAGCAGGGGTTCTTACACTTTAATTTCTACTTCTACACCACTTGGCAATTCAAGTTTCATCAACGCATCAACAGTCTTAGCTGTGGAGCTGTAAATGTCGATAAGACGTTTATAAGAACAAAGTTCGAATTGTTCACGCGATTTTTTGTTCACGAAAGTCGAACGGTTTACAGTAAAGATGCGTTTATGCGTTGGAAGTGGAATTGGACCGCTTACTACTGCACCGGTAGCTTTTACTGTCTTTACGATTTTTTCGGCCGATTTGTCAACCAGGTTGTGATCGTAAGATTTCAATTTGATACGAATTTTTTGACTCATACTAAAATTTAGCCTTCTTAATTCCCCAAAGGGGGAAATTCAGCAAGCATTTTTAAATTGTTGTTAAATTATTTATCTGTTTATTTTTCTGATTAAGAGTCATTCACTAATCAAAAATTCATTATTTCCAACTTAGCTCCATAAAATCCTCCTTCGGGGATGTAAGGGGCTTTAAAGTAATTCTACATGCCCTTTCGCTTCGGCAACCACTTCTTTAGCGATTGATGTCGAAACTTCGGCATAATGATCGAATTCCATTGAAGAAGTTGCACGACCCGAAGTGATAGTACGTAAAGCTGTTACATAACCGAAGGTTTCAGCCAACGGCACTTTTGCTTTAACGATACGTGCGCCTGTACGGCTCGATTCCATTCCTTCAACCTGTCCTCGGCGTTTATTCAAGTCGCCGATTACATCGCCCATGTTTTCTTCAGGGGTAACCACTTCCATTTTCATGATAGGTTCCAAAAGAACAGGTTTTGCTTTGGCACAAGCATTTTTATAAGCCATTTGAGCGCAGATTTCGAACGATAACTGATCCGAATCGACTGCATGATACGATCCATCAATTACGGTTACTTTCAATTTATCCATTGGGAAACCGGCCAATACACCATTTTTCATGGCAACCTGGAAACCTTTTTGAATAGAAGGAATAAATTCTTTAGGAATATTCCCGCCTTTAACCACATCAACAAATTGCAAAGTTCCTTCAAAATCTTTATCGGCAGGTTCAACGCGAACAATCATGTCGGCAAATTTACCGCGACCACCCGATTGTTTCTTGTACACTTCGCGCAATTCAACAGGTTTTGTAATGGCTTCCTTGTAAGATACCTGAGGACGACCCTGATTACATTCCACTTTAAACTCGCGTTTCAAACGGTCGATAATGATTTCGAGGTGAAGCTCACCCATACCACTAATGATGGTCTGTCCTGATTGTTCCTGAGTGTGTACGGTAAAGGTTGGATCTTCTTCGGCTAATTTAGCCAATCCCATACTCAATTTATCGAGGTCTTTCTGCGTTTTAGGCTCAATTGAAATTCCAATAACCGGCGCAGGAAAATCCATGGATTCCAATACGATAGGATGTGCTTCATCACACAAAGTATCGCCTGTACGAATATCTTTAAATCCAACTCCGGCGCCAATATCACCGGCTGAAATCAACTCAACGGGATTTTGTTTGTTAGAGTGCATTTGGAAAATACGTGAAATACGCTCTTTCTTTTCAGAGCGTGAGTTATAAACGTACGATCCGGCAGGAAGTTGACCTGAATATACACGGAAGAAACAAAGACGACCTACATAAGGATCGGTAGCAATCTTAAATGCCAAAGCACATAATGGTTCTTTTGCATCCGGATGTCGAACTACATCCTTATCCTGGAAACGTGGGTCTTTACCTATGATTTCAGGCGTATCCAAAGGACTTGGCAGGTAAGCGCAAACAGCATCAAGCATGGTTTGTACTCCTTTATTTTTAAATGCCGACCCACAAATCATCGGATTGATTTCCATTGAAAGTGTAGCTTTGCGGATAGCCGCTTTAATTTCGTCAACAGTAATAGTTGAAGGATCGTCAAAGTATTTTTGCATCAAAACATCATCGTATTCGGCAACAATTTCGAGCATTTTATCTCTCCATTCTTCAGCCTCAGCCAAAAGATCAGCAGGGATTTCTTCCACATCGTATTGTGCGCCCATTGTTTCATCGTGCCAAAGAATGGCTTTCATTTGCACTAAATCGATCACCCCTTTGAATTTTTCTTCGGCTCCGATTGGAATCTGAATAGGACAGGGTTTAGCGCCCAATACATCTTTTACCTGACGAACTACTTCGAAAAAATCGGCGCCCGAACGGTCCATTTTATTTACAAATCCGATACGAGGCACATTATATTTATCAGCCTGACGCCAAACTGTTTCCGATTGAGGTTCAACACCGCCCACCGCACAGAAAGTAGCCACAGCGCCATCAAGAATACGCAACGAACGCTCCACTTCGACCGTAAAGTCAACGTGCCCCGGAGTGTCAATCAAGTTGATCTTGTATTTTTCACCCTGATAGTCCCACGAAGTAGTGGTAGCGGCCGAAGTAATGGTAATGCCACGCTCCTGCTCTTGTTCCATCCAATCCATGGTAGCAGCGCCATCGTGCACTTCGCCGATTTTGTGAGTTAAACCGGTGTAGAACAGGATACGTTCGGAAGTAGTTGTTTTTCCGGCGTCGATATGCGCCATGATTCCGATATTTCTGTTATAACTTAAATCTCCTTTAGCCATTTGTTAACTATTGAATTTCTTTTTTATAAATATATTTTGCAATTAAAATCTGAAGTGAGCAAATGCGCGGTTAGCTTCAGCCATGCGGTGCATATCTTCCTTGCGTTTGAATGCGCCACCCTGGTTGTTAAATGCGTCAACAATTTCGGCAGCCAATTTATCGGCCATCGAACGTCCCCCACGTTTGCGTGAGTATAATATAAGATTTTTCATTGAAATTGATTCCTTGCGATCAGCACGAATCTCGGTAGGAACCTGGAATGTAGCGCCACCCACACGACGCGATTTTACTTCAACCAGCGGAGTGATATTTTCGAGGGCTTTTTTCCAGATATCGAGTGGAGTTTTTTCTTCGTTCGGAAGTTTATTTTTCACAACTTCGAGCGATGAATAGAAAATGTCGAAGGCAGTAGATTTTTTGCCATCATACATCAAGTGGTTTACAAATTTTGTAACCATCGACTCATTGAAAACGGGATCAGGAAGGATCAACCGTTTTTTTGGTTTCGATTTTCTCATTTTTTAATAAAATTTCCGTTTTTGTTTTTGTTGGTTGCTTTAGTTTGCTTCAACGATTCCTCCGAATCATTTACTCAACCGTTCATCTGCTACCTTGAAAACTCAAACAAGTGTTTAAACTTGATTTTGTTAGTTTCTTTTGTTTAGAAAAGAATTCTTTTAATAGAACTCAAAGCTTATTTCTTTTTGCCGCCTTTTGCGGGTGCACCTTTTGCGGCTACAGCTCCTGCTTTAGGACGTTTTGCTCCGTATTTTGAACGACGTTGTGTACGTCCGTTTACTCCTGCTGTATCGAGCGTTCCACGAACCACGTGATAACGTACTCCCGGAAGGTCTTTTACACGACCGCCACGAACCATTACGATAGAGTGTTCCTGCAAGTTGTGTCCTTCACCCGGAATGTAAGCATTCACTTCTTTTTGGTTAGTTAAACGCACACGAGCTACTTTACGCATTGCCGAGTTCGGTTTTTTTGGAGTGGTAGTGTACACACGAACACAAACACCACGACGTTGAGGACATGAATCCAAAGCGGGCGATTTGCTTTTGTCAATGAGTTCTGCTCTTCCTTTTCTAACTAATTGTTGAATTGTAGGCATTTTACTTTGTTTTTATAACTTTAACTACTTAATTTCCTGTCCAAATGGTTTTTGTCCAAAATGGGTTGCAAAGGTAAGAATAATTTTTTGATTTACAATAGGTGATTTGTAAAAAAATATTTTTCACGTATATTTAGGGTCTGCTGAAAAAGTATAATATGTCTGATAAATAGTAATTTATAGTAATTTTTTTAGATGTAAATGCAAGGTTTTTGAATATAACT
>DIFH01000130.1:57075-89310 GCA_002427615.1 Paludibacter sp. UBA5753
GGTTCTTGGTTATTCAACATCCCCCGGTATCGCTACGCTCACTGGGGGTTATTCACATTTAGCCACTCCGTGGCATAAAATAGTTTTTCAGCAGACCCTAATTATAATTGAAAATAATTAGTTAATTTAATACATTTGTAAAATTATAAATATATATTTGCAAGTTCAATTGATTATTCGAATTCTATATGGTTTGAACCCTAAAATATTAACCTTTAAAACAAATATTATGTTTCCTACAAGTCATTTTCACCCAATGTTGGTGCACTTCCCTATTGCTTTAGTTGCAATTGGTTTTCTTGCAGAACTGGTTTTTCTTTTTTTAAAGAAAGAAGTTTGCCTTACTAAGATGGGATTTTATCTCCTTGTGGCAGGGACACTGGCTGCGGTATTCGCCTGGTTAACAGGAAATCTGTTTACTTCAGAACTGGAAGGAGCTGCCGGTCAGGTAAGAGAAAATCATGAAATGTTTGCAACAATTACCTTGATTTTACTGGTCATAACCACTGTTATTCGTTCGTGGCTGTTGATTAAAAAGAAAGAAAGTCCGGGTTTAAAAAATCTTGCTTTCGTTTTATATGCTTTGGCTGCATTGTCGGTAAGTGTTACCGGATTTCTCGGAGGAAATTTAGTATATAACTACATGATGCCACTTTAGTTATCTTACAAGGATTTTATAATATGATAATTTTAAATTAGTTTTTCACTCTTTAAAAATTTATGTTTATGAAAAAGTTTTTTTATTTATTTTTTGTTTCTCTATTTATTTTTGTTGGATGTAATCAACCCAAAGCCGTAAAAACAATTGAAAATCTGAAAGCAGGGATTAAAGGCGAAACGACTGCCAGTGCAAAATATGCTGCTTTTGCAGAACAAGCCCGTACTGAAGGATTGGATACAATTGCAAAATTATTTGATGCTGCATCGAAAGCAGAAGCAATTCATGCTGCAAATCATTTAAAAGTTTTGGAAGGACTTGGAGAAAAAATGGAAGAATTCAAGCCTGAATTCGAAGTTAAAACAACAGCCGAAAATCTTCAGGCTGCAATTGAAGGTGAATCTTACGAAGTAGCAACAATGTATCCTCAATTTCTGACCGATGCAAAAGCTGAAAAAGTTGAAAAAGCCAACTCATCATTTACCTGGGCTTTTGATACAGAAAAGAAACACCTTGAATTTTACAAAGCTGCGTTAACCGCCTTACAAATGAATGCTGAAAATACTTTGCCATTTGAATACGCTGTTTGTCCGGTATGTGGAAACACATACGACAAGGCTAAAATGGATGAGAAATGTGCATTCTGTGGAACCGGAATGGATAAATATATTCTGATTTAATCAGCGAATATTGATTAGTCCTGAACCAAAAAAGTCGTGCTTCCCCATTGGCAAGCGCGACTTTTTTTTTGTAAATAGCGCTTGCAAGAAAACTCGGTGTTTTTTGCAAACGCTAAAAATTAATTCAGTGAATTCCAGCCTTGGGCCTGAAGTTCAATTTCCTCCCCTTCACGACCAACCAAATGCAATCCGAGTTCGGGTTTAGTCGTATGTCCTACAATTCCCACACTTTCCATTGTTACAATCTTATCGTAATCGTCCATCGAAACAGTGAAAAGGAGTTCATAATCTTCACCGCCGTTTAAAGCGGCAGTTACAATATTCATATTCAATTCCTCAGCCATTACCACTGCCTGATAATTAATCGGGATTTTGTCCTCGTAAATCCGGCAACCCACATTGCTTTGCGAGCAAATGTGCATTAATTCGGATGATAAGCCATCCGAAATATCCATCATGGACGTTGGTACAATTCCTTTGTCAGCCAAAGTTTTGATTATATCTTTGCGCGCTTCCGGTTTCAGTTGACGTTGCAGGATATAATCTTTTCCTTCAAAATCAGGTTGTGCTTCACTGTTGGCAGCAAAAACAATTTTTTCGCGTTCCAAGAGTTGCAGACCCATATAAGCAGAACCTAAATCGCCCGAAACACAAATTAAATCGTTTGGTTTTGCTCCGTTGCGGTATACGATTTTATCTTTTTCAGCTTCACCAATGCAGGTAATGCTGATTGTAAGTCCGGTTAATGAGGCGGAGGTGTCGCCTCCAATTAAGTCTACTCCGTAGGTTTTGCAGGCAAGTTCAATACCAGCGTACAATTCTTCGAGGTCTTCTACCGAAAAACGTTTGGAAACGCCCAAAGAAACAGTGATTTGCTTCGGTTGTCCGTTCATAGCGTAAATATCCGAAAAATTCACCACGGCAGCTTTGTAGCCGAGATGTTTCATGGGCACATACACCAAATCGAAATGAACGCCTTCGAGCAATAAGTCGGTGGTTACGAGCGCCTGTTTGTCTCTGTAATCAAGTACTGCTGCATCGTCGCCAACGCCTTTGAGTGTTGTTTCATTTGTGTTTTTAAATCGCTCGGTCAGATGTTTAATCAACCCGAATTCTCCGTATTTCGATATTTCTGTTCTTGACATGTATATTTCTCCAATCCCCTAAAAGAGGATTTTAGTTAGTAAATTAAAGTAATCAGCAAGAAGGAATTTTGTCAATCCGCCTTTGATGTCTTCCTCCTTCAAAATCAGTAGTAAAGAAAATGTCTATCATTTTCAGCGCTTCTTCTTCAGAAACAAACCGGGCAGGTAATGAAATTACATTGGCATTGTTGTGTTGGCGGGCTAAAGTCGCAATTTCAGTATTCCAGCAAAGCGCCGCGCGTATCCCCTGGTGTTTATTTACGGTCATGCTGATGCCGTTTCCGCTGCCGCAAATCGAAATACCGTAGTCAAATTCTTGGCTTTCAACCGCCAAAGCCATTGGGTGAGCATAATCGGCATAATCGCTGCTTTCGGCGGAATATGCGCCAAAATCTTTAATGGCAAGCACATTATTTTCTTTCAAATGTTTAATCACAATCTGTTTCAGGTCATAACCTGCATGGTCGCAGCAAATGGCAATTCTTTGTTCGTTTATGGGTTTCATAATAACGGGTATTTATAATTTTCAGGCAAACATTTCTACGTCTTCTTTCGAAATGGTTGAGCCTCCAAGAATTATCAAACGCTCAACTACATTCCTAAGTTCACGGATGTTTCCGGTCCATGAGCGCGACATTAACAATTCGAGCGCTGTTTTATCAAAAGTTTTGGGCTGTATGCCTTGTTCGTTGCAGATCAATTCGCAGAAGTGCGTTACCAGCAATGGAATATCTTCCTTGCGTTCGTCGAGCGAAGGTACATGAATCGGGATCACGTTCAGCCGGTGAAATAAATCCTCCCTGAAATTTCCGGCTTCAATTTCTTTTTTCAGGTTTTTGTTGGTGGCGGCAAGCACACGGACATTTACTTTTATACTTTTATCGCTGCCTACCCGCGTCAATTCATTTTCCTGTAACACGCGCAACACTTTGGTTTGCGCCGACAGGCTCATATCACCGATTTCGTCCAGGAAAATGGTTCCTGTATCGGCTTGTTCGAATTTTCCGATACGTTGTTTGATGGCAGATGTAAAAGCCCCCTTTTCGTGTCCGAATAATTCACTTTCGATTAATTCCGACGGAATGGCAGCGCAGTTCACTTCGACGAATGGCCCATTTGCCCGGTTGCTTTGCTCGTAAAGTAAGCGGGCAACCACTTCTTTCCCTGTTCCGTTGGCGCCGGTAATTAACACGCGTGCATCGGTTGGCGCCACACGTTCAATCATCATCCGCACCTTTTCAATAGCCGGCGATGTTCCCACCATTTGATGACGTTTGGCTACTTTCTTTTTCAGATTTTTAGTTTCTGTCACCAAGTTGTTTATATCAAGCGCATTGCGTACAGTAATCAGCAGGCGGTTCAAATCAATCGGTTTTTCGATAAAATCGAAAGCTCCTTTTTTGATACACTCCACTGCGGTTTCGATATTGCCGTGTCCGGAAATCATTACCACAGGAGCCTCAACTTCCTGTTCTTTCAGCGCTGAAAGCAATTCAATGCCATCCATTTCGGGCATTTTAATATCTGAAAATATAACATCAAAAGCCGCATTTTGAATTGCTTCAAGTCCGGTCTTGCCATTTTCGGCTAATACCACCTGATGTTTTTCAAACTCCAAAATATCTTTCAGCGTATTCCGGATGCTGCGTTCGTCGTCGATTACTAAAATTTTTGCCATATATTATTTTTGTAATTCGTTCGGTTATAAATCAAAGCCAATATCTCTTCTGAAATATTTTTTGTCGAAATTAATCAATTGTGCATTTTTAAATGACCGAGCCAAGGCTTCTTCTTTTGAATTTCCATAAGAGCTAACTGCTAATACACGTCCGCCATTGGTTACAATTTTTCCGTCTTTCAACGCTGTTCCTGCATGAAAAACAATGCTATCCTCCACTTTATCGAGACCGCTGATTTCCTTGCCTTTTTCGTAATTTTCGGGGTAACCGCCCGAAACCAACATAACCGTAACGGCGGCACGTTCGTCAAACTCAACCGTTTTTTCGTTCAAATTTCCGTTGGCTACGCCTTCGAGTAAATCCACCAAATCCGATTTCAGGCGCAACATCACCACTTCGGTTTCAGGATCGCCCATGCGTGCGTTGTATTCAATGGTATAAGGTTCGCCGTTTACCTTTATCAGTCCGAAAAAAATAAAACCTTTGTACATGATCCCTTCGCTGTACAGTCCTTCCACCGTTGGTCGGATAATACGTTCCTCTACTTTCTGCATAAACTCAGCATTGGCAAACGGAACGGGAGAAACAGCTCCCATGCCGCCGGTGTTCAGTCCTTTGTCTCCTTCTCCAATACGTTTGTAATCTTTGGCTTCGGGAAGAATTTTGTAGTTTCTGCCATCGGTAATCACAAAAACCGAACATTCGATACCTGAAAGAAACTCCTCAATAACCACTGTTTTACTTGCTGCCCCAAATTTTCCATCGAGCATCGATTTTAATTCAGCTATAGTTTCATTTAAATCGTTCAAAATTAAAACGCCTTTTCCTGCCGCCAAACCATCGGCTTTCAGCACATAAGGAGACTGAAGATTCTTTAAAAAATCAATGCCTTCTTCAATATTTCCGGAGGTAACACTTAAATAATCGGCAGTCGGGATATGGTGGCGGAACATAAATTGTTTCGAAAAGTCCTTGCTGCCTTCGAGTTGTGCGCCTATTTTATGAGGCCCGACTACCGGAATATTCTTGATACGTTCATCCGCAGCAAAAAAATCGACAATACCTTTGACCAAAGGGTCTTCGGGGCCAACCAGGACTAAGTCAATTCCGTTTTCGAGGACAGCCTCTTTCAATGCCGGAAAATTATCGGCAGCAATGGGCAGATTGGTTCCTAAAGTTGCGGTACCCGGATTTCCGGGAGCGATAAAAAGTTTATTGATTTTCGGGCTTTGGGCTATTTTCCAAGCCAGTGCATGTTCGCGTCCGCCTGAGCCGAGGAGAAGTATATTCATTGTACAACAAGGATTTGTTTTATGATGCAAAAGTAGCTTTTTTTTAGCTTCTTACAAAATAAAAAAGCCATCCGAATTACTCCGAACAGCCTTGAACATATATTGAGTTGAAATTATTGACCTACCCTTTATAAAACGCGAAAGGTAGTAACGCCTTACTACCAATCTTTGTTAACCTTAAATCTAATACTATGAAAAAATCACGATGCAAAGATAAAGCGATTTTTATATACGTGCAAGAGTTTTCGAAAATATTTGTGTGAAAAATGTGTTTTATAACATATTTTTATATTTTAACGTTATGTTTATTGTGTTTATTAACTTTTTTAATTGTTTAATGACCCTACGAGGGCATCAACTAAACTTTAAACGTGCACCTTTTTGCAGTTCTATGCAAACATTGCTTGCTAAATGTATGGTACCATGAATAAAGTAAATACCCTGAGGAACAATTATTTTCAATCCTTTTTTGTTTTTACTAAGGCTCAATGCTTTGTCAAATGCAGGTTTACAATTAGTTACCGAGTCGCCTGACGCTCCAAATGCCGTCATAACCACTAAGTCAGCCGGTGGGGTGGGAGGCGCAATACTTTTTAATACGGCATCCCGTTTGGCGGTTCTCTCCTCTGAATTCGAGAAACCGGTACCTGAGATCACGCTTACAGCGAGAAAAAAGTACGCCGTGAGTTGGCGGAACGTATGAAATGTTGTTATCATCTTAATAGATTTTTTGTATCCGATGTGAAAGTACCAAAAAGATCGAACAACAAGGGTAGAATTTCTGACGTTTTATTGTCAGCTAAATGATTTTAAGCCCTGCTTTTGGGGAAGAAATGCAGCGTTTTTTTTAATCTTCGGAATAATCAATTTCCTTTTGTAACGACTCTTTTCGGTTTGGGGAGTGGAAACGACTGGTTTTCTTGTTGATAATCAAAGTAGAAGGAATATTGGATAGTTCGCGGTTTTCAGAACCGGAGAGTATATTCCAGGTTGGGTAGCTAACCAACAGAAAACTGAATTTCGAGATAATGCCGGCATTGTTTTTGGAGCTTTTCAGTATTTTCACCGAGTTAGGGAAGGCGCTTACAAGCTCGTCGATTGCATTACGCATCGTTTCACTGGTTTGAATAATTTTATTAATATCCATTATAAAAATACTTACTTCGCTATTGTTGCGAAGCAATCTGCGGGCATAGCGTAAAAGAAAAGCATCGCTTTCGCTGTAAAGAAGAATCAAAGTGGTGGAAATACTGCTAAAGCCACGGTTGATAAATACACCAACGCTGCAATGGCTGTTTTCAATAAAATACCGGGTTTTGTCTTTAATCAACGTTCCGGGATAGAAAATAGCTTGTGTTTTAGTAACTTTATTCAGAAAATCGTTAAGCCATTTTATGTGGCTGAAATACGAATTTTCTTTGAAAAACGGAATGCCGGAAAGTGAAATGCCTGCTCCAACCAACAAAAAGTCATAATTATTGTAATTCACGGTTTTTACAATGCTTTGCTCAATGTTGTCGGTAATTTTATATTCGGTTTCAATAGGAATTTCGAGTCGTGCAGCCTCGTCTTTAATCAATTTGAAACTTTCGACCGAGTATTGTTCGCCGTGTAAAGGATTGATATCGGTTCCGGGCGTAATGTGCAAAATCGTTACGGCTAAGCTGTTTTTTGTGCCATCGAGTACTGTTTTGGCAATATTGAGCAATGTCTTGCCGTTTTCGGGATTACCGAGCGCAATTAAAGCTTTAAAGATACCGAGCGCCTGCTGGCGTTGATATTCTTCTTCTATATTCTTTTCGGGGAAGATTTTGTTTATCAATGAAAGTAAAGGAGTCGTCATAAAAGTAGTTACCAACGCCATGATAACAAGCATTACAAAAATAGTCGGGGGCAAAATACCCATTTCGTAACCGATATTCAGTACAATAAGTTCCATTAATCCGCGCGTATTCATCAACACGCCGATTGAAAGACTATCGCGCCACGATTCGCCAAGTATTTTCGCTGAAAATGCACCGCCGGCAAATTTTCCAGCAATTGCCACCAAGATAAACATACCGCAAATTGTCCATAAATAAGGGGTATTCAGCAATCCTATCTCGGTGCGTAAACCGGTGTAAACAAAAAATAGCGGAAGCAATAAGGTGAGCGAAACGTCTTCAATTTTATCGATAATCAGCTTGCGGAAAGTTGGTAGCGGCGGCATGATAACCCCTGCCAGAAAGGCTCCGAACAAGGCGTGAATTCCTATAACCTGAGTTGTGTAGGCAGACAATATTAATATCAGCAGGAAGAATGCAAACACGCTTTTGTTGACTACTTCGCTGCTTTTGTAAATTTCGCCTACCCGCTTTAAAAAAGGACGTACGACTAATAACATGACTATTACATATACAATTGCCAGCGCAATGGTAAATAGAGAACTCACAAAACTTCCTGTTTTTGCAATTGCAATTACAGCGGCTAAAATACACCATGCAGTAACATCATCATTAGCAGCGCTTGCAATAGCAATTGTTCCCAAATGTGTTTTTGTCAGTCCCTTTTCCTGAACAATACGCGCTAAAACGGGGAATGCCGTGATACTCATAGAAATGCCTATAAATAATGCAAAAGGAAGAAATTCGGTTTGCGAGGCTGCAAATTCTTCGTATACTAAATAGGCAAGCAACATTCCTAAAAAATAAGGAATTAAAATACTTGCATGACTGATGACATAAGTTTCACTTAATTTTTCTTTTAATGTTCCAAAGTCTAATTCCATGCCAATGGTAAACATAAACAAAATCAGCCCTACCTGACTCAGAATATACAGATTACCAAGTGAATCGGCGGCAAAAAGGAACTGGAATGCGCCGGGGAAGAAAAAACCAAGCAGCGAAGGTCCCAACACGATACCGGCTAAAATTTCACCGATAACGGTGGGTTGCCCCATCTTTACAAAAATATAACCGAAGAGCCTCGAAACAAGAAGGATAGATAAAATTTGAAGCAATAACATGGCTGAAGGTTCAACAATGTTATGCAGGATGGATGTTTTAAAAAGTTGGAAACTGATTTGATCCGAATGTACCTGGGTATTGACGTGATTCGCCGTGTTCACCTCAAACTTTCCGGCATTTTGGAACAGCGCATACGTGAAAATGCCGAAAAGTATCAACATTGTTCCGTAAAAGATCCATGTATTGAGGTGTTTTTTTTGCATAGTCGTTGTATCTATTGTACTATTATAAAACTGACAATTCGTAAAAACGCATTGTCAGTTTTAACAGACAGTTTTTTTTATCCTCAAATAAACAAAAAACGTATGGTTTATTTCGTGAAAAACAGTGTCTTTAAAAACGATTATTTCCGCAAAGGTAGTGATTTTTTGAAAAAAAACTGTTTAAAAAGCGAATAAAACTTATAACGGCAAACAAACTTTCAAAACATTTGTACACATACGGTTTTATATTTAACTTTGTGTGTTTTTTCAATGGATTTTTTTAACTATTAAACTATATTTTTTGTCAGATGGAAGTAAGTATTAATTTCTGGATTGGGTTTGTAGTTTTTGTTGTTATCATGTTAACGCTCGATCTTTATGTATTCCACAAAAAGGATGAGGTTATTAAAGTGAAATCGGCGCTTTTGTGGAGTTTGTTCTGGATTGGGCTTGCCGCAGTTTTTAACATAGGGATATACTTTGTAGTGGGCAATATGGCGGGTTTTGAGCTGGGCAAGCAAAAAGCCCTGGAATTCCTGACCGGTTACCTGATTGAAGAATCGTTAAGCGTTGATAATCTTTTTGTGTTTATCATGATTTTTGGCTTCTTTAAAATAGAGCCTAAATATCAACACCGGATTCTGTTTTGGGGAATTATCGGGGCGGTAGTTATGCGTGCCGTGTTTATTTTTGCCGGTGTTGCCCTGATCAAAAAATTTGCCTGGATCATGTATGTTTTCGGAGCATTTCTTATTTATACAGGGATTCACATGGCATTCGAAAAAGAGGATAAAAATGAATTTGACCCGAATAAAAATATTATCATCAAGATATTTCGCAAATTCATGCCTGTTACCCATGATATGTCGGTGCCTCAATTCTTTGTAAAGAAGGATAAAATGATTTATGCAACGCCCTTTTTTATTGCATTGCTTATGATTGAAACTTCAGACCTGATATTTGCCGTGGATTCGATACCGGCGGTTCTGTCTGTTTCAAAAGATGTTTTCATTGTATACACTTCGAATATCTTCGCCATATTGGGTCTTCGTTCGCTCTACTTTGCCCTGAGCGGTATTATGGATTATTTCCATTACCTGAAATACGCTTTAGCAGGTATTTTATCTTTTATAGGCATTAAAATGTGCGTTAACGAGCTGGCTTCGGAGTTGGGTTATTCGTTCCATATTACCAATTTTGTTTCGTTGGGTGTGATTGTAACTTTGCTCACGGCTTCGATTCTTTTATCCGTTGTGGTGAAGAAAAAGAACGAACAAAAACAAATCGGATAAAAATACTGCGCGAAAAACGCTCAACAAAAAAAACAACGAGAGGCTGCCATTTATTTTTTTGGCAGCCTCTCGTTGTTGTGATGAATGATTTTACATGTCTTTTTTTATCTCATCCAATTCCACTAACTTATTCACAATGGCATAGATGGTTAAGCCTGCCGTACTGTGAATCTCAAGTTTACGGGCAATGTTGCGACGATGTGTGATAACCGTATGCGTTGAAAGGAAAAGTGTTTGTGCAATTTCCTTGTTGGTTTGCCCTTTTACCACGCAGGTCAGAATTTCTTTTTCGCGCAGACTGAGCGATTCTGTTTCGTCCGAAGTAGTACCGTTGGTAGGGTCGAAAAGTTTTTCGAGTTTTTCTTTCAACTGATCGACCGAGTCGTAAACGCTTATTTTATCGTCGTAATGTTTAACTATCGCTTCATCAGTCAGGCACGAAAGCAGCGCAAAACATTTCAGTTCCTTGTGTCCACTGTCTTCCTTCAGCTTATGAAGGTCGATAATGCCCCAAAAAGTAGGATTAAGGATCAAAACATCGGGTTTATGCAGCCTGATGTAATTTGAAAGTAAATCGTAACTCGATATTTCGAAAGTCTGAATATGAATTCCCTGCACGCGTTTAAGTGCGACGGACAGTCCGCTGCGTATAATGACCGAAGGTTCGGCAATGGCTATTTTTAACGATACATCGTTCATAAGTTGGCGCCTGTTTTTTGTTCAATAGCTTCAATTACAGGAACAAAGAAATAATCTTCCACCTGGTTGTGGGTTGCCAGGTCTTTCTCGCACCACAACAGATCGAAGAGTACATCGTTAAGCATATAATTGGTTCCCTTGGCAGGATAGTATTTTATCAGGATGTTTTTCAGTTCGGCCAGTTTGGAGTCGACATCCGTATGATGTTCTTCGAAAACGGCAATGCTGTATTTTGCATTTTTTTCCCCGTCCAGCAATTGGATCACATAAGGGAAAACAGTTTTATCTTCATAATCCATGTGTTTGCGGACTTCGTCGAAATACTCGTCGAAAAATTTTATAAAAACGACTCTGTAAGGTATGCTTTGGTCCGACGAATCGACAGCATCGATCAACTTGGCGCGAATGGATGGTAATTTATAATCCAGAAAATACGAATGGGCATTTTTCAGGTAATTAATTACCGACTTGATGGAGATATTATTGTAAGTTTCGGTTATCTCCACATTGCCTTCGGACAGGAAGTTGACCACTGCCAGAAAAGTATTGCAATCGATAGCGTTGGCTTCGCAGGCTTCTTTCACCGTTTTATCGCCAAAACCGAGCGAAATGCCAAAACGGCTGATGGACGAAAGCAGCGAAGCATCTTCGTTGATAAGTTCGCTCATGCGTGTGCGGGCTGTGAATTTATGTTGTTGCATAGAAATAATATTGGGAGTTTTAGAGGAATAATATGAGCAAATCAATCGGATGACTATCAGATTTAAAAACGCATGAGTTGAGTAAATGTTTAAAAGCTAAAGTATCAACAACAAAAAATCATTCCTATCATCCGGATACTTATGGCAAGTATCCGGACAAAAGGATGATACTAACTATTGCTATGTTAGGTGTAAATAATACAAACAAAATACTTTTGGAAAAAATTCTGTTGCAAAGATCGGTGAATATCCGGCTGCCGGCAATACCTGATTGTAGGTATTTTAGTCCGGTAATTATGCTGTTTTAGGCTTTACTCATGAGTTGTCTCCCAAAAACATCGCGTGTCCCGGTATAAACATAAAATTTAGTCCGAAAACTCCATCAAATATGCTTTGATAAAGGCATCGATATCGCCATCCATTACTGCATTTACGTTCGAAGTTTGGTAGTTGGTACGGTGATCTTTTACGCGGCGGTCGTCGAAAACGTAACTGCGGATTTGCGATCCCCATTCTATTTTCTTTTTACCCGCTTCCACTTTGGCGGTTTCGGCACGGCGCTTTTCGAGTTCCAGCTCGTAAAGTTGCGATTTCAGTAAACGTATTGCATTGTCCTTGTTGCCAAACTGCGAACGGCTTTCGGTATTTTCAATCACAATTTCGTCCTGGGCGTTTGTTACAGGATTCAGAAATTTGTAATGCAAACGAACACCGGTTTCCACTTTGTTTACGTTCTGACCGCCGGCTCCCGACGAACGGAAAGTATCCCAGGTCAGGTTGGCCGGGTTGATTTCAATCTCAATGGTGTCGTCAATCAAAGGTACCACATAAACCGAAGTAAATGAAGTCATTCGTTTACCCTGCGCGTTGAATGGCGAAACACGCACCAAACGGTGGACGCCGTTTTCGCTTTTCAAATAACCATAAGCCTTTTCGCCTTCAATTTGCATGGTAACGGTTTTGATGCCCGCTTCGTCGCCCTCCTGGATGTTGGTGATTTCAACTTTATAATTCTGGCGTTCAGCCCAACGTTGATACATGCGAAAAAGCATATCGGCCCAGTCCTGCGCTTCGGTTCCGCCGGCGCCTGCTACAATCTTAATCACCGCTCCGAACTGGTCTTCCTCTTTCGAGAGCATATTTTTCATTTCGAGTGTTTCCACCTGTTCCAGAGCATGACGATATGCTTCGTCCACTTCTGCTTCGGTAGCCACTTCTTCGCGATAAAAATCGTAAGCCAACTGTAGTTCTTCCACAGCGGTTTTTACGCTGGTATAACCGGTAATCCAGTTTTTTAATTCTTTAATCTTACGCATCTGGGCTTCGGCAGCCTTGGCATCGTCCCAAAAACCGGGAACCTGCGTGCGTAATTCTTCTTCTTCTATTTGGATGCTTTTTGAGTCGATGTCAAAGATACCTCCTCAACGCGATCTCGCGCTCCAACACATCTTTGAGCTGGTCTGTAGTAATCATTTAGTAGGATTTTAGTCTTCAACCCCAAGGAGTTAAAAGACTGATTGTTAATTATAATTTAAAATTTTGTGGTTCTATTTTTCCCTTTTGGGGAAAAATAGAAAGGACTTAAATCAGCACACAGGGCAAAAATACGGATGTAAATCCAACTACAAAACCGGCTAAAGTTTGTCCGGGCGTATGAGCTTTGAGTTCGATGCGCGAAACAACCACCAATGCTGAAATGAAAAGAATGATGGCAAATAACCAAATCGGATTATAAGCCATGCGGTAACAAATTCCGAAAACACCACCGACTAAACCGCCTATTCCAGATAAATGGGATGAGATTTTCCATTTCAGGTTGATAAATGTATTAATCAGGACAGACAAAGCAGTTCCCATTCCCATACCCACAATAAAAAGCGGAAGTTGCAAAACCCGCCACATAAATAAAGTCCAGAATACATAGGAGAGGAAAGAAAACAGATAAGGCATGGTTCGTTCCTCGCGACGGGAAATAAACAAATCGTGCACTTCGCCTTTTTTCATTAGCAGCAAAATGGGAGTTGCGGGAAGTATTCCCGTGAAAAGTAACGTTCCCAATATAGCTATCAATTGCCACGCAGCGGGCAAAACATCAAAAACATTAAGGTTCATAAGCATGATCATGCCATAAGTCGGCATCAACAGCGGCTGGAACACAAAAGAGATTATGTTATAAAATTTTTTCATAAAAATCAACCTCCCCCATTCTCTCCAAAGGAGGGGAGCTTTTCCCCTTCGGGGGAATTGAAGGGAGCTCTAATTATTAAATGTATTTTTCTAAAATCCCCTTTACTGTGTCTCAACTTTACCTGTCTCGACTTTACCTGNNAGAGGCGAGAGGCGAGAGGGAATTTTATGAGCTTAAATTTCTTTTCTTAATCGGGCGACAGGAATATTCAATTGTTCGCGATATTTGGCAACAGTACGGCGGGCAATAATATATCCTTTTTCCTTCAGCACATCAACCAGTGCATCGTCGTTCAAGGGTTTGCGTTTGTCTTCGTTATCGACACAATCCTGAAGAATTTTCTTGATCTCGCGGGTCGAAACTTCTTCGCCCGAGTCGTTGGTCATCGATTCGGAAAAGAAGTATTTGACAGGAAATATTCCAAATTCGGTTTGTATATATTTGCTGTTACTTACCCTCGAAATGGTTGATATGTCGAATCCTGTACGGTCGGCTATATCTTTTAATATCATAGGTTTCAGGTAAGTATCATCGCCTTCGATAAAAAACTCTTTCTGAAATTCGACAATGGCCGTCATGGTGGTGAGCAAAGTTTGCTGCCGTTGTTTGATTGCATCGATAAACCAGCGCGCCGCATCTATTTTTTGTTTGACAAACATCACGGCATCTTTCATTTCGCGGGTCTGGTTCTTTTTATTCGACGCATAATCCTGAAACATTTCGTTGTAGGTATTGTTCACTCGCAGCTCGGGAATATTGCTGTTGTTTAAATGAACCGAGAGTTGATTTTCATTATTTTCCAAAATGAAATCGGGCACTATGGTTGCCATTGATTTTTCAAGGGCATTGCCGCCCCAAGCGTTGCCTGGTTTAGGATTCAACCTCACAATTTCATTGATAATTTTTTTTAATTGCTCATCATCAATGTTTAATGCTTTTGTAATTTTATCGTAATGTTTTTTCGAGAACTCTTCGAAATAATCGGTGATAACTTTTTGAGCAAGTTTCACGTCTTTTGTTTGTTTTTTCCGTTCGAGTTGCAAAAGCAGGCATTCCCGGAGTGTTGTGGCGCCTACTCCCGCCGGGTCGAACTGGCGGATAAGGTTAACTATCCGGTTCATTTCTTCGTCGGTAGTCTGGATGCCTGCGTGAAATACGATATCATCCACCATCGATTCGGGCAGACGGCGCAGATAGCCTTCCTCATCAATATTACCGATAGCATATTCTGCAAGCATCCTTTCGTGTTCGGAAAGCTGAAGCAACCCAAGTTGGTCAATCAGATTTTCGTGAAAGGTCATGCCTACCGAAAAGGGAATATCTTCGTGTTTATCGTCTTTCGAGGTGTTATTGGCTTTTAATTTATAGTCGGGGATGTCATCATCCGCCATATACTCTTCGGGGTCGAAATCATTATTGTTTCCGCCATCCTCGTTGTTGAATTCATCGTCAATGTCATCCGACTCATTTTCAGTATCCGGACCTTCTTCCAAAGCCGGATTTTCCTCTATTTCCTGGCGGATACGCTCCTCCAACTCTAAAGTAGGAACTTCGAGCATTTTAATCACCTGAATTTGTGCAGGCGAAAGTTTTTGTTGTAGTTTTTGTTGTAATTGTTGCTTTAACATAAACGAAAAAATCCTGTGCTATCTGATTTCAACGGATACAAAGATACAAGTTTTTTTGTATAAAATCGCAGATTTTGATTTGCAGTAGGGGTTAAGTTTTACCTGGGTTTTATTTTTTCTTTTCCAATTCCAAATCAATTCTGCCCAGATACAAGCCACTTTTACCCATTTGAGCAATTACTACTTTTTTCCCGACAATGTTATTAGTTTTTATGTTTTCCAACATGCTGTGCGAGTGTCCGCCGATAATTACGTCAATATATTGTGTTTCGTGAGCAATGTCAAAATCATTTACATCTACCGAAGTGGAATCGGAACCGAGATGCGATAAACAAATAACGAAGTTGCATTTTTTATTGTTTTTCAAAAAAGCCGACATTTCTTTTGCTTTTTCAACCGGATTATTGTAAATCAATCCTCTGTAATTACTTTCAATGATTAAACTTTTGGGTTCGACATTCAAAGCCATGATGCCGATTTTCAATCCGGCTTTTTTCAATATTAAATAGGGTCGAATAAATTTTTCAATCGGTGTTTTGCCGACATCGTAGTTTGAACTTATAAAAGGGAACTTAGCTTTTGCAAGTATTACGGATAGAGTGTCGATGCCATTGTCAAACTCATGGTTTCCAAGTGTTCCGGCATCGTATTTCATGCGGTTGAGGGCATCAATTTCAATCCTCCCATTGTAGAAATTAAAGTAAGGCGTTCCCTGCGAAAAATCTCCGGCATCGAGTAGAAGTACGTTTTTTTCTTCCGAACGTATTTTCTGTATTACTCCCATGCGACGGGCATATCCGCCCATGTCGGCAGTTTTGAGCGTCGATTTTTCGGTCGGCTCCACCTGGCTGTGTGTATCGTTGGTGTGCAAAATTACAAGTTTTACCTTTTCGCCGGCAAGTGCCGAAATGGTCGAAAAGACCAAAAGAAAAATAAGAACCATTAACCCCTGAAGGGGAAGTAAGTTCCTTTTGTTTTGTATTTTATCTGGTTTAAACATAATCTTATTTAATAAATGAGTAAAAATTAAGAGGGGAATTCAGTTCCTCTTCAGGGGATAAGGGCTATTCTCCCGTCCAACTTCGACTGAATTATATTCCCTTTTTTAGTTTGGTTTTTAATATAATCGAGCAGCATATTACGTACTTTTATCCCGGTATTTACTCGTTTTTCGTACATTGCCAATTGTCCCATTTTGTCGTTCCCGCCTGCCAGATAATCGTTGGTAGCTATGCTGTACAATTTATCTGCATCCAGGGCTTGTCCGTTTATTGTAATATCAACAGCTTTGTTGTTTGCAATTGTCATGCGTATGCCGGAAACTCCTTCGCCGCCCACCTTGGCAAAAAACTGAAGCAATTCGTCGAGTTTATCTCCTTTGAGCCAGAGTATAACCAGTTCGTTTTCGAAAGGCATTAGTTCAAATACTGTTCGAATGGTAATGTTTCCGGCAGGAATTTCTGTGCGCAATCCGCCTAAATTAACAATGCCAATATCCACGGGTTGTTTCAAATATTCCGTTGCGCTTAGTTTATATACGTCGGCGCTGAAGTTCGACAATAAACTTTCGGGGGCATGAGCTTTCATGGTTTCGGCAGCCTGACCGATTACAATATTCATTTCTGTATCGATTTTTTGCTTTACCGGTTGCAAATAGGTTTCATAATTTTTGTCGGCAAGTTCTTCTTTAGATGCATCAATGGCAATTTTGGCGGAAGTAGCACGGGTTACGGTATATTGTTTGGAACTGCATGCCACAATTGTGATTGCCAACGCCAACAAAATCAATATGTTTTGTTTTTTCATAATTTTATTCTGATTTTGTTTTGATGACGAAAATAGTAAAATTTAATCAATCAGCCAAAAGATATTCGTTCATGACTATATGACAAAGAATTTTAAAGTTGTATCTTTGCACCTTCAAAAAAACAAGAAGATAACACGGAAATATAAAGAGTAGAAATGAATTTTATCGAAGAACTTCAATGGCGTGGCATGATACACACCATGATGCCCGGAACCGAAGAACAACTGGCTAAAGAAATGACTGTGGCTTACGTAGGTATAGACCCGACAGCTGACTCGTTACATATCGGACATTTGGTGAGCGTGATGATGTTGCGTCATTTTCAACGTGCCGGACATAAACCCATTGCGTTGGTAGGAGGAGCTACGGGTATGATTGGCGACCCTTCGGGAAAGTCGGCTGAACGTAATTTGCTCGACGAAGCTGCATTGCGTCATAACCAGGAAAGTATAAAAGCACAATTGGCTAAATTCCTCGATTTTGAGAGTGATGCGCCTAATGCTGCCGAGTTGGTGAACAATTACGATTGGATGAAGGATTATTCCTTTCTCGATTTTATCCGCGACATTGGCAAGCACATTACTGTGAATTATATGATGTCCAAGGATTCGGTGAAAAAACGTTTGAGCAGCGAGTCGAGTGTGGGCATGTCGTTCACCGAATTTTCTTACCAGTTATTGCAAGGCTATGACTTTTTGTGGCTAAATCAGCATAAAAACTGTAAACTGCAAATGGGCGGTTCCGACCAATGGGGAAATATCACAACAGGGACAGAGCTTATACGTCGTAAAACCGACAGCGAAGCTTATGCGTTGGTTTGTCCATTGATTACCAAGGCAGATGGCGGCAAATTCGGAAAAACAGAAAGTGGAAACGTGTGGCTCGACCGTCGTTACACTTCGCCTTATAAATTTTTTCAATTTTGGCTTAATGTAAGCGATGCCGATGCCGAAAAATATATCAAAATTTTCACTTCTCTTGAAAAAGCTGAAATCGAAAGCCTGATAGCCGAACATACTACTGCTCCGCATTTACGTATTTTGCAAAAAAGGCTGGCTAAGGAAGTTACCGTAATGGTACATTCCGAAGAAGATTACAAGGCAGCTATCGAAGCTTCGAATATTTTGTTCGGCAATGCAACGTCCGAAGCCCTGAAGCGCTTGGATGAAGATACTTTGCTGGCAGTTTTCGATGGCGTTCCTCAGTTTAAAATTGACAAATCGGTTTTCAGTACGGGAATAAAGGCTATTGATTTACTGACTGATGCGGCGGCGGTTTTTTCTTCAAAAGGAGAGATGCGTAAACTGGTACAATCGGGCGGTGTAAGTCTGAATAAAGAAAGACTCGAAAATCAGGATCAAATAATTACAGCATCTGACCTTTTGAATAACAAATATATGCTTGCGCAAAAAGGCAAGAAAAACTATTCTCTGTTGATTGCAGAATAATGAAATCAGGAAATTAAGCATAATTTTCAAAAATCATTTTGGCAAGAAGAAAAACAATTGTATCTTTGCACCGCTTTAGAAATAAAGCCTTAATGATTGTCTCATGGTGTAATGGTAGCACTGCAGTTTTTGGTTCTGCCTGTCGAAGTTCGAATCTTCGTGAGACAACAACAAAACAACAACGGTTGAATTCAGCAATGAAATTCAACCGTTTATTTTGATCAAAAATTTGTCGGAAAGAATATTTTTTATACTTTTGACATTCGAAAATAACTTTCTGTCTTATGGTGTAATGGTAGCACTGCAGTTTCTGGATCTGCCTGTCTAGGTTCGAATCCTAGTAAGACAACTTATTAAGATTAAATACGCCTTATTATCAAATAGATAGTTTGGCGTATTTATATTTATGGTAAGAATTTTGGTAAGAATAGATTTTTCAACTCTTTTTTTGTGGGTGTTTTTTGAGTATCTGAATATTAATTATACCTTTGTCAAACTTTCCAACTTTGCCGTTGGTTGGTTAAACACAATTTGCGGTCGGGGTGGTTCCTGACCGCTTTTTTTATGTATCAACAAAAAACCGCCACAATAATTTAATTGCAGCGGTTTAAATCAAAATACAATATTTATTTTATAGAAAACATATAAATATCTAAATCAAAAAACAACTTTTTGTCGAATAATATTCACTGCATTATCATAGGTTTTTGACCTTAAAATTTTATGTATTTGAAACAACTATTTCGGTACATTTGCTATGAATTTAGTTGTGTTAAAAATAGAATACAACTACACAAAAAAATACCACACTTTTTAACTTTAAACACAAATCAAAAGTATGGTTTTTATGAATTTGTTTCAATCTTTTTACCCCTGATTTGTAGCCAAGAATCCTTCAAATATTTCCAATACTCCACTCATGCAATTAGTAGCTCCCATCAGTTCAATATTATCTACAAGGTCATAAGTAAACCTTAATGCCGATGCAGTTTCTTTGACCTCTATCAATGAAAATAGTATTATTTGCGATGGTATATTATCATCTGTTTTTATTCCTAACTGTACAGTACATTCATTGTCCGGTAGTGTTAAAAACAGATTTGATGGTATTGGATTAAATCCGTTCTCTTTTAAATACTTTTCTTTCCATGTTTTATACTGACTTAAACTTTCGGCGAAACCTTGTATTGTCAATCGTGCATTTAGGTTTGTTTCATTCGGTGCATAATTTGACAAAATACCAACTGCACTGACTAAACCGTTTTCCAATAAAATCAAATCATTGTTACTAATTGCTAAACCGATGGTATAATCGCCTTCGTGCTGGAGTACAGATGCTTGATGTAATAACTTAATTCGTGCCATAATTCTAATTTTTAAAGTTTATTTTTTTGTAAATATTATTGTGCTCTTACTATCCAAAAAGTCAAATTTCCGTTTGTTAGAGAGCCGGAAAAGGTTCTAACATAGACAATACAATAATTATCATATTTTCCCTCTACAGTCGCATATATACCCGCTTGATTAATTTCAAACAACACATTGTAAAACGTATCTCCTAAATTGTGGTCGATTCTAAGGCATCCGATTGAAATATATGCACTCTCCATATTTCGCCCCCATTTTTTTGTAGTTCCCATTTTTTTTGCTTTTTAAATTAATACTGTTTTCATTCTCTAACATCTTTAAAGCACCTATATAAAGTCCCTCCGGCTGATTAAATTCAAAAAAAAAATCATTATAAGGAACATTTATTTTTTTATATACATGATAATGTAAAAGTATTTAGATATTATTTTAGATATTATTTTAGATATTATTTAATATATTATTTAATATATTATTTAAGATGCTGTACTCACGTTGAATATTTGCACTGTTGATGATGTGCTTAATGATGTTCTTTTTGTTTTTGTATATCATTTAAAACCTTCTGCAAAGTTGCTTTTTTAGTTGCTTTTAGTTCCTCGATCCTCGTTTTATATTTTTTCTTTTCGGCAACCTCTATCAGTTTTTCGAGTGATATTCTTTTTTTGATTCCAATATAAATACCCCTTATATTTCTGCCGTAAAAAATTAAATTCCAATTGTCAACCTCTAATCTTTGCAGGACTTTATCAATATGATAGCGATTGGAGTATTTACGATAAACCTCCGGCATTGATTCGGGTAGATGTTTAATAGTGTTATATCCAAACGCCCGGCAAAGGATTAATTGTTTGTTGGTTTTTGAGTAACTTCTTTCTCCAATTATTGACCTAATTGCAATATTAACGGCGAACTGCATTAATTCAAATTCGGTCTTATCATTGTCTCTAAATTCAAATAATTGATTTTTGTTTACCATTGGCATTGGTTCGCCTTTTGGTATTTCGGACTGTATTTCTTTACCGACAATTATGCATTTTTCATAATCACCATCAACCCCAAAATATGAATATGATTTCCTTATTTTTATAAACTCAATTGCTTCATTCTGAAAATCTATGTCATTTTTGAAAATCTCTGTCAGTTGATTAATCTCGTTTTCTGGGTAAAAGTTATTACTATCAAAACCGCAATAATCTTCGTCTAAACACAACTTTCCATTACCGATATACAGTTGCATTGATTTTTGTAAATTTCCCGTTAAATCGTTTCGATGGCGATAATAACAATACATTAATTGAGTAATAACATCAATCATATTGGTTTGTATTGTTTCGGAATACGAATATAGTCCGTATTTGATAATGTCGTTTAAAGTACTTTTCTTATCTGTCATCAAATCCCGCAATAAGAATAAAGGGAACTGAAAATATCTGTCATCTCTCATGGTTCAAAATCTCATTTAATACCTTTGTCAAACTTTTGGGATTGTACCCCTCAAACATATAAACAGTATATTGCTTGATGAGTGGATCGGCGCAAAACAACAATAAACTTTTTACCTTAGTTGATGCGTTAACCATATCACCGGAATATATATAATTTACATTTGTAGGTTTTAGTCCTGTATGTAATATCTTTATTCCTTCGTTACTGTCAACTACATACTTTGCGCCCTGACTGATTAAATACGGCTGTATTGGCAAAGTAATACGAAACCAGGAAAAGGGTAAATTTGAGCCTGTTTCGGGGGCGGTTTCAAATATATCCTTTTTGGTAGTATTCTGAAAAAATACGCCTTTTTTTGCTGCGGTGGTTAAACATTTATTATTCATTGTTTACGCTCTCCTATATTTGATGGGTTCAACGTTTTTCAAAGAATTGTACACGTCTGTTCGTTTGTACCTGATTCGTGTGCCGATGCGATGCGCCGGAATGATACCCGCTTTTGTCCAGATGTGAAGTGTAGGGAGCGATACGCCCAAAATTTTTGCAGTTTCATTTCTGGTAATAAATTCGGGGGATGGTTCAGGATTGGTTGTTATTCCTGATGCGATTTTTTGTACTTCGGTTTGTACAATAGTTCTGAAACTGTCTTGTAGTTGGTCAAAACTGATTCCGTTTAAAATAATTTCGTGTTGCATATTCTTTTTTTATTAAAATTTTATGCAAACATAATTGATTGTTAGTTGTTGTTTTATATTCCGCTTCCGTTACGGAATGGTACGGAATGGTACGGAATATAATATTTAACCTACTTTAACTCCATTTTATCAGTCCACTTATTAAATGCAATATCAAATTTATCTTTCAATTTGGTTTTTGTGGCTGTGTTTTCTGAATTAACAAGCGTCCTAATAGAAACACATCTATTTGATTTTGGGGTTTCTTTATCCCTATACACTTCTATTCCAAACTTCTCATTAAAGCATATCAACGCTTTAGTTTTATCATAATCATTCAAAACATTTTTACGTTTCAAATAAAAATACAATTTTGATGTTTCGTTTTTTTCCACTAAACACGTTTCCCATTCCCTCCAACTGTTATTCGTTTCGGTTAGTCCTGTGATATTTAATTGCTCTAATAACGAATCAATATGTTCGGAATAAAGTTCTTTAAACAGTTCCTTAAAAGTCAAAGGTTGTATGTTTGTTTTGGGTGGTGGTGTGGTTTTTGTGTTGTCCGGTAGTGTTTTATACTGTTGCAAAAATTCCAAATAATTGCACATTAAAATATATTGGTTGAAAGTTCTATATACCCTACTATTCCCGAAACATTTTACAATTAAATCTTTTAAATCTTTTATTCTTTCAATCTCACTGTCTTTGAAATATGAAAGTTTAATGTTTGGTTGGCTCTCAACCTCAACTTTATAATCATTTTCAAACTTAATTTTATTGTCTGTATTCTCGTCAAACTCATCTCTTAACATCGCTGCATAAGTCCACCCAAAATTAAACAACTCCGTTCTACAATCGCCAAACATGCTATTGTTTGCATATTCTCCTTTTTCAATACTTTGTTGTAAAGACTTTATTCGTTCATTGTCTTGACTTTTTATTTCAATTCTTTTTGATGTGTTCGTTTCCATTGTTGATGATGATTAATTTTGAAAAAATACGGAAAAAATTTTTGTGGTTCAGAGCTGTTGGAGATTGAAAATTCATAAAGGGGGGGATGGATAGCCCCCCCTTGACGTTTTGATTTTACCTTGTGGCATTAGTGTATAATACTTTATTCTGCTCGAATGTAGGTTGTAATTCCTTTAGTAAGTTAGTCAACTGATGCAATGTATAATCTTCTACAGTTTTATCCGGTGCATTATACCAACGTATTGCATCCAATAAAGCATCTTGTAAATTCTGGAGTTCATTAATCGGCATTGTCGTTTCAATCTCGATAATCAGTTTTTCGTTTTCAATTTTTACCATGATTTCAATTTTTAATTAATTAATTTATAAATAGTTCTGGGATTTTTATCATTTAGCAATTAACATAGGATTAAAAAACCTGTGTGATTGCATTTTGATAGCGTTATCTTTTGCGCTCATTTTAATGTAATTCATAAATGCCGATTCTGTTTTGTGTCCGGTAATTTTCATTATTGAAATACTCGGCACATCTGACAGAAAGGCGTTAGTGGCAAAGGAACGGCGGGCGGTATGACTTGTTACCAGGTTGTACTTTTCTGTTGTCTCCGACACTTTAAAACCGCCCTTTGTCGATTCTTTTGTTACAAGTTCGTTTATTCCTGCAATTTTCGCCACGTCTTTTATATACTCATTAAATTTCTGGTTCGTAATTGCTCGGGGCAATTGATAACCGTATTTTTCAAATATCTGTCTTGTTATCGGATGTATTGGGACTTCTATTTTTATATTTGTTTTTTGTGTTTTGATACTGATGGTATTTTCCGCCGTTATGTTTTCCTTTTTGAGCTGCGACAAGTCGGAAAACCGTAAACCTGTGTAGCACCCTACTAAAAACAAATCTCTTACCTTTGCCAAATAAAGGGGCAATGTGTCGGTATTAAATTCCTTTCTTAATATGTTCAAACTTTCGGGCGATGTTTCAATGTCGTACATTTTCATTAGTTCCGATTCGTTCAAATAGATAGTTACCGATTCCTCTTTCAGTACTTTGAATGATTTCTTTTTATAGTCTGGCGACACAATTATTCCTCTTTCGTTAGCCTCACTCACAAAGGTTTTAAGTATCTTTATACGTGTTCCGACCGTATTTTTTGATAGTCCTGCAACTTTTACACGTTTGCCGTTTTGTGTTGTTGTTCTGGGTTTTGTCAAATACTCGACAAAAGAATTATAAAAGTCAATATCAATGTTATTGAAATTTAATACTGTTTTTTTCGCCGTTTGATAGTCCTGTAAATTTTTTTTTACGACAAGGTAACTTTTAAGAGTTGAGTTTTTGTGCGGTGATGTTTTAATCAGATGGTCAATAAACGGAAACAAATCTTTCGGCGTTGTTTCTGAATTCCCTTTGGTAGGGTTGAAAATTTTATCTAACTCGTATCTTAATTTATCGTGCGATGGTACGTTTCCATTTTCCGTAAGTCTGTTTAAAATCTCTTTTGTTTTGTTCTCAAAATATTCTATTTTGGAATTTATTCTTTGATAGTTGATTTTTGCTGATTCTTTGACCGCCTGCACACTTATTTCGTAAGTATTAGGGTTTGCCCACTTAATAGATTCCTTTGCCCTGTTTAGTTCCTTATTCCATAATTCAGGGTATACAGATATATCAGTATAATACTTCAAAGGATAGTACTTTTTAACGCCGTTTACGGTCTGATAAAGTCCGTAATTGATAAAACAAAAAAGATTCGTTTCGTTTTTTGCCTTTGGGTTGGTAAGATAAAAACTAATTTTTGCCATGATTGTAATATGATTGGTTAAACACATTACAAAGATAGATATATTTTTTGTATGGTAAGAATTTTGGTAAGAATAATTTCTTATTTATCTTTATTTAACATTATTATTTTAAGTAAATATATTTATCTATACGCTGATAATTAGCACATTTACCTTGTATTTTATAGTAAGTATAATAAACATAAATATATAATAAAGTTGTCCTAGTAAGACAACAGTTTTTATAATCGGTCGGTGTTCAGCAATGAAACCCGATCGATTTTTTTTGACAGGAATTGTCTGATTTATAGTAACTATTCAGCGCCCTAATAAATTAACCCATTTTGCAGCTTTTAATATGTAAATCGTTGAATATCAAATATATTAACAACATAGAAGTTTATTTGGGCACTACCGATTTTTTCTAAATTTGATTTTCAATTGATTGAGTAAATATAGAAAGATTGTGATATTAAAAAATGTTAATGCAGGGTACTACAAAGCATTACAAAAAATATACTTGTTGAATTTCAGAGATTTAGTGATTGTTTCTACTCTATTTAGCATAGAAAATCAACTATTTCATCTATATTTAACCATTTCGGGTGCAGAGAGCTGCAAAATGGGTTAAAGTCTAAAAGTAAATGATTCTTTTTCGGAATAAAAATATCAGCCGGAAGGTTTTATTTTCCGGCTGGTTCTGAATGTGCGTTGAATAATGGCTCTTTATATTTATAAGTCTTTTATGTTTAACGGATTATAGGATATTCCTTTGTCGTAAACATCCACTTCTTCTTTTTTCTTCACCCATTTTATCAAGACATTGGTAAGTGGTAAGGCAAGGATTTCATAACCCGTCTTCATGGCGGTTTGTGTAAGGATAAGTGTTATCAAAGCGCTTGTCGGAATAATTCCAGAGAAAGCAAGGGTGAAAAAAACAACCGAATCGGCTCCTTCGCCCACCAGCGTGGAAACTATAGCCCGAATTGAAAATCCTCTGCCTCGCTGCATAATTTTCATCTTGCTCATAACAAAGGCATTCAGAAATGCACCCAAAAGAAATGCAATAAAACTGGCTATCACGATACGTTGTGTATTGCCCAGCACGAGGCTAAATGCATCCTGGTGTGTGAAGTTAACCGAACCCGGAACCCAAATACTTAGTTTGAAAATGAGAACCGCCAAAAAATTCATCAAAAAACCGTTCCAGATAATCAGGCGCACCTTGCGGTAACCCCAAACTTCGGCTATCAAGTCATTAATAATGTAAGAAATGGGAAAAATGAGCAATCCGGCTGTAGCTTCAATCGGGCCGATTTGAATTAATTTTTGCTCAATAATGTTGGAGACGATAAGGCATACCGTAAAAAGCATACCCAGTACCATAAAGGCAACGGAAACTTGTTTTTTCATTTTCTCTTGTTTTTTACGTGGTATTCAAGCACACGTTTTTGCCGTTTGTCGGCAAAAAGCAACTGCAAAGATAATATTTTGCAGGGAAATGACAAAAGTGTTTTGTGTTTTATGTTTCGCTCTCGCCTCTCGCCTCTCGCCTCNNAGTCGAGACAGGTAAAGTCGAGACAAGTAAAGTCGAGACAGGTAAAATCGAGACAAGTAAGGACGAGATGAATCGCGTTCTATTATAATTCACCAAATATTTACTAATAAAAATCGCGTGTACCTAAGTATCAGGCAACTCAATCAACTTCATTTGAGGTTCTTTGTTTATAAAAGGGATTTCGTACTTTTGCACTCACTTATTATCAACACAAAAAGTACAGTATTTTTAAATTATGACTCTAAATAAATATCCTTTAGCAATATTGCTTTTCTTTATTTCTTCTCCTATTACATTTTCTCAAAATGCTGTAAGCGATAGTATCAAACTAAGCGAAATAGTTGTAACCGGCTCGAAAACCGAAATATCGCGCAAAATAGTTCCTTTGTCTTTATCCCAGATTTCTTCTCAGGATATCGAAAACAGCGGGCAAATCAATGTGTTGCAAACTCTCAATTCTTTTGTCCCGGGTATCTTCGTTACCGAACGCAGTTTATTAGGTTTCGGCGTAGGTACGGGCGGCTCCGGCTCCATCAGTATGCGTGGTATAAGTAGTTCGCCTAACACGAGCGTATTGGTTTTAATTGATGGACATCCGCAATATCAGGGTATTTTCGGCCATCCGCTTCCCGATGCTTATGTGGCTTCGGATGTCGAGAAAGTGGAAATCATTCGCGGTCCGGCATCGATACTTTATGGTTCCAATGCCATGGCAGGCGTTATCAATATGATTACTAAAAAGCAAACGGCCGAAGGTTTAATGAGTTCCTGGGGAGCTTCTTTCGGATCCTATAATACGCAGAAATTTTACGGAACTTTGGGTTATAAAAAAGATAAATGGAATGTTTTCGTTTCGGCTAATCACGACCAAACGGATGGAATTCGTGCAAATACCGACTTTAATATTTCAAACGGATATTCAAAAGTTGGTTATGAAATGAATAAGCATTTCAACTTGAATGCCGATTTTAACATAGCACAATACAACGCCAACGATAACGGACCCATTCAAAATCCGGCTCTTTTTAATATTGATATCACCCGTGGAAAAGCGGCGCTGTCGCTCGATAATAAATTTGAAAATGCAGATGGTTCGTTCAAAATTTATCACAATTTCGGCGAACATATTCTCTCGGATGGATTTCAGTCCACCGACCGCAACAGTGGCCTTATGCTTTTCGAGACTTTCCGGTTTTTCGGCAGCAACAGCATAACTGTGGGCGCCGATTTTAAACAATATGGAGGAACAGCCAATCGTGGTTTGGCTGCCAATCAGTTGAAAACCGTGAACGAACTGGCGCTTTATGCTTATACCCAGCAACTTTTATTTAAAAAAATGACTTTAAGTGCAGGGTTACGACTTGAAAACAATTCCGTTTACGGTAATGAACTGATCCCGTTACTGGGACTTTCGTACGTTTGTAATTCGAATACGTCTTTCAAAGCCTCGGTTTCGAAAGGTTTCCGCAGCCCGACTATTATGGAAATGTATTTGTATGCTCCCAATGCCGATTTATTGCCGGAACGTATGATGAATTACGAAATCAGTTGGTTGCAATCGGTTCCGGGAAACAAACTGCAATTGGAACTTACCGCTTTTGCGGTGAATGGCGAAAATCTGATTCAGATTGTTCCTCCGGTTACAATGCGTCAAAACGCCGGCACTTTCAGCAACAAAGGAATAGAATTTTCAGGGAAATATCTTATCAACAAAAGTTTAATGATACACGCGAATTACAGTTTTGTTGATCTTGATAAATCGGTATTGGCAGCTCCCCGCCAGCAAGCCAACCTAAGTGTAAATTACAACTATAAAATTTGGAACTTCAACCTTTCGGCGCAGCATATCGACCAACTTTATACACGCATTTTACCTACCGAAGTCGCCGAAAGTTACACATTGCTTAATGCCCGCGTTTCGGTTAAACCGCTTAAAATGCTGGATATTTTTGTTATGGCAAATAACCTGTTGAGTCAGCAATACGAAATAAATTACGGTTATCCTATGCCGGGAACCTATTTTAATGCCGGATTTAATGTGAGATATTGATGTGGTGTTTGCAAACACTATGTATGTATGTTTTTTTTTGAGCACTAATTTCTCCATCAACGCAAGCCGCTTTTCATCGTCATCAAATTTGCAAATGCTTGTGAAGCAGTTTCCTGCCTGAATAGCAAGAGCGACCATACATCCCGTACAGTCGCTCTTTTCAGAAATCTATATAAAAAAACGCAAATTATATTTATCTTATAATCAGTTTGTAAGGTAAACGAGCCTGGATACCGTTTATTTTTTCAATATTCTTTATCTCTCGGAAGAGTTTATACTGCTCGCCTAATTGCGCTTTTAGTAAACGGGTTTCCATGTCTTCTCCGAAACTTTTCATCAATTTGGTTGCAAAATCTTCTTTAACAGGATATTCCTTTACGTTATAAGTTGTCAGCTTGGCTTTGTCAACAGCCATTTTAATGGCTTCATCTATTCCGCCGATTTTATCAACCAACCCGATTCTCAGCGCATCTTCGCCCGTCCACACACGGCCTTCGGCAATGGCTTTAATTTCATTGGTTGTTTTTTTACGTCCATCAGCACATCGTTTTACAAACAATTCATAACCACGGTTCACGTAATTTTGCATCAAATCACGTTCTTCGGGGCGAAACGGGCGGTTTACCGAAGGCGCATCGCTCATTTTATTAGTTTTTACGCCATCGTACGATAAACCGAGTTTGTTATTCAATCCTTCTATATTCGGGATCAATCCGAAAATGCCTATTGAACCGGTAATAGTGTTGGGCTGTGCAACGATAACATCAGCCATGCACGAAATATAATAACCTCCCGAAGCGGCATAATCGCCCATCGAAACCACCAAAGGTTTTCTGGCTTTCAGGTTAGTAAGCGCGCGCCAGATTTGTTCCGAGCCATAAGCGTTTCCGCCCGGCGAACTTACACGGAAAACCACAGCTTTAACCGCTTTGTCTTTGGCTACCTTGTTGATGGTTTCCACTAAATCTTTCGAAACAATTCCATGCCTATCGCCGTCATCAATTCCTCCAACGGCATAAATAACAGCCACTTTATTTTTTTCAAACTTTTTATTATCCGGTACTTTACACATATCGGAATGCGTAACCAGTTTGTAACCATCAATATACGAATTCAGGATGCTGTCCACCTCGTCGACATACACGAGCGAATCAACTAAAGCATATTGTTTTGATTTTTCGGTTGGCTGAAACATCATCATCCGATCGGCATAAACATTTAAGGTGTCAACCGAAATTTTGCGCGATTCCGAAATTTGATTCAACATGGTTTTCCAGATCGAATTCATGTAAACGGTTACCTGTTCGCGATTGGCATCGCTCATTTTGGTGTTTATGTAGGGTTCAACAGCCGATTTGAAAGCGCCTACTTTGACAACCTGCATTTCAATGCCCAGTTTATCAAGCGTATTTTTAAAGAAAACCAAATCAGCCGAAAGTCCTTTCAGTTCGAGCATTCCTTGTGGATTGATCAATATTTTATCGGCAACCGTAGCCAGATAATAATTGCTTTGTATGTAAATGTCGGAGTATGCCACCACGAATTTACCGGATTTTTTGAAGTCAACCAACGCATCGCGAATTTCTTTCAACGAAGCAAAACCGCCAAAAAGCGTTCCGCCTTTTAAATAAATACCGGCAATATTTTCATCGTTTTTTGCTTTTTCAATATTGGCTAATACATCATCGAGCCCGATAATTTTTTGTTCGGGTTGGTTAAAAACTTCGGCTAACGCAGCCGAAAAAGGATCGTCTTCCGATCGATCGATCAATGAACCTTCGAGGTCGAGCTGATAAACCGAGTTAGGTTTGATTTCGGTTGATTTTTCACTCGAACCGGCAACAACTCCGATTATGCCGAAAAGAATAAGAATTCCAAGTAACGAAGCTACAATTACACCTACAATGGTAGCAAGAGTGAATTTTAAAAACTGCTTCATAAGATTTTGAATTTGTGGTTATTATTATAAAAGGAAATTACAATGCAAAGTAAAACAATTATTTTTGAATAACAAAATAATTTTATCGTTTTTCGATAAAAAATCAATTAAGGAATCATAATTTATCGTTGAATGTTAAAACGTAAGATTTTTCAAACGAGAAAAAGGAAAGATGGCAGCCGTCAGTCAGGTGCAAAACTTTCATTTCGCCAAAAGCGAGACTACCCTTCAAACTATAAGTTTTCCCTGATCTGCTGCATGATAGTCATTCTATCGGTGCCTCCGGCTTTTTTCCAAACCACTTTTCCTCTTTTAAAAATCATAAAAGTGGGTACAGCCTGAATCTGATATTGTGCTGCAAGCGCCTGATTCTTATCTACATCAATTTTCAGTACGCGGGCTTGTCCTTGCAATTCTTTCCCCAAAGATTCTACAATCGGGCTCATGGCTTTACAGGGTCCGCACCAGGTAGCAAAAAAATCAATCAATACCGGTTTGTCGCCATTTATTATTTGTTGAAATGTTTCCATAAAATTTATTTTTTTTGATATGCTGTTTATTTTAAACGCTTTTAAAAACAGGTTGTTCAATAAAAAAGCCGGAATACAACTTTGAGTCGCATTCCGACTAATTTAAAATGAATCAAGCTTTGCGCAAAATGTAACGCGAATAAAGAACATAGAACGTTAACTAATTTCGATCTTACGAGCAGGTTTTTGCTTTGCTTCTTCTTTCTTGGGAATAGTAATTTGCAAAATTCCCTTTTTGTACGAAGCCTTGATGCGTTCACCGTCGGCTGTTTGTGGCAAAGTAAACGAACGACTGAAAGATTGATAGCTGAATTCACGTCTCGTAAAGACTTCACCTTCTTTGGTTTCGTTCTCAATTTTCTTTTCCGACGATACAGTGAGCAAATCGTGGTTCAATTCCACTTTGAAATCATCTTTTTCAAAACCGGGCGCTGCAACCTCTACTTTGTAGGCATCGGCATCTTCCTTAATATTCACCGATGGCAAAGTTGTATTGGTTTGCGAAAAGTTGCGGTTTGACCAATTGAATAAATCTCCGTCAAAAAACCGGTCGAGCACTGATGGCTGATTTGAAAATTTAACAAGTGACATAATTAAACCCTCCTATCTTTTTATGTTATACGTTTATTTTTTATTGTTACGCCATGAGCTTTGCAAATTAAATGCCATGATAATTTTCGGTCAAAATGACGCTAATCAATTGATGTATAGTGACATTGTTTCACGAATGTAAAAAAAATGAAAAGTGTACTGAAACCGTTTCGGAGAAATTAAAAAATTGACAAACAAACACATCAACCGTCATTCAAACTATAAGGATAAACTGAAAAAATGTCATATATTGGTGTTTCGAATAGAATAAAAAAACCTCCGAAATAAAAAATCGGAGGTTTTTCTTTATGCTGCTTAGAATTATGAAACGGGTCTACGCCAAAGGCGAGACGAGTTTCATGCGACCTTTAAAAAACAATTTTTTAGTGTTTGCAAGAAAACCCGGTGTTTTCTTGCAAACACAATTTAGTTCTATTTTAACAGATTGAAATAACAATAAATCGCAAGACAAGATGAACAGGATTTGCATGTTTCATTTTAGAGAACAAACGATAGAAACAACATACATTCAGCATTTTTTCATTTGGAATATAATTTACATGTCCATCCTGTAAATCCTGTCCCAAAAAAATAGAATCTGTCAAAGTTGAATTAACCCATTTTGCAGCTATCCGGTCATAAAATTATAATTTGCAGCTACTTCATTTTTTTGAAATTTTTGGTTTGGGCGTTACATTTTTTTTTCGGATAAAGGGAGCATATTTATATTTCAATGTATGAGTCTTCTCCGAATACGCCATTTTTCAAAAAGTTGAAAAATGCATAATTTTCGGATTTTTATTAGTTATTATTTTAGTTAGAAATACGTATACAATAATTAACATATTGCAACATATATTCACGATATAATGAGGCAATTTTTGCCCTGAAAGCGTT
>DIFH01000025.1:0-4547 GCA_002427615.1 Paludibacter sp. UBA5753
TTAGAAGTTTTCTTGCAGACACTAATTAATCTTTATTCCTGAATTCGAGAATATCGGCGGGCTGACAGTCGAGCGCTTTACAAATTGCCTCAAGCGTACTGAAACGTATGGCTTTGGCTTTTCCGGTTTTAAGGATGGAAAGGTTTGCCGGTGTAATATCCACTTTCTCCGACAATTCGTTCAGCGAAATTTTCCGACGAGCCATCATTACATCTAAATTCACTATAATCGGCATAATATTTATTTACTATTGAGATATACCTGACTGTTAAATTGTCAAATCCTGTTCTTCTTTTATTTCTATTGCAATTCTGAGTACTTCGTTCATAATGAGGATGACAACACCCATTATCAAGGCATTAAAATCAATGACTTTGGTATATGAAAAATTATAGTGAGTCAAATCCACCATGTACTGAGCCGAAAACACATTAATCACCTGGATAACCGATCCAATAATTCCCACCGACAGCAAAATAAGTCCAATGCGGTTAATACGGTTCATATTCATCCGATCAAAAACTTCGGAATGCTGCAACGAACGGAGAATTTTTACAACTAAAAAAGGAATCCATATTCCCAAAACCAGAGTTGCAACAATCAAAACTCCATAAATAACCTGAATTACAACCCACCAAACCGGTTTCTCGGGAAGCGAATGCACCAAAACCGAAACATTGGTAGGACGTATAAGCACGTTTTCTCCCGTTTTTTTATTTACTTCAGTAGTTTCCATATAATCAGCATCTTTGGAAACCACATCCATCATCAAAAAATCATCGGTGTCATTTTGCGTATCAATTTCATATTTAGCAATGGCAAAGCCATATTTTACACCTTCGATAAAAGGAAGTACAGCCCCCTGATATAAACTACCGAAAAATATAATTAACAGAATTACACAAAGTGTTTTTATTCGCTTCATATATCAATAAATTTAGATTTTTTGAAATATAAATTCATACAAAGTAAGTTGTTTTTTTTTGAATATCAAAACGAATTTGTTGATATTCGATAAATTCAATCTTGCAAACACTTATTATTGGAAGGTTTATTCTGTCGGAGTTATTTCTGGCAGATAATTCCAACCTGAATTAACCAATTGAGCTGATATTTATCTTTAACAATACAGTTTCAGGCTGACAATTACCAAATGACTTACTGAAAATAAGCATCAATAAGTCCATTCGATAACTTGCAAACAGTTATTTTATAGTCAGTTCATCAATTAAACGCTGTGCGCCGCCCACTTTATCCATAACAAAGAGCACATAGCGAATGTCCACATTGATAGTACGTTGCAAATCAGGTTCGAAAACTATATCCCCACTCATAGCCTCCCAATTACCGTCGAATGCCAACCCGATCAATTCGCCTTTTGCATTGAAAATCGGACTGCCCGAGTTTCCGCCTGTAATGTCGTTGTTGCTCAAGAAAGCCACATGCATTTCGCCGGTTTGTGTATCGAGATATGCGCCGTAATTTTTATCGGTTATAGCTTGTTTCAATTTAGCCGGCACATCAAATTCGTAATCGCCTGGTTTTTCTTTTTCCAGGATACCGCGCGTAGTGGTATAATATCTATACTCCACTGCATCAGCAGGTTTATATCCACCTATTTTGCCGTAAGTCATGCGCATGGTGAAATTAGCATCAGGATAAAGCGATTCGCCTTTTTCGACAGCTATTTCTTTCAGTCCGGCCTGGTACAAACGTTCTGCATCGGCAATCAATTCATTTGCTTTATTATAATCGTCGGACTGTATGTTTTTCATAGTCCGGGTTACATCTTCCCAATAAACAAGCGCCGGATCATTTTTGAAATTAACTTTAGCGCTGCGAAATGCTTTGCTGAATTTATCGAGATTCGTGAAAGATGATTTTGAAAATAAATATTGGACGTACTTTGTATAATCGCCCTTAAATTTTTTCTGAATAAGGTTGTAGATTTCAGGTAATGCATCAGCATCGACCGCTTTCTTGTATTCGGCCAGCATAACGGCAAAAGTTGCCTGGTCGACAGCCGGATAATAATCTTTGTAAATATCGGCGACTTCTTTCAATAAAGAGTCGGCGGCAAGATTCTTTTTCGATAGTTTTTCGAGTTGAGAAGCGATTCGCGGCATTTCGGCGCCTCCGATAAGCGACTCGCGCAGGTAGGTAAGCGCCTTGTTGTAAGGATAGAATTTGGCGTAACCCTGTTCGAGGTCGCTCAACACTTTTCCGTATTTTGTTTTCCGGTCTTCAGACTGATTTACCCATTCGGCAAATTCTTTTTCTTCAGCCTTTTTACGTTCGATAATGTTTAATTTGGCGATGGCGTTGTTCATCCCGATACTGTTTTTCCAGTAATTGGAACTGCGGGCAAACTTGCTCGAATAGGCAATGTTAATAGCCTCGTCGGTTTTCATAAACGACATCCACACATCCTGCTTGGCGCCACGCACATCAATGCGAGCCTGATTGCTGGCTTTCATACGGTTTTCGATTCCCCACGACGACAAATAACGGGTTGTCGTTCCCGGGTTGCCCAGAATCATACTAAAATCGCCAGGCAGGTAGCCTTTGTTCGAAATGGTTGCAAATCGTTTAGCCGTGTAAGGAACATTGTCTTTCGAATATTCAGCGGGTTTTCCATCTTTTCCACAGTAAACACGAAAAACCGAAAAGTCGCCGGTGTGGCGTGGCCACATCCAGTTATCGGTCTCGGCTCCGAATTTCCCTATCGATGTGGGAGGAGCATAAGCAAAGCGAATGTCTTTAAATTCCTCATAAACAAATATATAAAATTCATTTCCTGCATAAAATGGTTTTACCTGTATGATGTAATGGTTGTCCTTTTGAGCTTCAGTTTTAATTGCCGAGAATACAGAATCTTGTTTTTCTTTGCGTTTATTTCCTTTCAAATCTTCAGGAAGTTGAGACAGAACACGTTCGGTAACATCGGTAATACTTACTAAAAATTTGACCGTTAAACCGGGGGTCGGAATTTCATCTTCCATTTTTTCAGCCGTAAATCCGTTTTTCAGATAATTATGCTCCACCGTACTGTGTTGCTGAATGGCTCCGTAACCACAATGATGATTCGTGAAAACCAATCCCTGGTTCGAAACCATCACGCCTGTACATCCGTTTCCAAACACGATAACCGCATCTTTTAGGCTTATGTTTTTATCACTGTAAATTTCTTCGGCAGTAAGTGTGCAGCCCATGCCGTTCATTTGCCGGATGTTTAATTTTTCAATTAAAGGCAGCATCCACATTCCTTCATCGGCTCTCAGTCCCGAAAATAATAAAATGGAAAATAAAAGAATACTTAGTTTCTTCATAATGAATTGTTTTATTTGTTTTGATACGCTATTTTCGCAATAAATATATCGAATTTCGATATACAAAATTAGTAAAAATGTTTATATAACAAGCGTTGACCCCCAAAAACACGTTAAACTACCAGCCCAGTTACTCTTTCTGGCGTCCTATAGTTCTATAAAATAATGCATAAAACCCTGAATCGACTAAAAAGAAGCATCCAATTTCGCTGATTCTAATTTGCGAAGTAGAATTAATATAGAAAATTACAACTCTATCCTAAAAAAAATACTTAACTTTGTGTTTCAAAAAAAAATTAAACATAAAACTAAAGTCATGAGAGTCATCATTCAACCTGATTACCAGAATGTATCGAAGTGGGCTGCCTATTATGCGGCTGCTAAAATTATGAAAGCAAAACCTACCGCCGAAAAACCTTTTGTGCTGGGATTGCCTACCGGTTCTTCACCATTAGGAGTTTACCATCATCTGATTGAATTAAACAAAAAAGGAATGGTTTCTTTCAAACATGTAATTACCTTCAACATGGATGAATATGTGGGTTTAGCTCAAAACCACAGCGAAAGTTATTATACTTTTATGTGGACCAACTTTTTCAGTCATATCGACATTTTGCCCGAAAACGCCAATATCCTGAATGGGAATGCCGATGATTTGACAGCCGAATGTGAAGCGTATGAACAAAAAATAAAAGCAGTAGGCGGTATCGATTTGTTTTTGGGCGGTATTGGGCCCGACGGACACATTGCCTTCAACGAACCGACATCTTCGCTTTCGTCGCGTACCCGCCAGAAAACGCTCACTACCGATACCATCATTGCGAATTCCCGTTTTTTCGACAACGATGTTAATAAAGTTCCAAAAACTGCTTTGACTGTGGGTGTCGGCACTATACTCGATGCTAAAGAAATTCTCATTATTGTTAATGGACACAACAAAGCACGTGCCCTGCGCCATGCCATTGAAGAACCAATAAGCCATATATGGACCATCAGTGCGCTGCAAATGCATCCGAAAGGCATCATTGTTTGCGATTACGATGCCTGTACCGAACTGAAGGTGGGAACATACAAATATTTTCTCGACATTGAAAAAGACATCTTGAATCCGGAAATGCTGCTCTAAAAGTAACTACTCAGCACCCTAATAAATTTGATAATAATCAGCCATTTAGTTGATTGTTATATATTTAAACTCTTTGCCCCGACGGGGCTAAA
>DIFH01000025.1:4556-43406 GCA_002427615.1 Paludibacter sp. UBA5753
CCCTCCTTTTGATTTTCAGTTCGACTTTGTCGAACTGAAAATCAAAAGGTTATAAGAATAAAGGGCGTTGAGTAGTTACCTCTAAAATCTGGTGTAAGGGTAGATTAATTTACGGACAAAAAACGATGTCAAGAAAAAAAGAGATCGTTTTTCAATTTCCGATTTGCACTGGCGGGAAAAATGATTTTTCCCGATATTGATTTCGATAATGCGAAAAAATAACCTGCATTTTTATCAATCTATGTTTGACGACGAAGAAAACTTTGAAAACACAGACGACCGACTTGAGAAAATACCCTTATACAAAAAAGGACTTGAAATACTCGATCTGGTGCGGCAAATCGCCGATTTGATTTCCGACGATGGAGGAAATGAACTCTCTTCGGTAAAGCATCGCTTGCTCGAAGATGCCTATATGCTGACAGTAAAAATAGCCGCTGCCGAGGCGGGTGATTTATACGATATCCGCATGGAAAATGCGGCTATCATTCGCAAGTCAGCCATGAGACTGATGATCCAGAATCATTCGCTTAAAATGTTCGGCTTCGAATATGTGGAATACTTCCAGATGGTGCGCGACCTGATTGAAGAATATCGCCTGCTGTTTATCGCCTGGGTGGAAAGATTCGATAAATCCAACTATATTATCGACCGTTGGGGATTGTTCAATCCTCCGGGAGTCGGTCCGTTCGACGTAGATATTAACGATATTATCGGAGATAAGAATAATTCTTTTTTTGACGAATTTTTCGGAGAGGACGATGAGGAATAATAAAACTTGATTTCAAAAAAAAACTGAAATCAGTATCGTCCTTTATTCCCCAATCAGCAATTCATTACGCCATTTTATATACTTTGTCCTTTACCCACACGGCCCACTCAGCCTGCGACTTCTTTTTGTCGAAAGTTTGCCAGGGAATGGGCTTACCTATTTTCAGGGTAAAATGTTTACCACGTTGTTTAAACATTTCATCAGGGAGATACATCATTTCTACATTAAACTTAATACCCAGAAATTTGCGGATTTTAGCCAAGTTGTAAAAAAAGTTTGAATTACGGCCTTCAAAATAAATAGGCACTACATCGCGCTGATATTGAACTGATTTGGTGATAAAGTTTTTTTTCCATTCGAGGTCGACAATTTTTCCTTTCACTTTACGGGAACACATTCCGGCAGGAAAAGTAACCAAATGATTGTCGGACTCATAAAGTTGTTGCATCATTTCGGCATGACCCTTGGCTTGATTTCCGAATTTATTTACCGGAATAAACATTTCTTTCATGGGATGGAGAAACATTAACAAATCGTTCGAAAAAAAACGAACCTTGCCATCGTACTCTTTTCCAATCAAATAACCCGCAGCAATACCATCGAGCCCGCCAAGCGGGTGATTACACGCAAAAATATAACGTCCATCTTTGGGTGGCAAATTCTCCTTCCCTTCGATGCTGACTGACATTTTAAGGTATTTGAATGCCGCTTCAATAAAATCAAGGTTTTTCAAATCAGGATTTTCATAAAAAAACTGATTCAACTCCTCTTCGTGAACTATTCTACGCAGATAATTGACTATAAATTTGGGAACTTTTGATTTAGGGGCTCTGGTTTTTAAAATATGGGCTATATCAATTTTTATCACCTTGCTTGTACTCATGTTGTTTGCTTATGGATTATTATTTCGAACAGGTGCAAATGTACAAAAAATGCTTTAATTTATAAAAGAAACATTTTCTAAACAAAAATCCGTTTCGTAAAAAAATATAGAGCTAAATAAAGAATCTATTCCCCACCATTAAAATAACAATATGGAGATTAAATGAAATATTTCTTTATAATCTGATATACTGTTATTTATGTCATTTTACCACCTTAATATCCCCTGTTGAAAATCTGTTGAAAACTTATTGATAATCGGCATTTTCAGTTCCATAAAGTGTTTATAAATTTTTAGTGGGGAATAGTGGGGAATATCAAAATCTTTTTATACTTTTACACTTACAAAATTATATCCTGCTAATATGTCAACTTTTATAGGAAAATATGAAGCAAAAGCCGATGTAAAGGGGAGAATCTTCATTCCTTCTGCTTACCGCAAACTTTTGCCTGATGGAGAAAGGGAACGGATCGTCATGCGAAGAGATGCCGAAAACGATTGTATGATATTTTATCCCGAGCACGTTTGGAACACGAAAGTTGAAGGACTCAAAGCAAATCTGGATGAATGGAACCCCGAAGACCAAATGATTCTGATGCAGTTTGTTTCGGATGCCGAATGGTTGGATATCGATTCACAGGGCAGGATTTTAATTGCAAAACGCCATCTGCAATCCATCGCGGTCGAAAGTTCCGAAGTATTGTTTGTAGGTATGATCGACCGTTTTGCCGTCTGGAGCAAGGTTCGTTACGAGCAAGTCAAAATGTCCCAGGCTGATTTTGCAAAAGTATTGAAACAAAGAATGATGAACCCTCTAACTACTGAAAAATAGAAAAAAAATGACAACTCCCGTTTACCATACACCGGCATTGCTGAACGAAACCATCGAAGGATTGAATATCAAGCCCGACGGAGTTTACGTGGATGTTACTTTTGGTGGCGGCGGTCATTCTAAGGAAATACTGAAACATTTGGGACGCAATGGTAAATTATTGGGGTTCGATCAGGATGTTGATGCAATAAAAAATATCATTGATGATAACCGTTTTACGTTCGTCAGAAGCAATTTCAAATACATGAAGAATTTTCTTCGCTATCACGGTGTTGAAAAAGTGGATGGTATTTTAGCCGATTTGGGTGTTTCGTCGCATCATTTTGATGAAGCCGAACGTGGATTCTCGTTCCGCTTTGATGGCGCGCTGGACATGCGCATGAACACCGAATCGAAACTGACAGCCGCAACGGTGCTCAACACTTATACAGAAGAACAACTGGCTGATGTTTTCTATCTGTACGGAGAATTACATAATTCACGAAAAATTGCCAGGACTATTGTTCAGTCCCGGACGAAAGTTCCAATTGAAAGGATTTCTCAGTTTATCGAAATTCTGAAACCCTTTTTCGGGCGCGAAAAAGAGAAAAAAGACATGGCAAGGGTCTTTCAGGCTTTACGCATAGAAGTCAATAAAGAAATGGAAGCGCTCGAAGTTCTGCTCAGGCAAAGCATTGAAATATTGAACCCCGGAGGCAGGATGGTGGTGCTGACCTATCACTCGCTCGAAGACAGGTTGGTAAAAAACTTTTTTCGCAGTGGAAATTTCGAAGGGAAAATAGAAAAGGACTTTTATGGAAATGTGATTTCAAGGATTAAAGTAGTTAACAATAAGGTGATTGTCGCAAGCGACGAAGAAGTTGAACGCAACCCGAGAGCCAGAAGCGCAAAGTTGAGAATAGCGGAGAAAGGGTAACAATTCGTTTTCTGCCTTAAAAGACATAATACTTTAATATTAAACACTTTATAACTAATTTTACTTATTCAACCCAATTAACTGATTTCTCCAAAAAAATAATGAGTTGGTTTAAAAAAATAGCAGAAACAATTAAAGGAAACGAAGATTTCTCGGATATCAAATCAAGCACGTTGCGCGATGTGATAAACGGGAACATCCTTACCAAAAAGTTTTTGAAAAAACAGTATGGTTTATTGATACTGATTGCTGTTTTGGCGTTTGCGTATGTCGACAATCGTTACTATTGCGAAACACAACAGGCAAGAGTCATAGAACTGAAAAAGCAAATTCAGGACGTAAAATACGAATCACTCACTATTTCAGCTCAGTTGATGAAAATCACCCGCCAGTCGAATATTCTGAATATGGTGAATGAACGGGGCTTGAACCTGAAAGAATCGAACACGCCGCCCGTGGTCATTGAAACACCGGAAGAAAACAAGGAAAAATCAAAAAAATAACTCCAAACTCTTGTAACAACTTATGGCTGATAAACGAAAAAGTATAGTGCTGCGATTCGGAATAGTATATTTTATTATACTGTTTCTCTTCTCGTTGGTCATATATCGGATCGTTGTTTTGCAATTCGTCGAAAAAGACGAATGGATGGAAGTCGCTGCCAAAAACAAAAAATCGGACATCAGGGTAAAACCCAACAGAGGCAATATTTTTGCATGCGATGGCCGCCTGATGGCAAGTTCCATCCCCACTTACTACGTTTACATGGATACGCGCGTTCCTGCTTTGCATGAAGATGATGGAAAACTTTTCAAAGAGAATATCGACTCGGTATCGTTAAGCCTTGCCAACTATTTCGGCGACCGCACCAAGGATGAATATAAATTAATGCTGAAAAAAGCCTATCGCGAAGGTAAAGGCGAAGTTCCTTTATATCCCAAACGCATCACTTACGCTCAACTCAAAGATTTACGCAAAATGCCACTGTTCCGTATGGGACAGAACAAAAGTGGGTTGATAACCAAAGAATTATTACGCCGTGTAAAACCATTCGGTTCATTAGCCTCACGCACTATTGGCGACATTTATGCCGATGAATCGATGGGCGGAAAAAACGGACTGGAATTATATTTCAATACTGAATTGCTGGGCGCTCCGGGCATTTCCGTACGACAGAAAGTTGCCAATCGATGGGAAGAAACCGTTCAGGTTGAACCAATTGATGGGCTGGACATTCTCACCACCATTGACATTGATTTACAGGACATTGCCGAGAAAGCGTTGGTTGACAGCCTTAAATCGTTCGATGCCGAAACCGGATATGCCGTGTTGATGGAAGTTCAGTCGGGCGAAGTAAAAGCGATTGTAAATATGCAGAAAAATGTAGATGGATCCTATACCGAAAATAAAAACGGCGTGGTTTCCGATCAGGTTGAACCAGGGTCAACTTTCAAGGTATTCTCGCTTATTGCCCTTTTAGACGATGGAAAAGCCCAAATTACCGATACCATTCATACCGGAAACGGCGTGTATAATTATTATGGTTCAAATATGACCGACCACAATGCCAACAGGGGCGGTTATCATAACATAACCTTAGCCGAAGCCATCCATGCCTCATCGAACATCGGCGTTTCGCGGGCTGTAGTAAAAGCTTATGGACAGAATCCTGCCGAATATGTGGAAAAACTTTACTCGATGGGATTCAACGAAAAAATGAATTTGGAAATTCCGGGAAACGCAGGACCCAAAATCAGGCATCCAAAAGACAAATCAAAATACTGGTCGAAAACAACTTTACCGTGGATGTCAATTGGTTATGAAACACAAATACCCCCTATTTATACTTTGGCATTCTATAATGCGATAGCGAATAACGGCAAACTGATTCGTCCGTTTTTTGTAAAAGCCATTTTAAAAAATGGTCAACCCATCAAAACATTCAGTACCGAAACGATAAGAGAAGCTATATGCAAACCAGGCACATTAAGTATCGTTCGCGAAACATTGCTCGGGGTGCTTGAAGGAGAAAAGGGAACAGCAAAAAATGTGCGTTCAAAAAATGTGCGGATTGCCGGTAAAACAGGAACCGCACAGATTTCAAAAGGAACGCTCGGCTATAAAGCCGGAGGTAAAAGTCATCAGGTCTCCTTTTGCGGTTACTTTCCTGCCGATGACCCGCTTTACACTTGTATAGTTGTGATTCGTGAACCGCATAACGGGTACCCTTCGGGAGGTAAAATGGCAGGATCCGTTTTCAAAAGCATAGCCGAGCAAACCATGGCATTGAAATCGAACCTGAAACCCGATAATTTTGCAGAGGACACAACCAATGTTTTTCCTTATTTCCCGGAAGGAAAATCAGGAAATTACAAAGCATTGCAAGCAGTATTAACCGATTTAAACTTACCGGTGAATGGTCAAACCGCAGATTGGGTGAAAACATTTGCCGGTGAAAAAACAATGAGAGTAGAACCATTGGCAGTAGGGAAACATAACGTTCCTGACTTACAAGGCATGGGAGCAAAAGATGCCCTGTATTTATTGGGTCAAATGGGTTTGAAGGTACAAATTGCAGGTAGAGGAAAAGTGGTTTCTCAGAATTTGTTACCGGGAACGGCAGTCAGCAAGGGACAAACTATTCTTATTCATCTTGAATAAAACAAATATAAATATGATTTTAATCGATTTACTACAAAACATAATACTGAAAGGCACGATTGGCGACACCGGGATTTCAGTAACCGACATTCAGTTCGACTCACGTAAAATCGGACAAGGATCGGTATTCGTAGCTACGCGCGGCACCGCTACCGATGGGCACGATTTTATTAGTATGGCCATAGAAAAAGGGGCAAAAGCTATTGTCTGTGAAGAGTATCCAACTGAAAAAATAGACGGTATAACTTACATTCTGGTTGAAAACAGTTCGGATGCATTAGGAAAAATAGCTTCGGCCTGGTACGGTTTTCCTTCCGGAAAACTAATACTGGTAGGCGTTACAGGCACAAATGGTAAAACTACCATCGCTACTTTACTTTATCAGATGTTCCGGCAATTAGGTTATAAAACCGGTTTATTTTCAACCGTTTGCAATTACGTGGACGATGTAGCCGTGGAAGCTACCCACACCACACCCGACTCACTGGCATTAAACGAATTGTTGGCCCGTATGGTTGAAGCAGGTTGTAAATACGCTTTTATGGAAGTAAGTTCGCATTCGGTGGAACAACGCAGAATTGCAGGGCTGGAATTCGATGGCGGTATTTTCACCAACATTACCCGTGACCACATTGACTATCATCTGACTTTTGAAAATTACCTGAAAGCCAAAAAACGTTTTTTTGATGATTTGTCGCCTGAAGCTTTTGCGTTGACTAACGTTGATGACAAAAATGGCCTGGTGATGCTTCAAAATACGAAAGCACAAAAATATACTTATTCACTTCGCAGCATGGCCGATTTTAAAACCAAAATTCTGGAACATGGATTTGACGGCATGTTACTTGATATGAACAATCGCGAAGTGAATGTTTCATTTGTCGGGAAATTCAACGCCAGTAACTTATCGGCTGTTTTCGGAGCCGCCGTTTTACTTGGTCAGGACGAGCTTGAGGTGTTACGAATTATCAGCTCCTTGCATTCGGTATCAGGTCGTTTCGAAACATTTCGGGCGCCATCGGGTTATACTGCGATCGTGGATTACGCGCATACGCCTGATGCCTTGAACAACGTTATCGGCGCCATCAATCAAATTCTTCAGGGAAACGGCCGATTGATAACCGTCGTAGGTTGCGGCGGCAACCGCGACAAAGGCAAACGTCCCATGATGGCGCGCGAAGCGGTGGACGGGAGTTGGAAAGCCATTCTTACTTCTGACAATCCACGCTTTGAAGAACCGCAGGACATCCTTAACGACATGCTTGCCGGACTTGATGTAACTCAAAAAAATAAAAGTCTGGCCATTGTCGACCGTCGCGAAGCCATTAAAACAGCCTGCGCCATTGCTCAGGCAGGCGATGTGGTTTTGATTGCCGGAAAGGGACATGAAGATTACCAGATAATTCAGGGTGTGAAATATCATTTTGACGACCGAGAAGAAGTACAGGCTTGTTTCTAAACAAGCGCTCTAAATCCTATTTAGTGCTTGAAAGAAAACTCAGTGTTTGATAAGAAAACGTCAAGGTCAAGGCGCACGAAACAGCAAAAACACGGAGTCCCGCCTTGGCGGGATGAGTAGTTTTTGATGTGAGTGCAACGCAGAGATTGGTGTTTTCTTGCAAACACTATTTACTTAAAAAAAAGATATACAATAGTAATAATATAAAAAACAGGAGCAGCGTAAACCTAATTCCTACTTCGTGGGTTAGGGGGCTGAAGAAAACATGCTCTACCATTTATTCACCTACTTAGACAAAGCGTTCGACTTTCCGGGAGCGGGAATGTTTAATTACATTTCTTTCCGTGCAGGTTTGGCATTTATTTTGGCTTTGCTCCTATCCACCCTGTTTGGGCGTAGGATTATCGATTATTTGCAGAAAAAACAAATCGGGGAAACCATTCGCGATCTCGGACTCGAAGGACAGATGAGCAAAAAAGGTACTCCGACCATGGGCGGAGTGATTATAATCATTGCCATCCTTGTGCCAACTCTTTTATTAGCAGCTTTGAATAATATCTACACTATATTGATGCTGATTACAACCGTTTGGCTCGGATTAATCGGATTTTTAGACGATTATATCAAAGTTTTCCTCAAAAACAAAGAAGGGTTAAGCGGTCGGTTTAAAATTGTGGGGCAAGTTGGGTTGGGACTGATTGTAGGATTAACCATGTATCTGAGTCCCGACATTGTAATACGGGAAAATAAAGAAATAAAAGGCGAAACAACGCGGGTTGAGGATGTACTTTATGCCAAACACGATGTCAAATCAACCAAAACTACTATTCCTTTCTTAAAAAACAACAATCTCGATTATGCCGATGCGTTTAAATGGGCAGGTGAAAAAGCACAGGAATATGGTTGGATTTTATTTGTTTTAGTTGTGATATTTATTGTCACGGCTGTATCGAATGGCGCCAATATGACCGATGGATTAGATGGACTTGCAACAGGAAGCTCCGCGATTATGGGCGTTACGCTCGGGATACTTGCCTACGTGTCCGGTAACGTGAATTACGCCGGCTACCTGAACATCATGTACATTCCTGGAACCGGCGAATTATTGATTTACGCAGGAGCATTTATTGGGGCAACTATCGGATTTCTCTGGTACAATGCATTTCCCGCACAGGTTTTTATGGGCGACACAGGCAGTCTGACTTTAGGTGGAATCATCGCCGTATTCTCCATTGCCATTCATAAAGAATTATTGATTCCCATTCTTTGCGGAATATTCCTTGTTGAAAATGTCTCGGTGATGACACAGGTTGGATATTTTAAATATACGAAAAGGAGATATGGCGAAGGTAAACGTGTGTTTAAAATGGCGCCACTGCATCATCATTTTCAAAAACAGGGAAATGCGGGCGTTCAGGCTGTTTTCCAACGTCCGTTACAGGCGATGCCTGAATCGAAAATCGTTGTCCGTTTTTGGATTGTAGGAATTATTTTGGCAGCAATAACAATTATAACGTTGAAGATAAGATAAAAAGCTCCCGAAATTCCCTCTCGCCTCTCGCCTAAAGTCGAGACAAGTAAAGTCGAGACAGGTAAAGTCGAGACGTGGCAAGGGGGACTTTAAGAGCCTGAGGAACAAAGAGAATTAAACTAAAAATCAAATTGCCTTTAAGCCTTTTTCGGGGGTTTGGAGGCTGGTAGAGCATTATGAGAATAGCCATTTTAGGAGGAGGAGAAAGCGGAGTCGGAGCAGCGGTTTTGGCTAAAAAGCAGGGGTTTGAGGTTTTTTTATCCGATTTATCGGAAATAAAACCTCAATACAAAACCATGTTGGATAAATATGAAATACAATGGGAAGAAAAGCAGCATACGGAGGAAAAAATTCTGAACGCAACCGAAGTTATTAAAAGCCCCGGAATTCCCGACAAAGCTCCTTTAATCAAAAAACTTCATGCACAGGGCACACCCGTAATTTCCGAAATCGAGTTTGCCGGTCGCTACACCAATGCCAAAATGATTTGCATTACAGGTAGCAACGGTAAAACAACCACAACTATGCTTGTGTATCATATCCTGAAAAATGCAGGATTGAATGTAGGATTGGCAGGAAATGTAGGAAACAGCCTGGCGTTGCAGGTTGCCACTGAAAAATTCGATTATTACGTGGTCGAGTTAAGCAGTTTCCAACTCGATGGTATGACCGGATTTAAAGCCGACATCGCTATTCTGCTGAATATCACGCCCGATCATTTGGACAGGTACGATTATAACTTTCAGAACTATGTTGATTCAAAATTCCGAATCACCCAAAATCAGACAGGCGAAGATGCTTTCATTTTCTGGGAAAACGACCCTGTTATCAAAGCGGAACTTGCCAAAAGAAACATACAATCAGCCATGTATCCTTTTGCTATTGAGCGTACTGAAAAAACCAAAGCATTTATCGAAAAAAACGAATTAATAATTAAAACCCTTAAAAACTTATTTACTATGCCGACAACTGAATTAGCCCTTCAAGGTTTACACAACACTTATAATTCGATGGCAGCAGGATTGGCAGCCTCCATCGTGGATGTAAAAAAGGATGCCATTCGTCAGTCTTTACAGGATTTTCAGGGTGTGGAACATCGGCTCGAATATGTGGCAACCGTACGTAATGTACGTTATATAAATGATTCGAAAGCCACCAATGTAAATTCGTGCTGGTATGCATTACAAAGTATGAAAACACCTACCGTGTTAATTTTGGGCGGAACCGACAAAGGAAATGATTATTCGGAAATAGAAGAACTGGTACGTGAAAAAGTAACGGGATTGATTTTTATGGGTCTGGATAATTCCGCTTTACATAAATTTTTCGATGGAAAAGTTGAAAAGATAGTCGATGTACAATCGATGGAAGATGCTGTAAATGCAGCCTACAATATGGCTACTGCCGGTGATACGGTTTTATTGTCGCCCTGCTGTGCCAGTTTCGATTTGTTTGAAAACTACGAAGACAGAGGCCGACAATTTAAGAATTGTGTGAGAAATCTGTAATGTTTCGGGTTCCGCGATTTTTAATCGCGAATAATTAAATTGAAAAAAATGGATTCACTACTGAAAAAATACCTGAGAGGCGATGCCACTTTGTGGATCGTGTTCATCATGCTTTGTGTGGTTTCGATTATCGAAATGTACAGCGCATCGAGCACGTTGGCTTACAAAGCTGCCAACCACACGGCGCCCATGTTGCGTCACGTGGGATTTTTGGCGGGTGGAGCGCTTATAGCCATTGGCGTACATTTAATTCCATACCGTTATATAAGGCTAATAGCCTATCTTGGATTAATCCTTTCGGTAATTATGCTTATTATGGTGTTATTTAAGGGTCAAAGCGAAAATGATGCTACCCGTTGGTTGGTGATTGGCGGAGTTCAGTTCCAGCCATCAGAACTGGCAAAACTTTCCGTAATCATTGTGGCGGCCGATTTTATATCAAGAATTAAGGAACCCAGTAAAGATGAAAAACGATATTTCTGGAGTACATTAATATTATTGGGAATAATATGCCCGCTGATTTTACTGGAAAATTTCTCTACCGCAGTTCTTCTGTTCGGAGTAGTTTTTATCATGATGTTTATCGGCAGGGTTTCTTTAAAAAGGCTGGGAGCTCTTGCAGGCAGTCTTGTTTTAGTTTTAATATTGAGTTATGGAGCGGTTAAAGCTATCCCACAAGATAAAATGCCGGCCGCATTCGACAGAGCATACACCTGGATAGCGCGTATCGACCGGTTTATATCGGATAAAGATGATGATAAAAATAAATATGTAATCACCGACGAAAACCGGCAGGTTCAACACGGGCGCATAGCCATTGCACGCGGTGGAGTCTTTGGCGTCATGCCTGGGAACAGCGTTGAACGTGATTATCTTCCCCAGGCATACTCCGATTTTATTTATGCAATTATTGTTGAAGAATTAGGATTGGTCGGAGGTATTTTTGTTATTTTGCTTTACCTGATTCTACTATTCAGGGCTGGACGGATTGCAACAGAAAGCCCGACCGTATTTCCGGCTGTTCTTGTAATTGGGCTATCTTTAATGATTGTTACACAAGCTTTTGTAAGCATGTCGGTTGCCACAAGCCTCGGACCCGTTACCGGACAGCCATTGCCGTTAATCAGTCGTGGTGGTACATCGATATTGATTACCTGTATATATTTCGGAATTATTTTCGGAATTACCCGGCAAATAAAAGAGGATGGTCAACCCGTTGACGAAAATATGGACGAAAAACCTGAGGACAATATCCCTGTTGTTAATTTGGAGGAACTTGGATAATTAAGCTATTAGTTAAATTACGTTGATTAATTTTCGAATGAAACTTTATGGTTGATTTCTGAGGTGAAAATTATCAATTCAAAAAAACGAGAAATTATGAAACACAAATTTATAGTCAGCGGGGGTGGAACAGGGGGACATATTTTTCCGGCCATCAGCATTGCCAATGCGCTGAAAAAGCGTTTCCCTGATGCAGAGATTCTGTTTGTCGGGGCTATCGGACGCATGGAAATGGAACGCGTGCCTGCGGCAGGTTATCCTATCGAAGGCTTACCGGTCAGTGGATTTGACCGTAAAAATTTACTTCGCAATGTAAAAGTGCTTCTGAATCTTTTTCGAAGCATGCGTGGAGCCCGTAAAATAATCAGGGATTTCCGTCCTGACGTGGTGATTGGTGTCGGCGGCTATGCCAGCGCTCCCGTACTTCGTGCAGCTTCGGCTTTCGGGGTACCCACACTTATTCAGGAACAAAATTCGTATGCGGGTGTAACCAATAAGTTATTGGCAAAAAAAGCGGCAAAAATTTGTGTGGCTTACGACCGTATGGAAAAGTTTTTCCCAAAAGAAAAAATTGTGAAAACGGGAAACCCTGTGCGTCAGGATTTATTCAAAACGCTGCCAAAAGCAAAAGAAGCCTATCAGTTTTTCGGCTTCGACCCTAACAAAAAAACATTGCTTGTTGTAGGCGGAAGCCTTGGAGCGCGAACAATAAACCAAAGCGTAACAGCCTTTCTCGAAACGCTTGCAAAATCAGGCATTCAGGTAATTTGGCAGACAGGTAAATTTTATTTCGAGGAGGCGCTAAAGGCAGCAGAACCTTTCAAATCGCCGGCATTACTGGTAACCGACTTCGTTTCGCGAATGGATTACGCCTATGCTATTGCCGATTTAGTGATTTCACGCGCAGGAGCAAGTTCAATTTCAGAACTTTGCCTCTTGTCGAAACCTGTAATTTTAGTGCCTTCGCCCAATGTTGCCGAAGATCATCAAACGCAGAATGCCCTGGCATTGGTACGCAATGCGGCAGCTGTTATGATTAAAGATTTTGAAGCCAAAGAAATGTTAATACCCAAAGCGATAGAGTTGATAAAAAATGACATTGAATTGAATAATTTAAGCGAAAACATATTGAAACTGGCTGAAAAAGATTCGGCTGAAAGAATCGCAGATGAAGTGGTGAAGTTGATTAATCCGAAAAACCTTTAGCCGTTTGAGGAACGAAATATTAAAAAAGTTTGTCTCGCCGGAGGCAAGATGAGAGTTTAGAAGTTTGAAAAATCTACATGTTTGAATAAATTTTAATATGAATAATTTTAATAAATATTATTTTCTGGGAATCGGGGGTATTGGTATGAGCGCTCTTGCCCGCTATTTCAATGTAAAAGGATTTCAGGTGGGCGGTTACGACCGGAGTGAAACGAAACTCACTTCCGATTTACAATTCGAAGGAATTAATGTGATTTACAACGAAAGCGTGAATCATATTCCAGCCGATTTTATGAAGCCTGAAAGTACTTTGATTGTGTTAACTCCGGCGATTCCTGAGAATCATCCCCAGTTGCAATATTTTCGCGAACATAATTTCACCATACAGAAACGGGCACAAGTCCTGGGCGACATTACCCGCCAGAGCAAAGGCATCTGCATCGCCGGAACACATGGTAAAACCACCACCTCGACCATTACAGCCCATTTACTATATCAGTCGCAGGTAACCTGCAGCGCTTTTTTGGGAGGTATCGCCAATAATTACAACACGAATCTTCTTCTTTCAAAAGACAGCAACCTGATCGTAATTGAAGCAGATGAATATGACCGTTCTTTCCATTGGTTGTCGCCTTACATGGCAGTCATCACCTCGGTTGATGCCGATCATTTGGATATTTACGAAACTCCTGAGGCATTTCGCCAGAGCTTCGAACATTTTGCATCGCTCATATTGCCGGGAGGCGTCCTCATTATGCGAAAGGGCATCGATATACAACCCAAATTACAAAAAGGTGTAAAACTTTATACCTACTCGATGGACGAAGGAGGCGATTTCCGCGCCGAAAACATCAAAATTGCAAAGGGTGAAATCCGATTTGATTTTGTAACTCCCACCGAAAAAATTGCCGATGTTCGCCTGGGTGTTCCTGTCCGTATCAATGTCGAAAACAGTGTGGCTGCCATGGCGTTAGCCTGGTTGAATGGAGTAACAGCCGAAGAGTTGAGAGTAGGTATTTCATCCTTTTCAGGAATCTATCGTCGCTTCAACGTGGTTTATAAATCGGATAAAGTGGTCTATATGGACGATTACGCGCATCATCCAAGCGAATTGAAAGCAAGCATTTCATCCATTCGCGACTTGTACCCAGGGCGCAAAATCACAGGGATATTTCAACCGCACCTTTATACACGAACACGCGATTTTGCAAACGATTTTGCTGACGCGCTTTCTTTACTCGACGAGTTGATATTGCTTGATATTTATCCTGCCCGGGAATTGCCGATTGAAGGAGTTAGTTCGGAGATTATTTTACGCAACGTTAAACTGGAAAACAAAACTTTGACCTCCAAAGAAAATCTATTACCTTTGCTGAAAGAAAAAGAGTTAGATGTGTTGGTTACTTTCGGAGCAGGCGATATAGATAAATTGGTTCCTCTGATTAAAAATCAGCTGAAACAAGCTTGAAGCAATGCAAATTATCATTTAGTTATTTGTTGAGAAATCTTTTTGTAAAATGAAAATATCAAAAATCGGTTACATATTTATCATACTGGGCATTACCATTGTTCTGGGTTATTTAGGTTTCTCGATTTGGAGCTTCTCGAATAAGGATAAGGACATTATTTGTGTTGATTTGAATATCTATTTCATTGACAAAGAGAAAATAGAATTAATTTCAGAAACCGAGATTGCTAAAATACTGGAAAGTCGCGGCTTAAATCCAATCGGGAAAACATATAAACGCATCCGAACTGAATCTATTGAAAATGAACTTTTAAAAAACCCAATGATAAAAAAAGTGGAATGCTACAAAACACCTTCCGGAACATTGTGTCTCGAAGTTCAACAACGAAGCCCCAAATTTATCATTGCTGGAAATGAAAGCTATTATGTCGATACAGATCGGAAGTTCCTGCCCATATCACTGAATTATTCGGTTTATGTTCCTGTGGTTTCGGGCAGGGTAACTAAATCGATGGCAACAGGCGTAATTTACGATTTCGTAAGTTACCTCGAAGAAAATCCTTTCTGGAACGCTCAGATCGAACAAATTTATATCCGCGAAGATATGAATGTGGAATTGATTCCCCGTGTTGGCGATGCGGTAATTATGCTTGGCAAGCTAAATAACTTCGCGGTTAAACTTGATAATTTGCACAAATTATATACTCAGGGCTTTAATGTTATGGGATGGAACAGATATGAGAAAATCGACTTACAATACGAGAATCAGATTGTGTGTACAAAAAAAGGAAAACATACGAAACCTAAAGTTGAAATTGTTGAAAATAATGACAGTAGCGTTGTGAAAAAACTATGATGACAAATAAATATGTTGCAATTGATTTAGGAAGCTCTATGATTTCGGCATTAGCCGCCGAAGTTCAGCCTGATGGAGCATTAAAAATTTTAGCCGTCGAATCAAAACCATCCGACGATATAAAACATGGTGTGGTTGAACAGGTTTCGGGGGCAGCTTTTAAAGTTAACGAATTAGTTAAATTATTGCAGAACAGCGCAAAATTACATGATATTGATCAGGTTTCGGTAAGTATCGGAGCAAAAAGCATGAAGAATATTACGGTTTCAGTAAGCCGTTTTGTTGGTGCGTCAAAAGTTGTTACCGACCAACTGATATTGGACATGAACGATGAGTGCGAGAAAAAAATTCAGGAAGAAAACATTGCTGTTTACGATATTATACCTCTTTATTACGAACTCGACGGACTTAGAACGGATGAACCTTTAGGACAAAAAGCAACGCAAATTACCGGAAAATACACCGTTATTTACGGGAATAAAAACATAATGGTTGAGTTGGAACGTTGTTTCGAACGTACCGGAATAATCATCGAACATAGCCCGATTGCCATTGAAGCCTTGTCGGCTGCCGTACTCGAAGAAAACGAACGGGAAGTTGGCTGCGCTCTTATCAATTTCGGCGCCGCTACCACCACCCTGTCTATTTACAAGAATGGCGCTTTGCAACAATTGCTCGTCGTTCCGCTCGGGGGTAAAAATATTACAAAAGACATTCAGGAGTTAGGAATCAGCGAACAGGATGCCGAAAGATTAAAAAAGGTAAAAGGTACGGCTATGGAAACTCTTGTCGAAGAGCCTATATACGTGCAGATTAAATCTTCTGAAACAGAAAAACCACCGGTAAGAATCTCGACCAGATTCCTGGCAACCATCATCGAAGCCCGGCTGGAGGAAATTTTACAACCCATCTTCAATACCATCGATTCTTATCCTGAAGTTTTAGACGCAGGGATTATTATCACGGGCGGTGCATCAAAACTAAATAATCTGATTGATTTTATAACAGAAAAATCAGGTTTCCAGGCTCGATTCGGCAGTCATGCAGATTGGTTGGTCGATAAAACCCCCGATAAGTATTTCGATCCTGTGCTTTCGCAACTTATCGGTACCGTTGTGCTGACACACGAATACCGGCAACAGCATCCAATTGAAGAAACAAAAAAAACGAAAAAAGAAACCAAATTACCTAAAAAAGGGTTAAAGGACCGTTTAGCAAACGGATTTTTGAATTTTTTCGGAGATGAAAACACCATGAGTTAAACACAAACCCTCCTTAGTCGGGGGAACGTGCAACAATAAAAAGTTTGAGAAGTTTTGAATATAATAAACAGAGAATAAATGAATTATATGGGATATTTAGATGATAGTTTGCCTTTAGAATTACCGTTGGTGGATACTTCTATCATTAAAGTAATTGGTGTTGGTGGCGGTGGCGGAAATGCCGTGAACCACATGTATCGTCAGGGAATTACTGATGTTTCGTTCGTTGTGTGTAATACCGACAATCAGGCGTTGATAAAATCGCCTGTCCCGACAAAAATTCAGTTGGGCGTTAATACCACGGCAGGATTAGGAGCAGGAGGCAATCCCATAGTTGCCCGTCAGGCAGCCGAAGAGTCTATTGAAAAAATACAGGCGCTTTTGCAGGACAATACAAAAATGGTGTTTATCACTGCCGGAATGGGCGGAGGAACAGGTACCGGCGCTTCGCCCGTTGTTGCCAAAGCAGCCCACGACCTTGGTATTCTTACCGTAGGCATTGTTACCATCCCCTTTGCTTTCGAGGGCAACCTGAAAATAAAACAAGCGTTGGAAGGAGTTGCGGCTTTAAGCGAACACGTGGATGCCATTCTGGTGATAAATAACGAAAAGTTGAAAGAAATTTATCCCGACCTTGAACTGTCGAATGCATTTGCCAAAGCGGATGACGTATTGACCAATGCAGCCAAAGGAATTGCCGAGATTATTACCGTTCCGGGCTACATCAATACCGACTTTGCCGATGTGTACAGCATTATGAAAGATGGAAATGTAGCCATCATGAATACCGGTTTTGCTTCGGGCGAAAATCGTATCAGCAAAGCCATTGAAGACGCATTGAATTCTCCCTTGCTGAACACCAATGATGTAAACGGAGCCAGCAAAGTATTGTTGAGTTTGTATTGCTCCACTACCAACCAGATTAAAATGGAAGAAGTGCAGCAAATTCACGATTTCATGAATAAAGTGGGTGATAATGTGCAGGTAATCTGGGGTGCAACATTCGACGACAGTTTGGGCGACAATGTAAAAATAACCATTATTGCCACGGGTTACGATGTTAGCGATATTCCGGGAATGCCCTCAACGGCAGTCAAGGAAAATTACAAACCGGTACATAACTCCACTTCCGATTCAGTCATTCAGAAGGTAGTTTCAGTTAATCAGACATTAACTTCCGATAAACCGGAAAAAGAAGGAGAAAAGGTGGATGAAATTCAAAAAGCAATGGATCAGTATTATGGCAAGCCGACTCCGGAACCCGAGCCCGAACCGGTTTCAGAACCTGAATTACCCATTTTCACTCTCGACGATTTGGAAGATGAAACCACGCTGAAAAATGTGGAGAATATTCCGGCATGGAAAAGAAAATTGATGAAATAGGTAGCTCCTTAAATCACCAAAAGGAACTTTATAGAAAGATAAGTATAAAAAGATTTTGTTTATAAAGTCCGATTTTGTTTTGGACATTTTTCATTTTTGAAATTCACTTTTTGTCGTTTTGAACTTACGCATGCTTGGTGATTTTCAATTTTTGAGTCCACTCCGAAAAGTCAGAGCAGAGAGTTTGCGCTTTTAAAAATATATTACCCATGAGAAAGATTTCAATCAGTATTTTCCTCTTTTTTATTTTTGCTTTGTCTTCTGTTGCTCAATCGTATAATCAGTATTTTACGGGCAAAGCCTGTCGCGTTGATTTCCAGTTTTGTGGAAATTCAACTTCAACTGCTGCCTTCCTCGACAAAATAAAAGAAGAACCTTTCTGGGGCGGCCGCAGGGCGAATTTAACGACCGATTTGAACCTTGGCGAATACCGTTTTCAGGTTGCCGACAGCGCCACAAGCAAACTGATTTACATCGACGGTTTCAGCACGCTTTACTTCGAATGGCAAACTTCCGACGAAGCGAAACACGTAAACAAAAGCTTTGAACAAAGCGTTCAGTTTCCGTTTCCTAAAAAAGCAGTAAAAGTGACCATCGAAAAACGATTGGATTTTGATAAATGGGAAACTTTGTTGCAGTTTGGGTTTTCGCCCGACGATCGTTTAATACGTCGCAATAAACCCGAATTTGTTGCCGTTAAGGAAATTTTCAAAAATGTTCCATCCAAGAAAGGAGTTGATATTGCCGTTATTGCCGAAGGTTATACCTCAGATGAAATGAGTAAGTTTTATGAAGATGCGCAGAAATTAGCAGAAAGTCTTTTCACACACGAGCCATTTGCCCGATATAAAAACCGTATCAATGTTTACGCCGTTGCAGCTCCTTCGGAAGATTCAGGAATATCCATGCCACATGAAAACAAATGGGAAAATACGGCTCTTGGATCACATTTTTATACTTTTTACGAACCCCGTTACCTGACTTCGACCAATGTTTTCCGCATTCGTGATTTTGCGGCTGCAGTACCCTACGATGCTATTTACATCCTTGCCAACACCTCGACTTACGGTGGCGGAGGAATCTATAATTTTTATGCGTTGGCTTCTGCCGACAGTAAAAGAGCTCAATCACAGGTTATTGTACATGAATTCGGACATTCGTTTGCAGGGCTCGGAGATGAGTATTTCAAGGAATATCCGGATGTTTTGGATGATATGTACAATACTAAAGTTGAACCGTGGGAGCCAAATCTTACTTCGTTGGTACGATTCGAAACCAAATGGAAAAACGATTTGCCACAAGGAACTACGATTCCAACAAAAGTAAACAATGAAACCAAGAAATTGAAAATCGGCGTATTCGAGGGAGGCGGTTATCTCACCAAAGGAATGTATCGTCCGGCTTACGATTGCCGGATGAGAACGAATGAAGCGCCTGCATTTTGTGCGGTTTGCGAAAAAGCGGTAGAAAGAATGATTTTATTTTTGACAGAAGAATAAAGTGTCTAAGCCATTTACGCATAATAAACCATAGAGTAAAAATTAAATGCTTAAATTATTCAGAAAGTTATAATCAAAAAGATCTATTGTGTTATTTATTGTAACTACTCAGCACCCTAATAAATTTGATAATAATTAGCCATTTAGTTGATTGTTATATATTTAAACTCTTTGCCCCGACGNNCTAAATATGAATAACCCCCAGTAAGCGAAGCGCAACTGGGGGTTAATGAAACAATCTCCCTCCTTTTTGATTTTCAGTTCGACTTTGTCGAACTGAAAATCAAAAAGGATATAAACATAAAGGGTGCTGAGTAGTTACTATTTATTGTGCTTCTAAGTATAGATAGGAGCATATCAAAATACTAATTACTACCTCGTTCTATAACATGAATGAGGTCGTTTTATCCTAAAATAGCATTATCTTTGCACTTTAAATATAAAAAAGAATAATGAAACTTAGAACCGAACTCGAAAACCGTATATTGATTCTTGACGGCGCCATGGGTACCATGATTCAGCATTACAAACTTGTTGAAGCTGATTATCGTGGCGAACGTTTTGCCAAAACCAAAATTCCCCAGAAAGGAAATAATGACTTATTGACATTGACTCAACCCGAAATAATTTACGACATTCACTGTAAATATTTCGAAGCCGGTGCCGATATCATCGAAACCAATACCTTTAATGCGCAACGCATTTCGATGGAGGATTACGGAATGGGAGAACTGGTACGTGAAATAAACCTTGAAGCGGCCAAACTTGCCCGTAAAGCAGCAGATGAATTTACGACTAAAAATCCTGATAAGCCGCGTTTTGTTGCAGGGGCAGTTGGCCCGACCAACAAAACAGCATCTATGTCTCCGGATGTGAACAATCCGGCATATCGCGCTGTCACTTTCGATGGTTTAGTGCTGGCATACAAAGAACAAATGCTGGCATTGATCGAAGGCGGGGTAGATGCCATTTTAATTGAAACCATTTTCGATACGCTAAACGCCAAAGCGGCTATTTTCGCTGCGGAAGAAGCCATGACTGAACTTGGCAAACGAGTTGATTTGATGCTCTCTGCAACCGTAGCCGATACGAGTGGTCGTACCTTGTCAGGTCAAACTGTTCGTGCATTTTTGGCGTCCATTGGCCATGCTAACTTACTGTCAGTCGGATTAAATTGTTCTTTCGGAGCAAAAGATATGAAGCCTTATCTCGAGGAACTCAGCGCTAACTCGCCCTGGTTTGTCAGCGCTTATCCCAATGCCGGTTTGCCCAATCAGTTTGGCGAATATGACGAAACTCCCGAAACAATGGCCATCCAGATCAAAGAATATTTCGATGAAAAACTGGTGAACATCATTGGTGGTTGTTGTGGAACAACGCCTGATCATATTGCTGCATATCGGCAGCTGATTGAAGGAAAAGAAGTACGAATCCCGAAAGAAAAATCATCTGATTTGGTTTTAAGTGGTCTTGAGCTACTCGAAATAAAGAGTTTGCCAGTATCGGCATATTTTGACCTCTCCCCTAACCCCTCTCCCAAGGAGAAGGGAACATCGCAACGCGAACGTCCTGAATATTTTACAACTTCAGCTGAAAGTTGGAAAATACTTCAACCAATCGCAAAGGATATGAGGAGAAATCCCACTGAAGCAGAAGATATTTTGTGGCAATTATTGAGAAGAAATAGTACCGGATTTAAAATCAAAAGACAACAGGTTATTGATGGATATATTGCAGATTTTATTTGTATTGAAAAAAGAGTAATTGTCGAGGTTGATGGAGGCATTCATCTTACAAAAGAAAATAAAGAAAGGGATACAGAAAGAACAAGAATTTTAAACACACAGGGCTATGATGTGCTGAGATTCACAAATCATGAAGTAATTACGAATTCGTTCAATGTGTTTGTTGAAATAAAGAATTATCTTCAGAATAAACCCACACCTCCTCGTCGCACCGACATTCCCCTCTCCTCGGGAGAGGGGGCAGGGGGAGAGGTCATTTCTCAAGGTTACGAAGAAACTTCTCCAATAGCACAAACTAACCCCTCTCCTCAAGGAGAGGGGCTGGGGGGTGAGGTCATAGAGAATTTGGGGGTGAGGTCATTATTCGTCAACATTGGCGAGCGTTGTAATGTGGCCGGTTCAAAGATGTTCTTGCGTTTGATAAACGAGAAGAAATATGAAGAAGCCCTTACCATTGCCCGCAAGCAGGTGGAAGATGGAGCGCAGATTATCGATATAAACATGGATGATGCCATGCTCGAATCCAAAGAGGAGATGGTAACATTTCTGAATTATGTGGTTTCGGAACCCGAAATTTCGCGTGTGCCGATTATGATCGATTCCTCAAAATGGGATGTGATTGAAGCCGGACTGAAATGCGTTCAGGGCAAATGTATTGTCAACTCTATCAGTTTAAAAGAAGGGGAGGAAGATTTCCTGCATAAAGCCCGTAAGATTCGTGCTTATGGTGCAGCCACTGTGGTTATGGCTTTCGATGAAAAAGGTCAGGCCGACAGTTTCCAACGTAAAACTGAAATTTGTAGCCGTGCATATCATTTGTTGGTCGATAAAGTCGGGTTTCCGCCTCAGGATATTATTTTCGACCCGAATGTATTGGCGATTGCCACAGGCATTGAAGAACACAATAATTATGGCGTTGATTTTATCAATGCAACCCGTTGGATAAAGCAGAACCTGCCATTGGCCAAAATAAGCGGCGGCGTAAGTAATCTTTCATTCTCGTTCCGTGGAAATAATGTAGTGCGCGAAGCCATTCATTCCGTTTTTCTGTATCATGCTATCAAAGCAGGGATGGATATGGGCATTGTGAATGCAGGTATGTTGCAGATTTATCAGGACATTGAACCCGAATTATTGGAACATGTAGAAGATGTGGTGCTCAACCGAAGACCTGATGCCACCGAACGCATGATTGAACTCGCTGAGAAAGTGAAGCAACAGGCTTCGGGCGAAAGAGTGGTAAAAGTAGACGAATGGCGCACCCGACCTTTGCAGGGACGATTGGAATATGCGTTAATAAAAGGCATCAGCGATTTTCTGGAGGAAGATTTGGCCGAAGCATTGACGCAATACGATACCGCCATCGAAATCATTGAAAAACCCCTGATGAGCGGCATGAATATCGTGGGTGATTTGTTTGGCGAAGGTAAAATGTTCTTGCCCCAAGTGGTAAAAACTGCCCGAACCATGAAAAAAGCGGTTGCTATTCTTCAACCCGAAATTGAAAAACAAAAAGTGCCGGGTCAGAGTTCGTCGGCAGGTAAATTCTTGATTGCAACGGTGAAAGGCGATGTACATGATATAGGTAAAAACATTGTGGCTGTGGTGCTGGCTTGTAACAATTTCGAAGTTATCGATTTAGGCGTGATGACTCCTACCGAAAAAATTATCGAAACAGCTATCCGGGAAAAAGTAGATATCATAGGCCTCAGCGGATTAATAACGCCATCGCTCGAAGAAATGAGTCATGTAGCTGCCGAAATGGAAAAAGCCGGACTGAAGATTCCTTTGCTGATTGGCGGCGCAACCACTTCGAAAATTCATACAGCCGTAAAAATTGCACCAAACTATAAAGGTCCGGTCGTTTATGTAAAGGATGCATCGGTTAATACATTTGTGGTATCGCAATTAATGAGTGACAAAACGCATTATAATTTTATAGGCGAGATCGAAGCGGAATACAAAGCTCTACGTGAAAAGCAAACCAAGAAAGTGAATTTACTTTCGCTGGATGAAGCAAAAAAACGGAAACCAAACATATTCTAAATTCAAAACGAGACAATCGTAAAAGCTTTTGTCTCGTTTTTACTGAATATAGGCTTATTTGAAAATGGATAATATCCGGGGGCCGGGCGTTTAGAAACTGTTTTTTTAATGTATAAAACCATAACTCATTCTGCCAACTCTTCCGACAGAAAATGTTCCAACTGCTCCGGTTTTACGTTTACGGTTAGTTGACCGTTTATTGCCCAGGAAATATGTCCTGTTTCTTCCGAAATAACGATTGCAATAGCATCCGAATGTTCGGTTATTCCTACAGCGGCTCTGTGGCGAAGCCCCATGCGTTTTGGGATAGATTGGTTTTTCGAAACAGGAAGTATGCAGGCTGCCGCTTTAATGGTTTGTTTTGTGATAATCATTGCGCCATCGTGTAATGGGCTGTTTTTAAAAAATATATTTTCAACAAGACGCGAGCTGATAGTGGCATTTATTTGTTCGCCCGATTGCGCATAAAATTCCAGATCGTGAGTTCGCGTAATTACTATAAGTCCTCCGGTCGAAGTTTTTGCTAAATTGCGACATGCCAACACAATCTGTACCAAATGAAAGTCGACACGTTCTTTTTCAGCGCTATTTCCCATAAAGCGTTTTAAAAAATTGAACGAACTCCAACTTTGTTTCGACCCGATTTTTGTGAAGAAACGTCGGATTTCATCCTGAAAAAGCACAATCAAAGCGAATGCACCCACACTCACAACGCGGTCTAATATCCCGCCAAGCAACTCCATTTTAAAGACATACGAAACCAGAAACCAACATATCAGGAATGCCATTATGCCTAAGAATATATTAAGACCTCCCGTTCTTTTCAGAAGTTTAAACGTTTGGTAAAGCAGCACTGCAACCAAAAATATATCGACGATATCCTTTATTCCGATTTGAAAACCCATAAACGAAATTTTAGAGTAAATTTATTGTAATCTGTTATGCTAAACCTTTTTGATAGTTCTGAAAAATAGAAATAGTTTGTTTGGCTTCTTTTACGTCATGAACACGCAATATCGATGCGCCTCCCAGCAATGCCAACATATTAACGGCGGTAGTTCCGTTCAGCGCATCTTTTGTTTCAATATCAAGCACTTTACATATCATCGATTTACGTGAAACACCTGCAAGGAGAGGTACATTCAGTTCTTTGAAATAGGAGAGTTTACTTAATAAGCTATAATTTTGTTCTATCGTTTTTGCGAACCCGAATCCAGGGTCGGCAATAATATCGTTTACGCCAAGTAAATGAAGCTGTGCAATGCGTTTTTCAAGAAAATGAAGAACTTCCGCAACGACATTTTCATAATGGGTTTGATTTTGCATAGTTTGCGGCGTACCTTTGGTGTGCATAAGCACGTAAGCTACCTGCAAATCGGCAATTGTCTCAAACATCAAATCGTCAAGCGTTCCGCCGCCAATGTCGTTTATTATTGCAACATTATAATTTTGAACCACATATCTCGCAACGTTGGCACGGAAAGTATCAACGGAAATGATAGTTCCAGGAAATTTCTTTAAAATATTTTCAATGGCATTAGCAAGCCTTCCGATTTCTTCGTCCGATGAAATGTTTTCAGCCTTTGGTCGCGTAGAGTAACCTCCTACATCAACGATGTCAACATCATCCATCAGCATTTTCTCTACGCTCGACAATAAGCTTTTGTCCGAAGTATAACGGCTTCCTGGGTAAAAAGAATCGGGCGTTGCGTTGACAATGCCCATTACGACAGGAATTGACAAATCGAATAATTTATCGTTTAGTTTAATCTGCATTGTTGATTAATAGATTGAATCACAATAAAAATTTCGTGGTTTAATTTATCTGCAAATGTAAGAAAAATAGTGATAAACCGTAACTTTAAACCGTAATTTAAGGTTATATGATTGTATTTGTGATGTTTGTCAGCATATATTCAAATAAGAACGATAAATTTAATTATCAGTATATCAATACAATATCATTATTTTAGATAGTTTTTCAGTTCGATATATACGTTTTTGAGAGAAAATGAGTTATAATGAAAGTAGATTTTGCTGCAAAAGAGGAAAAAACCTCTTTATTTTTACATTATAAAGGAAAAAAACACTATTTTTGCATTGCTATTTTCTCAGAATAAAAAGTTTACTTGTAATATTTCATACCTTTTATGACTATAAAATCAATAACGAAATTTGCTTTATTTCTCATAGGAATAAGTATTGTGGTTGCTTTTGGAAAAAAAACAAATCAAACCACCTCCAGTGTAACAGGCTGGAAATATAACGATATAAAGGGGACGGGATTTACCGTGAAACCCGGATATAAAACGCAAACCCCGATAGGCATGGTTGCAATAGAGGGAGGGTCTTTCACTATTGGCGAAAAAGGGGAATTTGTAACGGCTCCGCGCGATAATAAAAGACGTCGTATCACGGTAAGTTCGTTTTATATGGATCAATACGAAATCCGCAATGTCGACTGGCGTGAATATACCAACTGGATGAATGTGGTGTTTGGCAAAACAGCTCCAAATCTTGTCATTAAAGCGGAACCTAATGTGAAAATCTGGCGTGAGGAGCTGGCATACAACGAACCCTATTTACAGAATTACTTCACTCATCCTGCTTTCAATCAATATCCTGTCGTTGGGGTTACCTGGGAACAAGCGATGGATTATTGTGCATGGCGTACCGACAGGGTGAATGAATTGGCTTTGGTTCGGGCTGGAATTATTGAAGCGCCCGATTTTTCTAAAGTTGCATCGATGAGTTATGACTCAATAAGAACTAATTTTGTTTTTAATACTCAAAAATATCTTTTACAAAACAATTATGAACCAAAGCCGGGTAAAAAGGTTATAAAGGATTTGAGTGCAAAAGCCCGCAAAGTAGATATGTCGGATGGAATTTTATTTTCCGATTTCCGGTTGCCAACCGAAGCCGAATGGGAGTTTGCAGCTTATGCTATAAAATCTGATAAAGAAGGTGTAGTGTCCGAAGGAAAAATTTATCCGTGGGCGGGTTCGCAAATGCGTAATCCTTCCAGAAAACAACGGGGTCAGATGCAGGCTAATTTCGTAAGAGGACGCGGCGATTTAATGGGAACATCAGGTAGTTTAAACGACAAAGCTACCATTACCGCGCCTGTAGATGCATATTTACCCAATGATTTTGGACTGTATAATATGGCGGGAAATGTAAATGAATGGGTGTTGGACGTTTACCGGCCTACAAGTTTCGAGGATGTGGCAGAATATAATTCATTCCGCGGGAATGTATATATCGCGCCTAAACCCGCAGGCAAAGATGCTTTTGGAAGAAATATTTATGCTATCGATTCGTTGGGTAGAATTATGAACGACAGTATTATTGACGTGAGAGATTTTAAAGATGGCGACCCTCAATCACAAATTAACTTCTCATTAAGTAATTCTAATCTTACTGTAGTTGATACTTTCGATATTACCGATGTTTTACGTCCTGTAATTTCAAATAACACACGCATTTATAAAGGTGGCTCGTGGAAAGATAGAGTTTATTGGTTAAATCCATCTACACGTCGTTATTTGGAACAAAATAAGTCGGCAAATGACATTGGATTCCGATGTGCAGTGAGTATGATTGGAAATGTTGAGCAAAAGTAATAATCAATAACAAAACATAAAAAAAGCGCCTGCAAAAATTTTGCAGGCGCTTTTTTTACGTTTACAGGCTGTTTTTCTCGACGAAATTTAGTAATTTTGCAGGTTTAAAATTCAAATTGACAGAGCTATTTATTTTTAATTATAAAAAAGCATGACCAGAACAATTATTGTTGATGCCCTGAAACGTACCGATTACGGTACAGCGATAAATATTAAAGGTTGGGTGCGTACCCGCCGCGGTAATAAAAATGTGAGCTTTATAGCGTTGAACGATGGTTCGACGATTAATAATATCCAGGTGGTGGCCGATAATGAAAAATTCGGCGACGAATATCTGAAACCCATTACAACCGGTGCCTGCATCAGCGTAACAGGCGTGTTGGTTGAATCTTTAGGGAAAGGTCAGAACGTGGAAATTCAGGCTGAATCAATTGAAATATACGGCACTGCCGACCCCGAGACTTATCCTTTACAAAAAAAAGGGCATACCTTGGAATTTTTGCGGGAAATTGCGCACCTGCGTCCGCGTACCAATACTTTTGGCGCCGTGTTCCGCGTCCGTCACCACATGGCTATGGCGGTGCACAACTTCTTTCACGAACGTGGATTTTTCTATTTCCATACGCCTATTATCACAGCTTCCGATTGCGAAGGCGCCGGACAAATGTTTCAGGTAACTACTTTGAATCTTTACGACCTGAAGAAAGACGAAAACGGTTCAATCGATTACTCAAACGACTTCTTCGGCAAGCAAGCCAGCCTCACTGTTTCCGGACAATTGGAGGGTGAATTGGCTGCCATGTCGATGGGGTCCATCTATACTTTCGGCCCGACTTTCCGTGCCGAAAACTCCAATACACCGCGTCACTTGTCCGAATTCTGGATGATAGAACCCGAAGTTGCTTTCAACGAAATAGAAGAAAATATGCAGTTGGCACAGGATTTTGTCCAATATTGTATCCGTTGGGCGCTTGAAAATTGTAAAGACGATCTGGATTTTCTTTGCAATATGTACGACAAAGAATTGTACGACCGGTTGAATTTTGTGGTTAACAATGACTTTAAACGTTTAACATACACCGAAGGAATAAAAATTCTGGAAGACGCTGTTGCCAAGGGATATAAATTTGAATTTCCGGTAGGTTGGGGAATCGACCTGCAATCGGAACACGAACGTTACCTGGTGGAACAACATTTCAAGAAACCGGTTATCCTGACCGATTACCCGAAAGAAATCAAATCGTTCTACATGAAACAAAACGATGATGGGAAAACGGTTCGCGCCATGGATGTTTTGTTCCCGAAAATCGGTGAAATTATCGGAGGTTCGCAACGTGAAGAAGATTTTAATAAACTGCAAACACGTGCAAAAGAAATGGGCGTTCCCCAAAAAGACATTTGGTGGTATCTGGATACCCGTCGATTCGGAACAGCGCCCCATTCGGGCTTTGGATTGGGTTTTGAACGGTTGCTTTTGTTCGTTACTGGAATGACCAACATTCGCGATGTGATTCCTTTCCCGCGTACTCCGAACAATGCAGAGTTTTAAATTGTTGTATAGACCGACTTGTTTCCGTAAAAGAAACAAGTCGGTAATCATATAAAGAATATAGAACTGTTTTAACTGAAGAATAATGAACAATACAAAATCTACCGAATTGGAAAATGTAGTGGTACGATTTACCGGCGACTCGGGCGATGGTATGCAGCTTACAGGGACGCTGTTTTCCAATCTTTCGGCAATTCTGGGAAATGAAATTTCGACTTTCCCCGATTTTCCTTCCGAAATACGCGCACCGCAAGGTACTGTTGGCGGCGTTTCGGGATTTCAGGTGCACTTAGGAGCCTCAAAAATATATACTCCGGGCGATGAAGCCGATGTGTTGGTGGCTATGAACCCCGCAGCTTTAAAGGTAAACGCCGATGGAATAAAAAAAGGAGGTGTGATTATTTTCGACGAGGATTCTTTTAAAAAATCCGATTTCGACAAAGCAGGATTTAAAACGGAAAATCCTTTTGAAGAATTAAATATTTCCGATACCATTCAACTGATTCCCGCTCCGCTTTCGACTCTTACTCAAAGCAGTCTCGAAGGCTTTGATATGGATAACAAAACCATATTGCGAAGTAAAAATATGTTTGCTCTGGGGCTTATTTGTTGGTTGTTTAATCGTCCGATTGACCAGGCTATACATTTCCTGCAGAATAAATTCGGCAAAAAACCCGGCATACTCGAAGCCAATGTAAAAGTATTGACAGATGGATTTAACTATGGAAATAACTTACATTTGAGCATTTCAACTTATACCGTTGAAAAATCGCACGAGTTACCCAAAGGAAAATATACCAGCATTAGTGGAAATAAAGCCACTGCATGGGGATTAATTGCTGCTTCCAAAAAAGCCGGACTTGATCTTTTCCTGGGCAGTTATCCTATCACCCCTGCTACCGATATTATGCAGGAACTGGTTTTGCGCAAGGATTTAGGCGTAAAAGTGGTACAGGCTGAAGATGAAATTGCCGGTATTACCATTGCTCTCGGCGCTTCATTTGCCGGCGAATTAGCCGCAACATCCACTTCAGGTCCCGGTCTGGCGTTGAAATCGGAAGCCATAGGACTGGCAGTGATGGCTGAATTGCCAATTGTAATCGTGGATGTAATGCGCGGGGGACCTTCAACGGGATTGCCAACCAAAACAGAGCAAACCGACCTGCTTCAGGCTTTATACGGGCGTAATGGCGAGAGTCCTGTTGTGGTTATTGCCGCAAGTACACCCGCCGATAGTTTTCATTTTGCCTATATGGCTTCAAAAATTGCATTGGAACACATGACTCCGGTTATTTTGCTTACCGATGCGTTTATCGGAAACGGAACATCGCTGTGGAAACTTCCAAAATTAGCCGAGTTGCCCGAAATTAAACCCAATTATCCCCAATCCGGCATGGAAGGACTGAAAGTAACGGCTCGCGACGAAGTATCGAAAGTACGTTACTGGAGTATTCCCGGAATCGACGGTTTTGCTCATCGAAACGGAGGACTCGAAAAGGATTATACTACCGGCGCTATTTCTACCGATCCCTTGAATCACCAGAAAATGGTAGATACACGCAAGAGAAAAATCGATTATATCAGCAATTTACTTCCCGAATTAAAAATAGAAGGAGATGAAAATGCAGATTTGCTTGTTGTTGGCTGGGGTACGACTCACGGACACTTGATGACCGCCGTAAATGCCTTGAATAAAAACGGGGAAAAAGTGGGGTTGCTTCATTTTAATTATATCAACCCACTTCCAAAAAATACTGAACAGCTTATTAAAAAGTTTAAAAAAATAGTTGTGTGCGAATTAAACAGCGGACAATTTGCCAATTACCTCCGATCGAAAGTCCCGGGTGAATATTTGCAATACAATAAAGTTCAGGGACAACCATTTACTGTAACCGAACTTGAAGAACATTTTGCAAGTTTACTGAAATAATATAGTTTAATTTTAGGAAAAATCATTTCAATATGGATACTTCATTAATACAACAATATACAGCCAAGGATTTTAAAAGCGATCAATATGTCCGCTGGTGTCCGGGCTGCGGCGATTATGCCGTGCTGAACACTTTGCAAAAAGTGATGGCAGAGCTTGGCGTGCCGCCTCACGAAACTGCGGTTATTTCCGGTATCGGTTGTTCATCGCGTTTGCCTTATTATATTTCCGGTTACGGATTTCACTCTATTCACGGACGGGGGGCAGCAGTGGCAACAGGGGTGAAAGTTGCCAATCCTAAACTTACCGTTTGGCAAATTACGGGTGATGGCGACTGCCTGGCTATCGGTGGAAACCATTTTATTCACAGTGTGCGTCGCAATGTGGATATCAATGTGTTGCTTTTCAATAACCAAATTTACGGTTTGACAAAAGGACAATATTCACCTACAACCAAAAAAGGTTACGTAACCAAGTCGTCGCCGTTTGGAACAATCGAACGGCCTTTCCGTCCGGCAGAACTTACTTTCGGGGCTCGTGGAACTTTCTTCGGACGACTACTCGATGTGGATTTAAAATCGTCGGCTATGACCATGTTGGCTGCGGCGAAACATAAAGGAACTTCGGTGGTCGAAACGCTTGTGAACTGCGTAATATTTAATGATGGAGCCCACAGCTGGCTTTCGGAAAAAGAAACGCGTTACGACAGAATTGTTATTCTGGAACATGGTAAGCCCATGATTTTCGGTAAAAACAGCGACAAAGGGCTCGTGCTTGATGGTTTCAACCTGAAAGTAGTTACGATGGGCGAAAATGGTGTAACCGAAAATGATATTTTGGTACACGATGCACATTGTGAAGACACGACTTTGCAAATGAAACTTGCCCTGATGGAGGGACCGGAGTTTCCGGTAGCCATTGGCGTGATTCGGGATGTGGAAGCCGAAAGTTACGACGAAGCCATGACAAATCAAATATCAGAAATACAGGCAAAAGCAAAAATCAAAACCTTCGACGATTTGATTGACTCCTGTGAACAGTGGGAAATGTAATTTTATAAACGATTGATAAACGAAATCCGGTACAAATTGACTTTGTACCGGATTTTTTGTTTGAAATAAGCGGAGTAAACGCAGTAATGAGTTTCTTATGAGCAATTAATTTCCACGAATAAAACAATTTATTTGTAATGGATTAATATCAAAATGTCGTAAAAACAAGGTTTAATTTTATAATTATAAAGATTTAAGTCCTTTGTGTTAATTAATTGATTATCTTTGCTGCTGACAAACTTTGAATTGTCAATAAATATTGTTTGCAAGAAAACTCGGTGTTTTCTTTCTGACACTAAATAGTATATTTATTCAAAATAGAGTGCTTATTTAATACAGGCACTCTGTTTTTTGGACAAATTCAAAAATATAAATCAATCCATAAATCATTTTTTTGTAATAGCTATGCAAGAAATCAAATTCTACAGCGGGGAAAATCTGCCGCTGGAACTGCACAAGGTACGTATTGTGCAAAAACTTCATCTCGTTCCTATCGAACGCCGTCTCGAAGCTCTTTACGAAGGAGGCTTCAATACTTTCCGACTGAGTACCAGAGATGTTTTTCTGGATATGTTGACCGACTCCGGTACCAATGCCATGAGTGATAATCAATTGGCTGCCATGATGCAAGCCGATGATGCTTATGCGGGGTCACAAAGTTTTGAACGGCTGCAGAAAGCAGTCGAAGAGGTATTGGGCAAAAAATATCTGCTCCCCGTTCATCAGGGACGTGCCGCCGAGAATATCATTTCGGTGGCTTATGTGCACAAAGGAAGTTTAGTCCCAATGAATTATCACTTCACCACCGCCATGGCACATATTACCGACAAGGGCGGACAAATTGTGGAATTGCTTTACGACGAAGCTTATGTAATAAACTCCAACCATCCTTTTAAAGGCAACATGAATATTGAAAAACTCGAAGAAGTGATCAATTACCATGGTCCCAAAAACATTCCGTTTATCCGCATGGAAGCCTCAACCAACCTGATTGGAGGGCAACCGTTCTCGGTGCAAAACCTGCGCGATGTTCGCGCATTGGCCGATAAATACGAAATCCGTCTGGTGCTCGACTGCAGTTTGTTGGGCGAAAATGCTTACCTCGTGCTGCAACGTGAAGAAGAATTTAAAAACTCAAACATGGAAACCGTTATCAAAACAATGACCGGTTTGGCTGATTTGTGCTATTTTTCGGCGCGAAAACTCAGCTCTTCGCGTGGTGGCGGTATTTGCACCGACCGCATGGAAATTTTCAAAGAGCTGGAAGCATTTGTGCCTTTGTACGAAGGCTTTTTGACTTACGGAGGAATGTCGATCCGCGAAGTGGAAGCCATGGCAGTCGGCTTGTACGAAACATTGGATGAAACTATGATCAGCCAGAGTCCGTCATTTATTAAATACCTGGTTAATAGTTTGGATGCCAAAGGGATTCCAATGGTTAAACCTGCCGGAGTATTAGGCGCTCACGTGGACGCCATGCAAATGTGTGCGCATATCCCGCAAACACAATATCCCGCAGGGGCTTTGGCGGCAGCCTTATTCCTCGTTTCGGGAGTTCGTGGCATGGAACGCGGTTCGATATCGAACCAGCGCGACGAATATGGTAACGAAACTTATGCCGATATGGAATTGCTTCGCCTGGCTGTGCCACGACGTGTTTTCACTTTGTCGCAGATAAAATATGTCGAAGACCGCCTTACCTGGTTATATGATAACCGTCGCCTGATCGGCGGATTGAAATTCGTTTACGAACCGCCGGTATTGCGTTTCTTTATGGGAGGACTCGAACCTACTTCCGACTGGCCGCAAAAGCTGATGGCTAAGTTCAGGGAAGATTTTGGAGATAGCCTTTAAATTAGTTTAATCAATCACAGGGATAACAAGTCACCGGATGAGATTTCATCCGGTGACTTGTTTTTGTTTTCGTTTGACAATTTATTGTTAACTTTGTATCCGAAATTGATTTAAAAGTATGGAAAGAATTTTTTTAATCGGCTATATGGGCTCGGGGAAAACATACATGGGTAAAATGCTGGCTCAACAACTGGATTATGTTTTTGTGGATATGGATGCGCTGATCGAAAAAAAATATCACAAAGCCGTTTCTCAAATTTTTGCTGAAATGGGCGAAGATAAATTCAGGGAAATTGAGCGTGAATGTTTACATGAAGTAGCCGATTTTGAAAAAACCGTCATTTCGACCGGTGGTGGAGCGCCCTGCTTTTTCGATAACATGGATTATATGAATTCACATGGTTTTACCGTGTATTTAAAACTTTCTCCGGAACAATTAGTTACTCGTCTCGAATCGTCGCGCGCCGGAAAACGACCTTTGCTTGGCAATCGAAAAGGCGAAGATTTGCGTCTTTTCATTGAAGAAGGACTTGTTGCCCGCGAGCCGTTTTATTCGCAGGCTCAACTTATCGTGAGCGGAACCGATGAAGAAATGATGAAGCAAGTTGCCCGAATTGCTTAAAGCATGTACATTCTTTTGATGTAAAACAGTAAAAAATAGCTACTGTTTCCCCAATTTTCACGATGCTTGAACAATCTGAATGATTTGTTCGTGTAAAAATCTTGTTTCTACCAGGATTTGAGAATTTTGATGTTGTAGTTTTCGATAACGGACTTTAGCAAGCAACTTTTTATAACTTTTATACCACAGGAAAGAAAGTTTTCCGAAAATATATTGTAAAGGAATAATAATGATAAGATTCCACAAATCGCCATTAAATCTTTTATAAATCATAATTCCTTGCAAGAGATAGAATATGGGAAACGAAATCATTCCCAAACCAAAACGTACCGAACTAACGCCGCCCGGGAATTTTATCTTGAATAATTTTCGGATTGCATCAGGTAAAAAGAAAGGGAACATATTGAGGATAAACCCTATAACAAAAACAGGCAAGGTTACCAATAGCAACAGACCGGTTAATAGTAAAGGCTTAATTTTATACGTTTTTTTCTCCAATACCCACGAATGCAGATTTAGTTTTTTCATATTTTCTTTATATTCCGTGCAAAGAGTATCCAATCGCTCAGTGATTTCATGTTTTTTATTTTCCAATGATATCAATCGTTCTGCAATTTTCTGACGGGCAAAAAAACGGGAAAGGGTTTTATCGGGGAGTTTATACTCGTTTACTATTGCCGTATTGGCCACTTTGGTAGCTGTTTCGAAACAAGCATAATGTTTTTCCGTGTCCAAATGAAGAGACAGCCCAATCAGGTCGTCGCGTAAGCGGTCGCGGATTTGATTCGTGGCGTTCACCGGATTTACGTTGTATTCAGCCATATAATCCGATACTTCAATTGGTTTTCCGATATTGATAATAATATGCTTCCCATATTTTTCAAAATCTTCGTAATCGATCCCTATGGGTACAATTTTCACACCGGGCTGCGTGTCGTATTTTTGTTGCGCGGTAAAAGCGATACGGAATATCCCCTTTACCAACGGACGAAGTTTGCGAAGCCCGCTCTGAACCCCTTCGGGCATGATACCAAGTGCATTGTTGTGATCCAGCACATCCACGCATTCTTCGAAAATGCCATGGTTTTTTTCTAAATTTCCTACACCATCACGCATACGAAAAGCCGGCAGGATTTTAAAAAAACGAAGTATCTTGGCTATTTTTTTATTTTTAAAATAATCAGCCCGCGCTAAATAGACGATCGGCACCTTGTGAGGAAGCGTTGATATAACAGCCAGCGCATCCATTAACGCATTCAAATGATTGGAAGCAAAAATGACTGGACCTTTTTCGGGGATATTCTCACGCCCGTTGACCATGTATTCACCGTAAAATCGTTTGAAAGTAAAAAGAACATATCTTCTTACCAAACTGTATGATCGTGTAAAATCGTAGATATTTGACATCTTGAGTCGTTAATTATTTGTTTTTTTTGAAAACCGGTATATACATCTTGCCTTCAATTTTACTGATTAAATGGCAAATGAAAGAATTAAGTTCTGGATTCCCAATTAATTAGTATATGGAAAGTAAAAAGTCTAATGCAATACAATATTAAGTTTAATATTTACTTTGCGAAAGTAACTATATTTTTGCGGAAATATCAATTTTTTATATTAAAAAATGTGATTTATCGGTTTTGTACATCGGTTATTCGGTTGCTGAATATGGGTTTGGACACGATTTTTTGTATCGGGAAATTCGATAATTTGGCCTGCTTGCGCGTTGATCTTCGTGTTTTTTGTACTTAGTGTTTGCAAGAAAACTTGGTGTTTTCTTGCAAACACTACTTAATATCTGTGAATAATTTGAATCATGCGATCCGGTTTAAGGATTGCCGTTTCTTAATTCTTTCTTACCTTTGCGAAACTAATCTTATTCTTCTTTAGGAGTTGGGTCATGAAATACATCGACGTCATAGTACCATTGCCATTGGGCGGAACGTTCACTTATTCGGTGCCGGATGAGTGGGCGGATGCCGTTCGTATCGGTATGCGCGTGGTGGTGCCGTTTGGGAAAAAGAAGATGTACACGGCCATCGTGTCGATAATTCATACACACAAACCCGAACTGCTTTATGAGCTGAAGGATGTGATTTGCTTGCTCGACAACCAACCTGTATTGCGCTATCCGCAGTTGAAGTTTTGGGAATGGATAGGCGCTTATTATCAGGCCTATCCGGGCGATGTGTATCAGGCGGCAGTTCCGGCCGGATTAAAGTTGGAAAGCGAAACGCAAGTGTGCATCAATCCTGATTTTGAGGCTGAAACTTTTCTTTCGGAAAAAGAACAGCGCATTCTGGATGCGCTTTCGGACGGAAAACCGGTGAACGTGGCGGAATTGAACAAAGTTACCGAAATACGCGACGTGCTGCCCACGCTTAAAATCCTGCTCGAAAAAGGAGCGGTGGAAGTGAACGAGGAGCTAACGGAGAAATTCCGTGCCAAAACGGATATTTTTGTACGTTTGACAGAAGAAGCCCGTCAGGAGGAAAACTTAAAACAAATTTTCGACAAACTTGGTCGGGCTAAAAAGCAGCTGGATATGTTGATGATGTATATCGACTTATCAAAATGCCTTATTCCTGCCCGACAACGCGAAGTTTCACGCAAAGAATTGCTCGAAAAGTCGGGCGCATCTCCTGCCGTACTTGCCGGATTGGTGGAACATGGGGCATTGGAAACTTACGTGAAAGAAATTGGGCGGTTGGATATTTCGGACATACAAACCAATGCCGTTTATGTACTGAACGAATTTCAGCAGACAGCTTTGAGCGACATTGAAAAGCAATTTAAAATAAAACCGGTGGTGTTGCTTCACGGAGTAACATCAAGCGGTAAAACGGAGATTTATATACACCTGATACAAAAAGCGCTGGATGAAGGGAAGCAAGTGTTATATCTTGTTCCTGAAATTGCACTCACAACGCAACTTACAACCCGCTTGAAACGTGTTTTCGGGAAACGTTTAGGCGTGTATCATTCCAGATTTTCGGATGCCGAGCGTGTGGAGATATGGAATAATGTGCTGAATGATAAAAGTTACGATGTAATCATTGGCGTTCGCTCTTCCGTTTTCCTTCCTTTCAGGCAGCTGGGACTGGTGATAGTGGACGAAGAGCATGAAACGAGCTACAAGCAATACGATCCATCTCCCCGTTATCATGCCCGCAATGCTGCCATTGTGTTGGCCTCGATGCATGACGCCAAAACTTTGCTGGGATCCGCCACGCCTTCCATCGAAAGTTATTTTAATGCCGAAACCGGTAAATACGGTTTGGTAGAATTGCATCAACGGCACGAAGAAATGCAGTTACCCGAAATTATGGTAGTCGACACCAAAGAAGCTTACCATAAAAAACGCATGGAAGGACATTTTTCGGATGTGCTGATAGAGAAAATAGCGAAGGCGCTAGGCAATAAAGAACAAATTATCCTTTTTCAAAACCGACGGGGTTATGCTCCCTATATCGAATGTAAAGCCTGTGCGTATGTGCCGAAATGTAAAAACTGCGATGTAAGCCTGACGGTTCACAAGGTTTTCAATACGCTCACTTGTCATTATTGTGGTTATACGGAGCCAATACCGACGGTTTGTCCGGTTTGTAAAACCCCTAATCTGAATACGAAAGGTTTTGGAACGGAAAAGATAGAGGACGAAATCCGGCATATTTTCCCCGAAGCCCGTGTGAGCCGTATGGATCTGGATACAACTCGTTCGAAAAAATCTTATGAAAAGCTGATTTCCGATTTCGAACAACACAAAGTGGACATTTTGATCGGGACACAAATGGTAACCAAGGGACTTGATTTTGAACATGTAAGCTTAGTGGGCATTTTGAATGCGGATAATCTGTTGAATTTCCCCGATTTCCGCGCACACGAACGGGCATATCAGTTAATGGCGCAGGTAAGCGGACGTGCCGGACGAAAAAACAAACGCGGTCTGGTAGTGTTGCAAACATCGCAACCCGAACATACCGTAATAGGACAGGTGATACGCAACGATTATGCGGCCATGTATAAACTTCAGACCGAAGAACGGAAACAATTCAAATATCCGCCTTATTTCCGCATGATTCAGATCACATTACGGCACAAGGATGTGCAGGTGGTGAAACAAGCTGCATTTGAAATGGGCCGACAGTTGCATGCGGTTTTTGGGGAACGTATTCTCGGACCTATCGATCCACCTGTTTCACGCATTCAGAATCTGTTTATCAAACAAATCATCCTGAAAATCGAAAACGAAGCTTCGCCGGCCAAAGCCAAGGAAATTTTACGGCATATAAGCGATCAAATTCTTGCCGAACCACGTTTCAAATCGGTGCGAATCGGATTGGATGTGGATCCGGTTTAGATGGTGTTCGAGAAACGCTACCACTCGTTTTGAACGAGTGGGCGTTTGTACAACGTTTGTAAGGTCATAATAAAAGAAAAAATAGAAATGACAAAATCTCTGTTTGTCCTGTCCTTTCGGATATGTAATTAGGAGTCCTAAAGTTGGCGCACGTTGCTGGGAACCAGCGGTCATGACCGAAGGTTTCACCTCAGACTTCTGCGATGCTTTGTATATTTAATAAGGATATCCGGTAGGACTGGATGGAAGAATACGGATATCCGAAATCAGAGAAGCCCCCTAAATCTCCCCTGGTGTACTTTTAGGTGAATGCGATGAAGAGTTCACCGGAAAAGAAAAGTGTGCAGAAACTTTCGCAGTGAATGAGAAATGTTCAGGTCAGTCATATTTGATAAGAAAAAATAAAGGTAAAACAAACAAAAAGCATAGCAGAAAATATAATGCTTGTTTATATTAATTGAAAAGTATACTACATATTAACTGAAAAGTGTACCAGTATAATTATGATAATGTGAGAAGAATCACGTTATAAATACATGATAAATA
>DIFH01000089.1 GCA_002427615.1 Paludibacter sp. UBA5753
ATACAAAGCTTCGTGGACGTCTGACGGGATTTGCAATCCCGTCGTAATGTATTATCAGGATTTTTAATCCGAAATACTTTCCGTTTTTTATCAGACAAAGATATATTTTTAATTTTGAACTTAGCGGATTACAAATCCTTATAATACAAAAAGCTGGGATTGCAATTACTCCCTTCGGTCATAACCGCTGGTTCCCGGCAACGTGTGCCAACCTTTAGTTCATTAATCACATATCCGTGAGGACATGGTTATTTGCTGCCCACTTTTTGCCATTTTTCATTAGTCATTTTCTTCATAGTAATATGAGTAGTCAATCCCTTTCATAAACATTTCGCGGTCGCTTATTTTGCTGGTAAGCGCTTTTTCCAAAAGTGTTTTTAAAACGCTACTTTTGGTTGGACTTAGCATCATTGCGTTCATGTAATCTCGCTTACTTATTTTACTCCAATCAACGCATTTTTTGAGGCGTTTTTTTAGTATCAAATCCAACCATATTCTGGTGCTTCTCCCATTACCTTCCATAAAAGGGTGTGCAATGTTCATTTCTACATATTTGTTTACGATTTCGTCAAATGTAGTTTCGGGCATTGCTTCTATTTGCTTTAATGTGTCGCCTAAAAAGCGGGATACGGCAAATTGAAAACCACCTTTTGAAATATTTTTTTGTCTGATTTGTCCCGCAAAATCATACAATCCGCCAAACAAATAAGCGTGTATTTGTTGCAAACCTTTGGTTGAACCAACTTCTATGCTATTGATAAATGTACTTTCAAACAAGGCATACGCTTTTGTTTTGCTTTTTCCGTCTATGCTTTCATCGCTGTATGTAAACCATTCAATAAATCGGTTTGCCTTTTTTCCCGGAAATTCTTTGCCTAATGCAATAATGCCGGTGTAATCCAACATATCGGTTAAATATCGTTTTCCGTCACTTGCTAAAAGTTTCAGTTGGTTAGTGGCGCTAACCAACTCGTTATTTTCTTTTTTCAATTTGGTTTTAAGATATTTCCAATAGTTGCGGGTTTTGGTGTAGTCGTCTTGGTCGGTAAGTAAAGCTACAATATCCAACACACTAAACCACCATTTGGAATTTTGCTCGTCCCAAACAGCTCGTACTTCGCGGTCGTCAAAAAAACGTATGGATATTTTTATATTACTCATAATTTGAATGTTACCTATACTGTTACTTTAAAATATTCTGTCTAAAGGTATGATAATTTATATCTTGTAGTTGCTGCCTGTTTTGTCCCTTCCCTACCGGATATCCTTATTAAATGGATAAAACCTCGTGGACGTCTGACGGGATTTGCAATCCCGTCGTAATGTATTATCAGGATTTTTAATCCGAAATACTTTCCGTTTTTTATCAGACAAAGATATATTTTTAATTTTGAACTTAGCGGATTACAAATCCTTATAATACAAAAAGCTGGGATTTGCAATTACTCCCTTCGGTCGTGACCGCTGGTTCCCTGCAACGTACGCCAACTTTAGTTCATTAATCACACATCCGAGAGGACACGGGTAGTTGATGTTAGGTGCTGGTGTTCAAAACCATTCTGTTGTTTGAAGAGGCACGTGTTCTATTAAACCATTTATTCTATTGTCAGGAATTGTTCTCCCTTGCCTAATATTTAATCGCTTTGCATTTCGTCCCAAATATCTCCCAATTTGTGTTACAGCAATTTGTTCCTGAACTCTAATACTTCTATGTTCTTGTCTATAAGACATAACAAAGTTATTCCATTCTGCCCTGTTATTAGTAATAAGGAGTTCGATAAAGGTATGTGTTGTAAATGGTCGTTGAAATTGAAGAATGGTGTTGTCAATAGTGTTTGAAATAATATTAATTGCCATAGTTTTTTCTGATTTATTTTATCCAACATAAACAGACGATTTTTGCGAGCCTTTTTCGTCATACACATAGACATATTTACCTTTTCTAATAGAAACTGTTGATGCTGTGTATCCTTGAAGTGAACCGTCATTCCCACAATAAATACTACAAAGTTGACCACCTCGTTCATTATACAAATAAACATAGGCACCTTTTTGAACTGCTGTTGCTATCATAATAATTTTTGTTTTACTTCCGCCCTTTAACGGAAGGGTTTTATTTATTTAGCTTTAAGGACTTATATAGTCTCTATTAAAGTCAGTAACATTTCTTGTTTTACTGTTATTTGTTGTTCTGTTCTTCAGAATCATTGTTCATATTGGCTGCCAGTCGCTTTCCTATGCCAGTCGCACAACACTTGCACCTAACGGGTAGCTATGTCGCGGTAAACCAATGTATTTCATTGGTTTACTATGGCTTAGCTGATGTTATTTGCAGCCTTTTTTATCTTAATTACTTTATTGAATCTACAACACATAGGATATCACCTATATTGAAATTGTACACATCCCAAGAAGCATCTTTTGTTATCTCAGTACCAGGTGAATAATAAATCTGGTCAACAATAAGAAAAACCTCCGTTCTATTAAGTCTTTTAAAATTACTACCGTAAACACGATATTTTCCCGTCCTACCGGATATCCACCCGTCCTACCGAATATCCTTATTATAAATATACAAAGCTTCGTGGACGTCTGACGGGATTTGCAATCCCGTCGTAATGTATTATAAGGATTTTTAATCCAAAATACTTTCCGTTTTTTATCAGACAAAGATATATTTTTAATTTTGAACTTAGCGGATTACAAATCCTTATAATACAAAAAGCTGGGATTGCAAATCCCAGCAACGTACGCCAACTTTTGTTCTTCTGGCTACATATCTGGAAGGACGGGGGATTGCAAATCCCAGCAACGTACACCAACTTTATTTCATTAATCACACATCCGAGAGGACACGGGTATTATTGATACACACAGATATTAGTTTTTCAATTAATAAACTGTTCCTACACATATACTATCAATTTACACAGTTACGCTATATCTAACTTTTTTTTAATATTTAAAAAACAAATTCAGTCCCTTCTGAGCCTGCCTCTCTTTTGGTATCTGCGGTTTCAATACGCCAAGTATAACCATTGACTTGTCTATATTCTGAATCAAGTCCATAGATAGACTTGTTTAATGTAATTATATAATTTATTCCAACTTTAACTAAAAACCTCATGTTCCCTTTTGTGAATGCCATTTCGAAAGAATCATTACCATCTTTATTGAAAAAGAACATATTTAAATCTATTAACCCTGAATAGGAATCATGGCCACCTAAATAGTTTTTAATCGGTCTATAACCTTGTTTTAGTTTCATATTAATAGTATTTGCTAAATGAGCGACAATTGCGTCGGAATTTGTAGATGAACCAACAATTAGTACAACTGAAGGCTTTCCTGATTCATTTTTTTTTATAACTACTCCACCATTAATAGTTCCATGAGGTGTTGTTAATTGTATCTCTTTTTTATCTTTATATATTTCGTAAAGTCTATCAATTTCATTTTTTGACTGCCCAATGGTATAAAAGGGATAAAATGAGATAAACAATACAACAAATAGTAATTTGAGAAAAATCTTAGACCCAAAGTTTTTTCTCACGTCCTGCTGGATATATTCCTTCTATAAAGCTCAAAAGGTGCTGCCCGTTGTTGGGATTTGTTTACAATCCCAACACTTGTATTCTGAGGATTTGTAATCCGTTCTTATTGTTTTCATACCACCCCGTAAATTCTAATAATCCTGTGTCTTAATGTATGTACAGTAATCTTTTTTTTATGTCTGATTTATGAAAAGTAGCTTTTAGTGATATTCTGAATGTTTCTATCCGCATACTGCCCGCCATTTTCACCTTCGAACAGCCATTCCATTGGTTTATATTCCTTAAAATATTGCCGTAAAATTAATAAAGTTTTTATACTTAACAAAGTATAACGTTCTTTTTATTTACTTTTTTTATGATAATTGATTCTTCTCCGATTACGCCATTTTTCAAGAAGTTGATAATTGCATAATTTTCGGATTTCCCCGTCCTACCGGATATCCTTATTTAATATACAAAGCTTCGTTGACGTCTGACGGGATTGCAATTATTCCCTTCGGTCATGACCGTTAGTTCCCGGCAACGTGTGCCAACTTTAGGTCTCCTCGTCACATATCCGGAAGGACAGGGGATTTTGTCATTTCATTTTTTTCTTTTATTATGACCTTACAAACGTTGAACAAACGCCCATTCGTTGAAAACGAGTGGTAGCGTTTCTCGATTGCTACTGAACCTTATTAAAGAAAAATTGTTTTATCGGTTGAAAACTGAACGGAAAGGCTTTTAATATGAGCCGACGGTTAGTAGAATTGGTATTCGACCCGTTATTGCGGGCGAAAGTATAAAATAGTTAAAAATGAAAATATTTGTATCCTTTCCAACTTACCCGCAACAACGGGAATTTTTAAACCATTATTTTGAAACAGAAACAGAAATTATTTTTTCTGAAGATTATCCGCAAGAAACAAAAAACAGTCAGATTTTAAACTCGGATATTGTATTTACCACCAATCCTGAGAAGGAAGGACTTTATGATCCCTCAATTTCATTTGAAAATGTAAAGTTCATTCAACTTTTTACATCGGGATACGATCATGTAAAACTCGATCAGTTTCCTGCAAACGTACAAATTGCTTCCAACCAGGGAGCTTATGCCGAACCCATGGCCGAACATGCCGTTGCCATGATACTGGCGCTCTCTAAAAGATTGACCGTTTATCATAATCAAATGGCCGAAGGACAATTCCGTCAGTTGGAGAGTATGACAAAATCGATAAACGGATCGACCTTCGGAATTATTGGTTTCGGTTCTATCGGCAAAGCCACGGCACGGCTATTGAGACCCTTTGGAGTTAAAACGATAGCGATTAACACGAGTGGTAAAACCAATGAAGACATTGCATTTATCGGAACGCTCAACGATGTGGATTATGTGCTAAAAAATTCCGATATCCTGTTGATTTCCTGTCCACTCAACGATGACACCAAGGAGCTGATTAGCAAACAGAAGTTGGAACTGATGAAAGAAGATGCCATATTGATAAATCTGGCAAGAGGCGCTGTTATCAACCAGAAAGATCTTTTTGAACATCTGAAAAATCATCCCGATTTTTATGCCGGTCTCGATGTGTGGTGGGTGGAACCGTTTATGAAGGGAAAATTTGAAATCGATTATCCGTTTTTCGATTTGCCTAATTTACTTGGTTCCCCGCATAATTCTGCTATGGTGGAAAATTCTCTTACTATAGGTACCGAAAAAGCGGCCGCCAACATCAAACGCTTTATGCTTCACGAAAGTGTCGTGGGATTGGTTCATGCCAATGTTTGATTGTCCGTTCGTATGGTACAAGTATACTTATTTGCGTATTACTTCTACTTTTAAAGTCTAAGTAGAAGTAACTACTTAGCACCCTAACCTGGACAAGCCAGA
>DIFH01000018.1:0-7545 GCA_002427615.1 Paludibacter sp. UBA5753
AAATACCTTTACAGAAATCATCGTTCCTATCCTTCATCTTTTCAACTATCTCATAAAAAATATCAGCAGGTTTAGCTTTTTTATCAAATTCTATTTTTGCTTCTTCGGCTTTCTTTTTAAGGTAGGTTAACTCAACAGGATAACCTTTTTCTTTACGTTTATCTTTTATGTATTCAGCAGGTAAATAGGTAACTTTTAAATCAAATGGAACATTATTAATAAAAAAATCCACACTTTTGATTTGTCCAACAGTTGGTAAGACTGTTGTATGTGATTTAAAAATGTGTTCAATCAAAATACTACTCCAATGGTTATACCAACTATTCAAAACATAACCTTGAACAGCCACATTAATTTCATTTTCAAACTTTGAGATAAGCGTGTCATATGACTTATGGACTTTTACATAATGGCTAACTAAATATTTATCTAATGAGTTTTGATAATCTCCACCCCACTCAAAATTTTTGAGTTTGTAAAGCTCAGAAACTAATTGAACAGTATCAAGTTTCACAACCTGTTTCTCATTTTCGGTATGAATAAAATCGTTTAAAATTTTGTGCGAATTAACTGGGTCTTCGCTAAGAAAGTTGAACAATTCAACAAATTGTTTTGCTAAAGCTGTCTCAGTCAATGTTATAGCATTATTTTTAAGAAATTCAGCAATAAGTTCTTTACGAACAATTGATTTTGTTTTTAACCATAATAATCCAATAGTATCTTCACTAAACTCTTCGAGTTTTTCGCTTTCGTATAGTTTTTTCCAATAATTAAAATCTTTCATTTACCAATTCTTGTTGTTGATTAGTTGATGCAAAATATTTTTTCTTTGGTTTACAGACAAATAAAATCTCCTGACTACCAGCAACACTACCTTTTCCTCCTCTGCCATTATGATATGTTTTTGCTTCAACCTTTACTTCCTTATATTTTGAAATTAGCTTTTCAAACTCTTCAATTCCCGGATAACTACGATTATTATAGCTGATTAACCAAGTTGGTATTTCTTCTGAAAGTTCAAATAGTTTTTCAAATGAATTTAGAACATCACGTTTTTTGTCAAAGCCGCTTACTCGTTGTGGCTCGTATCTTTTTATTCCATTAACAAATTCTTTATCTTTCCAATATTCAGTATAGGTTTCAAGTAAATGGTAAAAACCTTGATAATCAGCATGACTATCGCAATACGGTGGGTCGAAATATGCTAAATCTATCTTTTCAGTGGTCGGCAATAATTCTAAAATATTTTTATTAAAACTTTTATTGTCTTGTTTGTTGTCGAAAACAGCGTTATTGTATTTAGGTAATATCTCTTCAAATATTTCTTTAATTGGTCTAACCAGACTTCGATTACGTTTTATTCTTTCAGGGTCGCTTGCATAAACTAAAGCTTGCGTATGACCAAAATGTCCCATGGTGATTTTTCTTGTCATACTTCGGTTAATTACAGTAAAAGCTATTGCTTGCTTTATTGGGTTTTCGAGCAATGGTATATTTGCTCTGAAATTGTCTAAAAAATTAGCTTCTTCTTTTTCAAAAAACACATTGGTGAATAAGGTTTCCATAAGTTCAAAATCCTTTTTGTTTTTAGCTTGTTGAAAAAGAAGTTTTAAATCACCATCAGTTAATTTCGTATCCTTATTTTCTATAAGAGCTGTTCCAATTTGATGGTTGAAGTTTAAAAAGTCATTTGTTATTGTTTTATACCCTAATTGTTTGAACAGAAAAGCAACTGATTGAGAACCTGCAAAGGCATCAATTGCAGTTTTCACATTGTTTGGTATAAAACTCTTAATCCAAGCCAAATGGGTGTGCTTAGCGCCTAAGTATTGAGGTTCAGGGAATTGATAGTCAAAATATTTGTATTCTTCAAAAAGCATTTTTCTATTTTTATAGGGTGCAAAGTTACTGTTTAAATGTCTTTTATTTTCAACTAACTTATTAAACTTATCAACATTCAATCTGGCAAAAGTAGCACACCGTGTGTTTTTAGCATGACAGGTAACTTTTCCACAATTCCAAACTCTGGAAAAGTTTAAGCGGCAATTTTTAGTTTTTATTCCGTTTTAAATTTTTCAAAAGGTTGTCGCCATTTCACGTATTTATCGTCAAACAGGGCATTCGACTCATTGGGACCCCAAGTGCCCGATTCGTAGAAATACAACGGAATATCGGGATTGTTTTTCCATGCTTGTAAAATTGTATCCACAAATTTCCAGCTTGCTTTCACGGCATCGGCACGTGCGTAAAGGGTTGAATCGCCTGTCATACAATCGAGTAGGAGTCTTTCGTAAGCTTCCGAAATCTTTTTCTCAGCCAAATCGGAATAATGAAAAGCCATGTTCACGTTTTGCACCTTGAAACCGGCCCCCGGAATTTTCATTCCGAAATCAATTGCAACACCTGCATCGGGATGAATGCGCAAAATTATCATATTATTGGGTTCGGTCAGGCAGAGTTGTTTAAATAATTGATGCGGAGCGGGTTTCAGATGAATAACTACTTCTGTAACGCGTTCGGGTAATTGTTTCCCTGTGCGAATGTAAAACGGCACATCGCCCCAACGCCAATTGTCGATAAACACTTTTAACGCAACAAAAGTTTCGGTTTTTGAGTTAGGCGCAACTCCGGTCTCCTGGCGATAACCGTTTTGCACTTCTTCGCCCACCTGCCCCGATATGTATTGGCCGCGAACCACGTAATTAGCCACTTCATTTGCTTTTATGGGACGCAAAGCCTGCAAAACCTTGACTGTTTCGTTACGAATCGAATCCGAATCGAATACGGAAGGAGGCTCCATAGCCACAACTGCCAATACCTGAAGCAAGTGATTTTGAATCATATCACGCATGGCTCCCGAAGTATCGTAATAACCGCCGCGATTGCCAACTCCGATTTTTTCGGATGCGGTAATTTCAATTCGTTGGACATATTTGCGATTCCAGATTGGTTCGAAAAATCCATTGGAGAAACGGGTAACCATAATATTCTGCACGGTTTCTTTGCCCAAGTAATGGTCGATACGATAAATCTGATCTTCGTTGAAACCTGAATGTAGTTTTTTATCTAAATCAACAGCCGTTTCGTAACTATAACCGAAGGGTTTTTCGACTATGATGCGCTTCCAGCCATTTGCTTCTGTATTCAGTCCGTATTTTACCAGACTTGCAGCCACTACTTCGTACAAAAACGGAGGAATGGAAAAATAATATACAATGTTCTGAGGAATTTCAAGTTTTGCCGAAAGCTGGTCAATGTATTCTTTCAAAGCGCCAAAATCTTCTTCGGTTTGGTTGTTTACTTTTTTGTAATAAATTTTTTCGAGAAAGTTGTCGAGTTGCAGTGCGTTGTCAGAAACAGTTTTTTTAACAAATGTATTCAAGCTTTCACGTACATCTATACGGTAGGTTTGTTCATCTTTTTCCTGACTTCCGGCACCCAATACTACGAAATGCTCCGGCAATAAATTGTCGATAAAAAGTTGAAAAATAGCAGGTAATAATTTGCGTTTGGCCAAGTCGCCGTTCGACCCGAAAATAACCAGAATCTGGTTTTCTATATTGTTTTTTTTCATTTATAAAGTTATTGTTAGCTGTGCTATGAAAAACAATTAAGAGCTCAATTATATGAGCGTTACAAAATTATATTTCATTTTAAACATAACAAGTGCCTGCCGCTTTTGTTTATAGTAAAAAACTTTATTGATATAGATTTTTTTGCAGTAGACGAACGAGGCGCTAAAAGTTTTAAAAAAGAATGATGCACAAACGCTTAATACTATAAGGTCGTTTTGGGGTTGTTTAAAACCACTTTTTTTGTTTAAAATACCAAAGCATAATGGCAGTTAAAACAATCATGATTCCCCACATGGCAAAATAGCCATAATGCCAGTGAATTTCGGGCAAATTATCGAAATTGGTACCGTAAACGCCGACAATAAAAGTGAGGGGAATGAAAATGACTGAAAAAACCGTAAGCGTCCGCATGATGTCGTTCAGTTTAGTACTCATCATAGTGTGATACATTGTGATTTGATCATATAGAATTTCGCGGTAACTGTCCGAAAGTTCGGTTGCTTCATTGATATTATCCTGCAATTCTTTGTAATGAAGTCTGTTCTCGCTATGAATCAGTTCAGTCTCCATTTTCGCAAGAGTCAGAATCATCTCTTTGGCGGGTTTTATGTTTTTTCGTAAAAAATTCATTTCGCCTTTGAATATGTTAATTTCTTCAAGGAGACTTTTATTAGGATCGTTGGTCATGCGTTCTTCCAGGTTTTCTATTTTATCGCCAAGCAACCCAATGATGTAAATGTAGTTGTCAACTACCACATCGAGCAATGCGAAAGCCAGATAGTCGGAACCCGAAGTACGTATTTTATTTTTATGTTTTCTGATCCGTTCGCGAATGGGATCGAACGCATCGGCCTGTTGTTCCTGAAACGAAATCAAAATATGATCGATAATAATTAAACTCAGGTTTTCGACCGACAATTCGTTTATCGGTTCGTTGTATTGGAGCATTTTAATCGTTACAAAAATGCCGTTGTCGAATTCCTGCACTTTGGGACGTAAAGAAGGATTCATAACATCCGAAATAATATTAACCGGAATTTCGAAATTCTCAGCCAGTTCCTCCATTCGAGATACATCATGCAAGCCGTCGATATTAAGCCAACTGATATTTTTACTGCTTTTAAGTCCCTTTAGTTGCTCAACAGATTTAACATCGTACTCACGCACCTCGTCCAAATCAAAATCCATGGCATGCAACCATGTTTTTTCGGTTTTCTTTTGTCCCCGAAAGACAAGTGCGTAGGGGGACAAACCGATGTCTTCTTTCTTCTTTTTTGTAAAACGAGACATAGCGCCTTGATTTATATAATTAATTTATAAGGATATAACCGCTACTTTATTAATATTATTTTGCTCGTTCGATGACTTAAAGTTTTCGGATGAGTTGTTTACATTTAATACAGATGTAGCTACAATTGCAATATGACAAAGGTAGGAATTTTTAGATTAACATCTTCAAATGATGTGTAATTTTAGAAAAACATTTATATTTGTCCTTAATTGTGCGTTAATAACAATAAACTAAATCCTTGTGGCATATCTGGCACAATCATTGTTGCGATTCTGTTTGCATCAATTTGTTTTTGTGTAAATGAAATTCCTGAAAATCATATTATTAGCATTAGCCATTATTTCGCTGAATATAAACGCTTATAGTCAGGATCATAATGCTACGCCCGAACGTACTCCTGAACAGGAAGCTGCCAAACAAACCGAAAAACTTCAACAGGAATTGAATCTGTCAGTCGAACAAATACAACAAGTACAGGAAATTAATCTTAAATATGCCCGTGCCCGAAAAACATCAAACTCACGGAGTGAAGCTTTAAAACGTATTAAGAATAAAGATAATGATTTGCAAAAAGTACTGAATCCCGAACAATATAAACAATTACAAAACAAAAGGTACGAACGTTCTTCGTTTCAATCTTTGACAACCGATCGGGATTTGCCTGCAAATTCATCAGGGTTTAAACCCGAATCGAACAACAAAACATATCAACCGAACAGACAAGCCACTCCTTCGGCTGAAAGAAGAGAATATAATACTAACCCTTCAGGAAATGATTCAAGAAGGACGCAACAGCCTACATATCAGAGGGAAAGTTTACAACGCAAACCGTCGACAACAACGGGAACGCCCAACACACGAAGCCAACAAGGCTTTCCTTCGTCCCGAAGTTTAAATTCACAGCCCTCGACTTCGAGAAACCCTGATGGTATAAATTCAAGTCCACGACCTTCAAATAATCAGGGAACTAACAGAAGTTCCGGCTCAACTGAAAATTCATCCTCACGTAATCCATCAGGATATTCAGATTCAAACAGAAGATAATCCCATGCCGAATTCTTATTTCAGTTTCAAACAATTTTCGGTTTATCATCATCGTTGCGCCATGAAAGTGGGTATCGATGGCGTTTTGTTGGGAGCATGGGCGCCTGTAAAAAACACAGCCAACATCCTGGATATTGGCACAGGATGCGGATTAATTGCTTTAATGCTTGCGCAACGAACAAACGCCACCATAACAGCAATTGATATTGAGCCGAATGCAATTATTCAGGCCAACGAAAATATTGTTAACTCGCCGTGGAAGGAGCGGATTTTAGCCGAAGAAATTTCGTTACAGGAATTTGCACGAAGGGAATCGGTAACATTTGATTTGATAGTATCAAATCCTCCCTATTTTGTCAATTCGCTGAAAACACCCGACGAAAACCGAACCACAGCCAGACATGCCGACAGTTTAACCCACAAAGAACTAATGGTGAATGCAAAAAAACTACTTGCATCAAAAGGGAAAGTTTGTTTGATTTTGCCCGTTAACGAAGGCTTGCAATGTGTTGAATTAGGAAAAACTATCGATTTGCATTGCCACAGAATGATTTATGTACATCCTAAGCCGAATGCTGAGGCTAAAAGATTATTGCTTGAATTTGGGCTTGCGCCCGTGGACGTAAAAGTTTCGAGGTTGGAAATTGAAACTGCCCAAAGGCATCAATACAGTGAAGAATTCACTGCGCTTGCAAAAGACTACTATTTGAAATTATAGAGAAATAAAAAACCAAAACAGGCGCAAAAGAAAAGACCTCACTATCTTAAAGTGAGATTTCTATTGCGCCTATTGTGGTTTGAAATCTATTAAAGTAGCGCCTGAACTTTGGCAGCCAAAACCGATTTTTGAGTGGCTCCGATTTGTTTGTCAACTACCTGCCCGTCTTTAAAGAAAAGAATGGTCGGAATGTTGCGAATACCGTATTCGTTAGGTGTTTCCACATTTGCATCTACATCCATTTTTCCGATAACAATCTGTCCTTCATATTCTTTAGCTAATTCTTCCACGATTGGGCTAACCATTCGACAGGGTCCGCACCATTCAGCCCAAAAATCAATGACTACCGGTTTTCCGCTGTTTATAAATTCTTTGATGTTTTCATCAGTTAATTGTAATGCCATAATTTTATTTGTTTTATAATTTATAATTTAGACTTCATTTTTTCTCTTATTCAAAAAAATTCCAAAGGGTTGCCTGATTTTTGAGAATTTTGTATCTGTTGCATAAAAACTTTTTAGTGTCTTCTTTTTTCGCAGGATTACCAAGGACTTTTTGAATATGATATTAAAAACATTGAGATGCCGAAATTGTTTTCCGAAAACACAAAATATCGGTATTGATAATTTCTATCAGTTTTGATTTACCTGAAATTCGAGCTGTCCCGCCTCTCTTGCTTTTTTCAATTTCCGATAAACTTCAGTATTAATTTTCAACCGGTGTTGACGTGAAAAAAGTTTAACTTTGTTTGGCGATGACTCGTCTACAACATGGATATAAACATTTACATTGCCCTTGTTTTTAAGCACTAAATCGGATATTTCAGTAGCAAATTCATCATCAATTTGTTGCAATGGAATAGTCAGCGTTAACATTTCAATCAGTTTGTCTTTTACATCGCGGAAGAGTTCAATCTT
>DIFH01000018.1:7581-15417 GCA_002427615.1 Paludibacter sp. UBA5753
TTTTCCTGTACTATCGCATTAATATACAGGTACAAATCTTTTATCATATATTTGCTAAACTCAATATAATTGTTACCGAATAATGCAAACTCATAAGCCCCTACATAATCTTCGAGTGTAAATATGCCATAAGGATTTCCGGCTTTAGATGTTCCGTGCCGTAAATTAGTAACCATTCCTCCTATTCTCAAAGCTTTGCCCTGCAACGAAGCTAAATCTTTTAAATCGACAGTCGTTGTGTTGCAAATATGATTGATTTCCAGCTCAAACTCGTCGAGCGGATGTGCAGAGAGATACATTCCAATCAAATCACGTTCTTTGTTCAACCTTTCGAGCGGCGACCATTCAGGCGCATAGGGAATTTCAGGTTTAGCTATTTCAACCGCATCAGAATCTCCAAAAAGCGAGTTTTTACTCATAGCCATATCAGTCTGAAATTTACTGCCATAACGGATAATAGATTCGATTACGGGTTCTCCTTTACTGTTTTCAACAAAAAACTGTTCGCGGCGAATATCGTGAAACTCATCAAATGCTCCGCACAAAGCCAAACTCTCGATAGTGCGCTTATTGCAAGCTGTCAGGCTTACCCGTTCAATGAAATCGAAAACGCTTTTGTATTTTCCGTTTTTCTTCCGTTCTTCAACAATGGCTATCACGGCGCCTTCTCCGACTCCTTTCACGCCTCCGAGACCAAAGCGGATATTTCCATCTTTGTTTACGGTAAAAGTCAGATCACTCTCGTTCACATCCGGTCCCATTACACTCATGCCGAGATTTTTACACTCGTCCATAAATTTACCGACCTCAGTAATATCATCCTTGTTGCGTGTTAAGTTGGCTGCCATAAATTCGGCAGGGAAATGCGCTTTGAGGTAAGCCGTTTGATAGGCAATCCACGAATAACAGGTGGCATGCGATTTATTGAAAGCATATTTGGCAAATTCAGTCCAGTCTGCCCAAATTTGTTCGAGCTTGGCTTTTGGCCCGAATCCGTTTTTCTCGCAACCTTCCATAAACTTCACTTCCAAAGCCGCCATTTTATCCACCAGTTTCTTCCCCATGGCTTTACGCAACTCGTCGGATTGTCCGCGTGTAAATCCGGCCAAATCCCTGCTCAGAAGCATGACCTGTTCCTGGTAAACCGTGATGCCGTAAGTATCATGTAAACGTTTTTCCATGATCGGGAAAGGATATTCAATTTTTTCGCGACCGTGTTTCCTGTTGATGAATTGCGGAATATATTGCATCGGGCCCGGACGATACAGTGCATTCATTGCAATCAGGTCTTCGAATTGAGTGGGTTGAAGCGCTTGCAGATGCTTTTGCATTCCTGCGGACTCGAACTGAAATGTTCCGACTGTGAGCCCTTTACTGAAAAGTTCGTAAGTTTCTTTATCATCAATCGGAATGGCATCGATATCGAGATCAATACCTTTCGATTTTTTAATGTTTGATAGCGCTTCTTTGATAATGGACAGGGTTTTCAGTCCCAGAAAGTCCATCTTTATCAGTCCAATTTCCTCAATGACCGAACCTTCGTACTGTGTTACGAGCATTTCTTCATTCGTTTCCTTGTCCACAGCCGTACTTAGCGGCACAAGATTGGTCAAATCATCGGCGCCGATAATAATGCCGCAAGCATGAACGCCCGTCTGGCGAACTGTTCCTTCGAGCATTTCGGCATAACGAAGAGTATTCGATAAATTCAGATCGGAAGAATTACGCGCCTGTTGTAACTCAGGGACATATTTCAGGCAGTTGGATATATTTACTTTCGGGGCTTTACCATCAGGACCTTCGGGAAATTTATCTGGAATTAATTTGGTCAAACGGTCGGCTTCCGACAAGGGCAGCCTTTGCACACGCGCCACGTCCTTAATCGACGACTTGGTAGCCATTGTTCCGTAAGTAATGATATGAGCCACACGTTCTTTCCCATATTTTTCGGTAACCCAGCGCAACACTTGTCCCCGTCCATCATCGTCGAAGTCGATATCAATATCGGGCATGGAAATTCGGTCGGGATTGAGGAAACGTTCGAACAGCAAGTCGTATTTCAAAGGATCGATATCAGTGATCCGTAAACAATACGCTACTACCGAGCCTGCCGCCGAACCACGTCCCGGACCTACCGAAACGCCCATATTGCGCGCCGCGTTTATAAAATCCTGCACGATAAGGAAGTAACCCGGGAAACCCATGGATTTCATTACATTCAATTCGAAGTCAATGCGTTCGGTTTTTTCATCATCCAACACCTCGCCGTATCTTTGTCTGGCTCCTTCGTAAGCCAGTTTGGTCAGATAATCGGCTTCGAGTTTTACGCGCACCACTTTGTCATAGCCCCCTAAATCATTAAACTTATCACCAAATTCCTTACGTAACATTTCTTCGTTGAATTGTTGGCGATATTGTTCTTCGGTTGCAAAATCGGAAGGAATAGGATAGATCGGCATCATGGGCGCCGAATCAATGTCGAAAAACTCCACTTTGTTGGCAATTTCCACTGAATTCTCAAGCGCTTCAGGAATATCGGCAAAAATCTCCAGCATTTGTTCGGGCGTTTTCAGGTATTCCTGTTTGGTGTAACGCATGCGACCCGGGTCGTCCAAGTCCTTGCCCGTACTGAGGCATATCAATCGTTCGTGCGCTTCGCCATGTTCTTCTTCAACAAAGTGGACATCGTTGGTAGCCACCAGTTTTGTGTTTGTTTTGCGTGCAAGTTTTATCAACTCTACATTTTGACGTTGCTGCTTTTCGTAAGTTTCATAATCGGCATTGGGTTTGTCGGTTTTATGGCGTTGCAGTTCGATATAAAAATCGTCGCCAAAAACACGTTTGTACCAAGACACTGCATTTTCGGCTCCCAATAAATCGCCTTTCTCAATGTATTTGTGAATTTCACCGCCCAAACAAGCCGATGACGCAATCAGTCCCTCGCTGTATTTCTCCAATAGGTCGTGGTCGATACGCGGACGGTAATAAAAGCCTTCCATCCATCCCAGCGAAACCAGTTTGCACAGATTGCGATAACCTGTTTTGTTTTTGGCCAGCAGCACCAAATGATAACCGCTACGGTCTTCCTGTGTTTCTTTCGACTTTCGGTCGCGACGTGCCACGTAGGATTCACAGCCGAGAATGGGTTTAAATAATTGTTCTTTGGCGGAGGCTAATTGTTTTTCGAGTTCGTCTTTCCGGTCGGCGCTAAGTCCTTCGGCATTCAACTCATCCTCAATGGTTTTTATCAGTTCTTTGACTTTGCTGTTTTTCTTTTTTACGTAGTTGAAAAATTCCTTCACACCAAACATATTTCCGTGATCGGTGAGTGCGACAGCGTTCATACCGCTCTTCGATGCATTATTTACCAAGGCAGGTATGGAAGACATGCCATCGAGTATCGAGTAATGTGAATGAACGTGCAGATGAACAAAGGATCCCATAGGTATGTATTTGTTTTATTGAACTTTAAATTTGGAGTGAAATTTGATTTTTTGTGTTGCTAAAGATAGGAATAATTTAGAAAGGGAAAAAATATTTCGGCAGGAAGTTATTGACAATTTACAGAAATAAAAAGGTATCCGTTTAACAACCTTACGAATCAGAAGGAAATTAAACGGATAGTCGTTAACGAAAAACCAAAGATAAAACCGATTTTGTATCAGGAAGGATTAAATATTCTTGATGAAAACGGTTTGGGTTTTTGCCGTTTTCAATTTGAATCCCATTTTTTGAAGATATTTTTGATGGGTTGCATTTTCAGTATTACATATAATTTGTTGTATGCCTTGATCTTTCATTAATTTAATATTCTTCTGATAAATAAAGTCCCCGGGTTTCAAATCACGATACTGAGCCGTTACAAAATCGAGATGAACATAAAGAATCTGATTGTTTTTTACGCCTAAAAACACGCCTACTACTACGGCATTGCGTAATAAAAGAAAGACAAATGGGGTTTTGTTTTCGGCTTCGGTTTTTAAAATTGATTTATCGAAACGCGGAAAGAATTCTTTGATTTCACGTTCGAAAAAATCAAGAAAATACTGCAGATATGGGTCGTTAACATCAACCATGATTGATTTGAATGATTCTTGTTGCGAATACATTTTATACAAATAATACAAGTCAGTCAGCATTATAAACAAATTGAGCAAACCTACCGGAAGAGCGCCAATTGCAAATCCATAAAACGAAAACACGCTGGCGCCAATAAGATTGTACCACCTGAGTTTTTTTATCGAACTCATGGTTAACGATATAGCTACTAATACCGAGCCGGCATAACCTATCCATTCTATTAAAGGGATATTAAACAGCATAATTTATTGATTTTTATTATTTTAACCCGAAATGCGTCTGATTTTCCTGGAATGTAAAAATAATCATTTTTTTGATTATCGAATCATTTTTCGTTCATTTTTCGTATCAATTTGACAAACCTGTTTTTTTAGTAAGAATGGGGGCATAAAGACCAAAACCTGCCTGATTATTGGCGAATGTGTTTTTTTTATCTATTTTTGTGTTCAGTGAAAAGTTTTTTATGGGTTGTGTGTTTTCCGGTAACAAATATTCCCTGCTTTTCTGTTTTGTTTGTCCCGTCATTTGAAAATTGTCAAATGCTGTTTTACATTTTTAAGATATTGGTTGTTAATCATCTGTGAAATAATTTATTATCATGATTGTACATATTGATATTCACACGCATCGTCCGGACACAAATAATCCCCTGGCAGTTCGGAATCTGAGTGTAAATGAAGCTGAAGAGTTTGTAAAAACGGACAAAAAAGAATTTTGTTCGATAGGCGTTCACCCCTGGGATGTTCATCGGGCTAGTCCTGAGATTATGCAAAAGCTTGAATTGCTGGCTACAGACAAAAGAGTGATCGCGATAGGAGAATGCGGGCTCGACAAAAACAGCAAAGCGAGCATTAAAGAGCAGGACTACTTTTTCGAACGGCAAATTATGCTTTCCGAAAAAATACAAAAGCCTTTAATTATTCATTGCGTGGCAAGTTTTAATGAAATAATTGCCTTGAAGAAGCGCCATAAACCTGAACAGGTATGGATTATTCATGGCTTCAGGGGAAAGCCTGAATTGGCAAAACAATTGCTAAACAGTGGATTTGCTTTGTCTTTCGGCGAAAAGTTTAATCCGGAAAGCGTTAAAATAACTCCTGTCGAAAAACTTTGTATTGAAACGGATGAAAGCCAACTCCCGATTGAACAAATATATAAAAATATCGCTTTAATAAAAGCCTGCCGTCCTGAGGAGCTTAACGGAGCTTGCCAGCTTCTTAAACTTTTTGTTTGTTAAAGAAATGATATAAATCTTTATAAATCAAAGATAGCATAAATTCTTTCCTTATATTTTTGTAAATTTGCGTCTTTTAAAATTATATCATGAGAAAATACATTATTCTGTTGTTATTTAGCTTATTAAGTTTTTTTTTGCCGGCGCAGGGAATCTCTTCCTTGCAGCAAAAAAAATTGTTGAATGCCATTAGCGCCATAACAAACTTATATGTCGATACGATAAACGATAAAAAAATGGTTGAAACAGCCATCGTGTCAATGCTTAAAGAATTAGACCCACACTCGTCGTACATCCCAAAATCGGAAGTTGACCGCGTAAACGAGCCACTCGAAGGCAGTTTTGAAGGTGTGGGAATTCAATTTCAGTTACTTGAAGATACATTGCTTGTGGTTCAGACCATTGCCGGCTGTCCGGCTGAGAAAGTGGGCGTTTTGCCAGGCGACCGCATTATTTATATCGGTGATGAATTAATTGCCGGTGTAAAAATGCAAAATTCGGACATCACTAAACGACTTAGGGGACCAAAAGGTACCGAAGTAACGGTAAAAATACTTCGTAGAGGGAAACCTGAATTGTTGATATTTAAAATTATTCGCGATAAAATTCCTATTTATAGCGTCGATGCCGCCTATATGATAGGCAAAGAAATTGGTTATATAAAGATCAATAATTTTGGAAGCACGACTGTCGAAGAATTTCAGAAAGCTTTTACAAAGTTGCAAAAATCAGGCATGCAATATCTTGTTCTCAGCCTTCAGGGTAATGGTGGCGGATATTTGACTGCTGCGTATCAACTGGCTGATGAATTTTTGGGACGAGACAAGCTGATAGTGTATACACAAGGGTTGAATCAGCCTAAAAGCATTATGGAATCCACAGCCAAAGGCCGGTTTGAATCCGGAAAACTGATTGTTTTGGTCGATGAATATTCAGCATCGGCCAGTGAAATTGTTTCGGGAGCTTTGCAGGATTGGGACAGAGCCATCATTGTTGGTCGTCGCACGTTCGGTAAGGGCTTGGTTCAGCGTCAATTGCCCTTGGTTGATGGTTCGATGTTGAGACTGACAACTGCTCGTTATTATACGCCGACAGGCCGTTGTATTCAAAAACCATATAAAGATGGCGTTGATAAATATGAAAAGGATATAATCAACAGATATAATCATGGGGAACTTTTACATGCCGACAGCATTCATTTTCCCGATTCTCTTCGTTACCAGACTTTACAGTTGAAACGAACAGTTTATGGTGGAGGCGGCATTATGCCCGATATTTTTGTGCCTTTTGATACCACCCGTTATACTAATTACCATCGTCAAATTGTAGGTCGGGGCGTGTTGTCCCAGGTTACGGCTCAGTTTATTGATAAAAACCGCGTTGACCTGAAAAAGAAATATCCAAGTTTCGAGAAATTCAAAAAGAATTATATAGTTGACGATGAATTGTTTAGCCAAATAAAACTTGATGCTGAAAAAGAAAAGATTCCTTTTGATTCAGTTCAGTTTGATATTTCAAAGCCCTTGATAAGACTCCAGATTAAAGCGCTTATCGCCCGCGACCTTTGGGAAATGAATGAGTATTACCAGATTATGGATGCCGAAAACGAATCGTTGCAAAAAGCCGTTGAAATACTTCAAACTCCGGGAGCTTACGAAAAGATTTTAAAGTAATACTTTTGCAGGCGGCTTTGGAAAAGTTTTTGTTTGAAAACACGAATTATGAATACAATTCTTACTTATTTACAAACGAACTGGATCGAAATTATCGGGTCTATTTTGAGCTTGGTTTATTTGTATTTATCTATAAATCAGAAAGTAAGTTTGTGGATTTTTGGATTTCTTTGTTCCGCAATGTATGTAGTTGTGTTTTTTCAAAGCAAGTTTTATGCCGACATGAGCCTGCAGTTTTATTATTTAGGAGTCAGTGTTTACGGTTGGGTAAGTTGGAAAACAGGGAAACAGCATACGGGAAAAGAGCTTCCCGTTAAAAGAACAAATCCGAAACAAGCCATCATCATTTCTGCCGTAGCCATAGCCATGTTTTTCCTTTATTACTTTGTTTTGGCAAATTATACCGATTCTCCTCTTCCGAAAGCCGATTCGTTTACCACGGCATTAAGCATAGTGGCAACCTGGATGCTTGCCCGTAAAATGATAGAAAACTGGATATTATGGGTGATTGTGGACGGTGTTTCAGCCGGACTTTATTTTTACAAAGAACTGTATCCGACAGCCATTTTGTTTGTAATCTATACCATTATGGCAGTTGTGGGATATTGGCAATGGAGAAAAAGTATATAATATATTTGGTGATGGCGCAACCCAAAGTTACGCCATCACTTATTTAGTACCTTATCTTTCAAATTCGTGTGTTTTTTGGCACAATATTCAAATATCAGACATTTAAAGTGTAATAAAAATCCAGGAAATATCAGCCTTTATTTGCGAAAATTTGCGGTATTTGCGTAATTTGCGTTCTACCTTTTTGGTTCTGGCTTGTCCAGGTTAGGACACATTACG
>DIFH01000058.1 GCA_002427615.1 Paludibacter sp. UBA5753
TACAAAAGAACGGGATTTTCGGTTTACAGTACTATTCCTATAAATTCCCAAAGCTGGATTTCGACCGCCCGCATCAACTCAAATTATATTGGCTTTGGAGGATTGTCAAGCGCCGGAATGCAATACAATTTGCACATCAACGACTTTATGACTTACTCAGGTGGAGTAACGCTTTCTAAATTCAATATCTACAATAACTTCAACAACAACATTAACCTGAACAGTAATTTTCGGTTCCAGATATCCGACCGGATATTTATCAATGTTTTTGGCAATTATTCGTCGCCCGGCAATCAAGACACAAAGTTATTCAGGTCATTGGATTCTTCAATGTTTCCACAGACGAATTATGGCGGTTCGTTCGATTTTAAAGTTACCGACAAATGGGGTATTATCACCGGAGCCGAACGCGAATTTGATCCGTTCAGAGGGAAATGGGTTACACGCCCGTTTATTTTGCCGGTGTTTTACGGGCATTAATGCAACTTACTCAAAATCTGACAAGAAAAATTCCCTGTTTACACCTGTTTTTTCGTAGCAATTACTGATCCGGCCATCATGGGAATTGCATAGTTTACAAACCATACTCCTATTCCTGCCAAAGCGATACCAGCAACATCGGGCGAAAAACTATTGATAAAAAACACGGCATACGAGCCTCGTATAGCCACTTCCGAGAATGAAAATGATGGCGTTAACGTTATGAGTAAATAGCTGGAAGGGATTGAAACGGCTGCTTCCCAAGGTAGTAATTGAACGCCGAGAAAAAGCAGTATAAAATAAAACTGCATCGCATAAACTATGTAACGGATTAATGCTACCACAAGTATAAGCAGTAAATCGGAAAACCGGAAAACAGATAAGCAGGCAGTAAATGCGGATATTCGGGTGGAAAATTTTGTTCTGTCCAATTTACCACTGATGATTGGTAAAGCAAAATAAAGAGTTACCAAAAATAGCATGCTTAAAACAGCATATTCCAAATAATGGGTGTTTTCCGTGTTCAAAAGATTGTTTTTGTATCTCCAAAAAATTACGATAGCAGGCAAACCACAAACAATCGTCGCCAGATTCTGTGTCAGGCTGTTCACAATACTTAAAGTCACGCCGGATTTACGTTTTTCCGCATCTATAAACGCGACGCGGCCAACCAATTCGCCTACGCGGTTGGGAGTAAAAAATCCGGTATAAATGCCCGATAAAATTGATTTAAGGGAAGTGAAAATATCGATTTTTTGAATTTTAGAGACAAACAGCTTCCATTTCAAAGCCTCTAATAACAGATTAACCGGCAACAATATCAGCGTTACAACCAACCACCAGAGTTGAGAGGCTGGCATTTGTTTCCAATGCGCGGCAAGTTCATCGTACTGATCGAAGGTTATGAGTTTATAAGCCAGATATGAATATGACACAATCAATATCAACCATTTAAGCACATTCACCCAATTTTTTAAAGAGGATTTTTTCCATTCTGACGATAGTTGAGTTGTTTGATCCATTTGCCTGCAAATATTCGTTGTACACTTTCAATCCCTTCAGAGTTTAGGGGCAACAATTTTTTTAAATGTGAATTTCTTTTGCGAAAAATAGCTGAACATGGTCGTAAAAATGGTAATAATCATTTTTGACGGCGTGGGGAAAACGTGCAGAAAATCTACCAGTAGTTTCAGTCCCAGGTAATTGAGCAACAAATTGGCAATCACTACGCTGAAATAACGCACAATCTGAACACGTCCACGAAGTACGGACGAAGTGAAGGTTACGTATTTTTGCAATAAAAAGCCGCTTATGAAAGTAACAGGGAAAACCAATACCATGGCTGCAATGTGCGAACTCAGGGTTACAAAACCCAGATGCAACATTTGCTTATCGAGTATAAAATGGAAGGTGATAAAATAAAGCACCCAATCGAAAGCCATATTGGCTGCGCCGGTTACTCCGTAACGAAAAAACTGCAAGGTCACGTACTTACGAAACGGAGGATAGAAAAAATCGACTATAACCGTTATCCAGCCGCCAATAATTTCGAATAATTTTTTCATTTATATCTCTCAAAGGCGCCAGAACGCCAAATTTTTTAATTTATTTTACTCTTGCCCGATTTTAGTTCGTTTTTTTTCTCAGCGACCTGGCGTTTTAACGTGAGCTTTATTTTTTTGTTGCCGCCAAAGTAGGATAATCGAACAAAAATACGTACTTTTGTGCACTCAAATTGTGTAAGTTTTATTTCTCTGCAAAGATAATATAACTAAACTTACATTCAACAGATTTAGATTATTTCATTTTACATTATTTCATTTTAGAAATTTTTATGCCCGACGACTATCATAGTTATGACTCAAGTACGTGCCAAAAAACACTTGGGACAGCACTTCCTCAAAGATTTGGAAGTAGCGCGTCGTATAGCTGCGAGCCTACCGCTCGACGGGCGAACCTCTGTGCTTGAAATTGGACCCGGAACGGGTGTTCTTACCCAATTTCTCCTTCAAAACCCCGATATAGAGCTTACGGCTGTCGAACTCGATAGCGAATCGGTTCAATATCTCAACAAAAATTACCCACAACTCAAAATTATCGAAGCCGATTTTCTGAAAATGGATTTAAAATCTGTTTTCCAGGATAAATTTTTTATAATCGGCAATTTCCCTTACAATATCTCAAGCCAAATCTTCTTTAAAATGCTCGACAACAAGGAATCCATTCCCTGTCTGGTAGGCATGATACAGAAAGAAGTAGCCGAACGGATGGCAGCTAAAGCCGGAAATAAAACTTATGGCATCTTGAGCGTATTGATGCAGGCTTATTACTCCATCGATTATCTTTTCACGGTGCACGAGCATGTTTTTGACCCTCCGCCGAAGGTCAAATCGGCTGTTATTCGCCTTACCCGCAATGATGTTTCGAAAATCGACTGCAACGAGCAGCTCTTCAAAACGGTGGTGAAAACAGCCTTCAATCAACGTCGTAAACAAATGCGTAATTCCCTTAAACCATTGGTGCCGAAAGAGAACCCAATGTTTGCCGATCCATTATTCGATAAGCGTCCCGAACAATTGGATGTTGCCGCATTTATCGACTTAACCAACAGGATAGAGAAAGCTTTGCAAGAAAGCTGAAAAAACTGTTGTGTTAGACCCTGAGATTTTAAATTCACGTTAAACCTTTAAGAACTTTTACCTCGGAATAAGTTCTTGCGATTGGGGAAAAAACGGCTCGTGATGAACTCATCTGCCAATCGGAAAAAAACAGAAAGGAAACAAAAACATGTCCGAATTAAGATTGTTTTACCATGAAGATGGTAAACTCAAAATATCGAAAAATATTGATACTTTGAAGAAAGTTGATCTGAAGGATCTCATCTGGATTGACTTAAACGATGTGCCCGATACCATCGAATCCGAGTTGGAACAATTCCTGAAAATTTACATTCAGGAAGATGAAGAAATTGAAGAAATTGAAATGAGTTCGCGCTACATGCAGACCGACGACAGCATTGTAGCCAACTCCAATTTTTTACTCGATAATTACACGCTCGAACCGGTCTCGTTTATATTGAAAAACGACATTCTGGTATCGGTGCGGAACGCCGAATTAAAATCGTTCAACGAAACGGTAAAGAAAATTTACGCCAACACAAAGAATTTCCCGAGCGGATACCACGTGTTGGTTACTTTGCTCGAAACGAGGGTTGAGTACGATGCAGATATGATAGAGGAAGTTACCGATCAGATTACAGGATTAAGTAAAACCTTGAACACCGAAGATGATCTGGATCAGGATATTCTGATTCGTATCAAGGACTTGCAGGAAAAGGTGATGATCATCCGGCAAAACATTATGGATAAACAACGTGTCGTGTCAAATATGTTGAAATGTGATTTTTTCCCGGCCGACTTGCTCTCTCGTTTAACAATGATTATCAAGGATATCAATTCGCTTTTTGAATATACGCGTTTCGGTTTCGACCGGTTGGATTACCTCCAGGATACTTTCCTCGGGTTGGTAAATCTGCAACAAAACAAAATTATCAAGATATTTACTGTGGTTTCGGTAATTTTCACGCCACCCATGCTTATCGCCAGTATGTATGGCATGAACTTTAAGTTTATGCCTGAACTCGACTGGCAATTCGGTTATCCATTCTCCATAGGACTTATGGCGCTTTTCTCGGGCGGAGTTTTGATTTATTTCAGGAGAAAGAAATGGCTATGATAAATTGATATGTCAGAGATTTTAAAAAATGGTCGAACGTGCGTTCGGCCATTTTTTATACGTTTGATTTTGAATGGTTTGATTTTATTTTATCTTCTCATAAGCAAAAATATAATGCTAAGATTGCTGCCAAGTCAAATAACTTTTATATCTTTGCCCCCGCATTGGTTCACTTTCGTTTTCGACGAAAAGTGATTAAAAGGGAATCAGGTGTAAGTCCTGAACAGTCCCGCTGCTGTAAGCTCTTTAAACGTTTTGAACAACACTTTTGCCACTGGGACACCTCCCCAATCCCTCCCACTTTTGGGGAGATCAGGAGAGGAGTCCGGGAAGGCGTTCAAATACGGGAGCAAGTCAGAAGACCTGCCAGAATTGCATATCAAATTTCAGAAGCTTTCGAGGAAAAAGCGACGAAACATCCGCAAAAAATATCTTTTTGCCTTTGTTGGGTTTATTTCCGGAAGCTATTTGAGCGGTTTATTCATCGTCAAATAGTTTACAACAGTGTTTAAAAAATTTCATTCATGTTTTCATTTATTCGGTACTGTGCTGTTGCTGCATGCATTGTTGTTTTGTTCTGCGGCATATTCCCAGGAGCAAAAAACCGACACGCTGCGTAGCCGTATCCTCCGGGAAGTGGTTGTTACCGGCAGGCAACTGCAAATCGCACGTGCGTCGTTACCCGAACAAATAAAAACAACAAAAGAAATCATGGCGCTCAATGCCGCCAATGTAGCCGATGTGGCCCAATATTTCTCAGGTGTAACGGTGAAGGATTATGGCGGCATCGGTGGTATGAAAACCGTTTCGCTCCGCGGCATGGGGGCACAACATACCGGAATTTGTTACGATGGTTTGATGTTGAGCGATATACAATCGGGCGAAGTTGATTTGGGACGATTCTCTATTGACAATATTTCCGAGATTGCGTTGAATAACGGTCAACCCAACGACATTTTTCAATCTGCCCGCCTGTTTGCCTCTGCGGGGATATTAAGTTTTAAGACAAAATTACCAGATAATACCGAAAATCATAAGTTGAGCGGCAAAGCTACCGCCAAAACAGGTTCATTCGGGCTATCGGAGGCAGGGATTTTTCTTATGCAAAATATCAGCAAAAAATGGGCGTATAATTTCTCGACCGATGCCAGTGTTGCCGATGGAAAGTATCAATTTATTCAACATTATGGGACGTCGGATAATCTATCTGAAATATTGACTCGCGAAAACGGCGATATTCAATCTATTCGTTCGGAAGTAAATATTCGGTATCGTCTTCGTGAAAAGGAAAACCTTACCCTGAAATCGAACTACTTCCGGTCGGAACGCGGATTGCCAGGTGCAGTTACCTGGTATAACTCGTATAGCAAAGAACGTTTAGGAGATAAGGTTTTTTTCGCCCAAATCCATTACGAAAACCGCATATCGGACAAACTTCAGTATCAATCGTTTGCCAAATTCAATAGCGCACGCAACCAATACAGGGATTTGAACGACGGATATGAAAACGGAATACTGGAAGAAAAATTTTCCCAGAAAGAATATTACCTGTCTTCCGGCCTGCGTTATCTTCATTTTGATCAACTGCAACTTTCTGCATCTGCCGATTGGTGGTACAACGATTTGCTGATTGAATCGACCATGCCTTTCGAGACTTTCCCTTATCCTACCCGTCATACAGGTCTGATTAACCTGGCAACTAAATATATTACCGAACGGTTTACCTTGGGCGCAAATGTACTTTACACCTTGACGCGCGAGCAAGTTCGTACCGGAGCGGCTTCGCCCGACAGGAATAAACTCTCGCCAACCGTCAGTTTATCGTATAAAATACTGGAAGATAGGGAACTCAGGATACGTGCGTTTTACAAAAACATTTTTCGTGTCCCTACTTTCAACGAATTATATTATCAGAGTCTGGGAAATCACAACCTCCGTCCCGAAAATGCAAACCAGTTCAATATCGGCTTCACCTGGATAGAAACTGAAATTCCATTTTTACCGGAATTGGAATGCAGCGTGGACGGATACAGCAACCATGTAACCGATAAAATTGTAGCTACTCCCCGCGATTTATTCCACTGGAGCATGAGCAATAAAGGTGAAGTAGATATTCAAGGACTGGACGCAAACCTCAAAATTGGTATTCCTGTCAAAGAGTCCGGTAAACTGACAGTTACAATCAACTGCAGCTATCAGAGAGCCACCGATGTAACTGTCGGGAGCGCCAATTACGGCGAGCAAATTCCTTATACTCCTTTTTATTCCGGTTCGGGCTCCGCTTCGTACCTGCACGGGATATGGGAAGGCGGTTATAACCTGGTTTTCTCCGGGAAACGCTGGTACGGGCAGAATACGGTTGATACTAAGATTGATGCATACAGGACACATTCAATATTTGCAGCTGCACACTACAAAACCTGGAAGCTGACCGGAGAAATTATCAATATTTTAAACAAGCAATATGAAATCATTAAATTCTATCCCATGCCACGCAGGAATTTCAGACTGACATTGTCAAAATATTTTTAAACAAACAAATTATATATTTAATCCATTTTATGAAAACAAACAAATTTTTTCTCGCTTTTTTATTGGCAACATCGACTGCCGGCTTATTTACTTCGTGCGATCCTGCCGATGAACAACAAACAAATCCCGAAATCAGCACCGGATTATTCATTCTTAATCAGGGACAGTATGGATATAATAATGCCTCGCTTACCTATTACGGTTTCTCGGACAGCACAGCTACCGCCGATGCATTTACAGCAAAAAACAACCGTGGGTTGGGCGATTCAGGTCAGGACATTATAAAATACGGTTCGAGAATCTATATCTGCGTGTATAAATCGAGCCTGATTGAGGTGATTGATGCCCAAACGGGTATTTCGCAAAAATCGATAGTCATGCTTAACGAATCGGGAAACCCGAGTTT
>DIFH01000123.1:0-200 GCA_002427615.1 Paludibacter sp. UBA5753
TTACTTTCATAAATTCTCCTTCCTAATTTCCGATTGCGATTGTAATAAAATCGGCGGTTTCCGTTACTTCTTTTGTTATAATTTTTTCTACCAATAAATCACTCCCAACATAAATACTGATTTTTGATAATGTCCCCGATGCCGGGTATGTAAAATCAATTCTTTCATAGGTATTATAATGAGTAACTACTCTTTCGGCA
>DIFH01000123.1:248-1283 GCA_002427615.1 Paludibacter sp. UBA5753
TATTTATCAACATAGTTGCGCCATAGGCTGATAAAATTATTTGATGTTCAATTATAATTTTCTCTCTTCTGTCTTTGTTGATTTTTAATTCGTCCGTTTTGAAGAAAACACATTGATTTGTATTAACAAGTGTGCCATAACCTTTTTGATAAAAGTCTTGAGTTACAAACGGATATGTTACAAAAAAAGGAATATTATTCGCGCCATCAATATAAATCGTTTCATCAGATGACACAGGAATATATTTTATTTCAATTGTTTCATTTTCACCATTTTCATCCGTCACAACCGCACCCATTGCAGTATAATTAACTGGAACTGAATTGTCTATGTGTCTTTGAAAATCAACGCTCGTGTTTGAACTCATTTTTATTTGGTTTATAATCATATCGTTATCAAGTGTCAGATTATTTGGAATTCCAAGCGCAATGTGAGTAATTAAATTATTGTCATCATCTAAAAATGGTGTTGTGTATTTCCATTGTATAAACGGCATAATTATACCTATTTTACATCCATCATAACTATCAAAATATGTTCCGTTGATATTGAAAAGCAAACGATACATGTAATTAATCCATTTCCCTGTGCTTTCTAAAATTTGGCTCACACCGATAATTATTTTGGCATTTTCAGTAAACACTACTTTCCGATTTGCAATTTGCGTTGACTGAATTTCAAATAAAGGATTTTCCCTGATGACTTTCGTTAATTTATTTTTATTATTGTATTCTGTCGATAACCGAGCAGTAATTACATATTCATTGCCATCTTTTTGGATTATCATTTGAGTTATTAATGCTTGAACATTTAATATATTGATCCTATTTTTTATATTTGGAAATGTGTTTTGTTTCCAAATAACATTATAAAATATGGATTGTCGATTTAATAAATCATATTTTAACCTTTCACCTTCGGCTTTAAAATTAATTGTAGTTGCGTTTTGGTTTACTTTTTCAACATATTTAATCCCGCCATCCAGCAATTTTTTTGTCGAACGGCTAATTTGAATATCTTCCAACGCTTCATATT
>DIFH01000123.1:1310-3864 GCA_002427615.1 Paludibacter sp. UBA5753
CAGATTAAATATCTCATTTTTGCCATATTCATAAAATAATGAGTTTTCTCTTAAACTTTTTCTAAACGGGTTAGGAATGAAAGACCAAAAAGTTTTTTGTGCCAACACATCCCATTCGCCTTTTTCAAAAACTCTTGAACCATATTCTAAATGATATAACCAAGTGTCTAATTCAAGTATCGACACTCTATGTATTTTTTTTATTTTATCAGGCAAAATAATTCTTGCATTATTAAATGTCATGTTTGCGGTCAAATCCAACGGGATGATAAAAACCTTGACATTTGAATGCGGATAATATGTTATTTCATTTGTGTCGACATTTTCGGCATCCTCAATAATATCAGTGGCATAATTTTCGATTGTTCTCGAGATTTCAATCGAAGTAAATGTTGGGGTTGTCGTTCCGGTATAATCATTGAAATATTCAAAATCTATACTATTGTCATTATTTAAAATTGGTTTCGCATCAATGATTTCACCATAATATTTTAAAATATCATACAATGATTTATCTTCAAATATTTCCTCCGGTGCAATTGCGGTTAATTTTGAATAAGCATTTGACGATAATGTATATTTTTGTGTTTGCCCGACCTTATAAACATCTTGTTTTGTAAGAATAATTTCGATTGCATTTTTTAATGTTAAATTTTGTGCCAACGGTTGCGTAAAAGCAATATTTGGCATTTGAACGCCTTGAAGAATTGCAGTTGGCTCAATTAAATTAATAGTATATAACCAAGCCGGACTTATTTCATAATCAATTTTAACTCTAGGTATTTCGGCAACCCGCCAAAGCACTTGGTCGATTTCAACTCTGTCCCATATTTCTAAAATATTGGGATTTGTTGAATAAAAACTAACCAATAAAGTATTGAAACCGCCATCGCGTTTTAGATCATATTTTTCATCAGGAATTAAATCAACTATGGTATTATTTTTTACAATTTTCATTTTCGATACGCCACACTTTCCCCACCGAATCTGCGCCCGAATATATCAAATCGATCGCCGAATGTATTTACCGAAAAGCCTTCCCCACCCCGATGTCTCAAGATTTCTTGTGTTTGACGGTTATCCAGTTCAATATCTCGTAATCTTTCGTATGATTTTTTTGCCAAATCATACGCCAATTTTGCCAAAGCAGCCGTTTTAATTAAACTAGCAACTTTCCCCAAACTATTTGCGGCTATAATATCGGATGCCGGATTTTCTGCATCCGAAATATCCGGGATTGATGTATCTTCAGTTATGCTTTCGCTTTTTACTAATTTAATATTTATATCTGGCATATTATCCCCTTTCGAATGTAATTGTTAAAATTGGAAAGGCTTCCGTTGCGGTTTCATTTGCACTCACCACTTTCGCATTAAATTCCATTGAATTAGAGCCGCTCTGAATTTGAATTAAATATCCGGCACGTTCTGTATAGATTATGTTTTTAAAATATTGTGCGGCAATTTTATTGGTGTCATAAAATGAAATCGTAACAATATATTTAGTATATCGAACAATACTTTCTTCTATCAAAGCACTCGTCGGATATCTTCCTAATTCAGCAGTTTTTGTTACATTGAAAAAAGTAAGACCATTTTCATAATCCATTGTTATCAACACAGGAATAATTTGATAAGGCGTTATTGTTGTTTTAATCACAAAAGTTCTTTCTCCAACCACCCAAGTTGCTGTGTGTAAATTTGTCCCCCAAACAAAACTTCGGACTTGCCCGTCAATTGTAATGTTTAAGTTATATGCCGGTGTTTCTGCTATGTTTAATGTGAAAATCTGACCGACTGTCGATAATCGAATTCCTGACCATATAAGGGTTGTATTTTTTTTAATCGCTGTAAAAACTAATTCGTTTTCATCTTGAAAAATCGGTAAATCGCCTTCAATTACGTAAGAGATTGCCGATATTATTTTCAATGTAGGATCTATATATAAATCATCATCAACAATTGACAGTGATTTATCAAATAACGTTGCCATTTTATCTTGAATATTTGCAATAACTGACATTTGCCATGTTTGATAAATTTTTGAACCGATATTATCGGCTGGCCCAATAGGAACTAAATTAGTGAATTGCAATTTTCTATCGGTCTGAAAAGTGGCGTTGTAAGTTTCTACAAAAATGCTAAATAACATAATCACCGTTTCTTTATATTTTTCTAATGCAACAACAGTTAATGTTCCATTAATGATTCTGTCTTTAATCTGCATCGATGGCATCAATCCCGGCAGTTCACGATAAACGATTTGGATCAATTTATCTTCCGGTGCTTTTATTGCTTTATCAAATGAATTAACGTTCTGAATTGTAATCGTTAAATCGCTGTCTATGGCGTTTAAAATCGTTTGTAATGCGTTTTTAATAAAATCAAGCATATTATACCATCACCACCTTATAACCGTATTGTGCGGCAAATAAACAGGCTATCTGAATGACTGTATTGTCGAGCCAAGCCTCATTTGGATTGATTAACCCTTTTCGATAAGGGAGTGTCGACCAATCGGCGTTCGTGTCAAAAGCGTATGGCACACTTTCATT
>DIFH01000123.1:3887-4562 GCA_002427615.1 Paludibacter sp. UBA5753
TCTTTTTGGCGCGGAATATCGCAAATTATCTTCTAACATGCGTAAAAAAATACTTTCATCATTCATCGCCTTGCACCCCCAGAAACCATCGTTTGCTTTGTAAAGCGCTTTTGAAATAATGCTGTTCGATTGCAACTTCAAAAGAAGTTTCTACTATTATATATTCTTTCTTCATATCATCAATGATAATGTCATCCTTTTTGAACGGTAATTGATTGACTGATTCGATCATAAACATAATATTTTCTCGATGAATGCTATCATGAAATTTTTTATTGATAGCAGATTTATTACCATGAATTTTGCCTTCAAAATCAATCAATGTTCCACGCGGGTATATCACGCTACCGCTTTCGCTATAATCTTGTTTTTTTTGCAATTTCATTTTGATAAATGATTTATCTTTTGCGTTATTTAAAATAATCATAAATATCGACTCCATAAACGACGTCTTTGTGCCATTTTTGGAATTCGCTCTGACAAATATGAATAATCTACATTCATTAAGGAAGCATCACCTTTTGATAATAAATATTCGGCTTCTTCCATAATTAATTCGTGCCATTTTGTTTGATTTTCTTCGTTCATTTCTTCAATCCCCATTAATACTTCACAAGTCATTTCATAGCAACGGTTAAATAAAATTGCCAACAAACGCTCTTGTTCTTTAATATC
>DIFH01000094.1:0-301 GCA_002427615.1 Paludibacter sp. UBA5753
CACGCAAACCGTTGTGCGTAAAGAAGCAACTGTTGTTCACTTTGAAAATTACTTGCGAAAAACGAATTTTTTGACTAAATTTGAATACTGACGTTTAGTAATATGGCGACAAAAGCAAAATATAAATTAGAGGACGCGAAAGTTTCAACAGCCGAAGACCTTTTCAATCCTTACAATGTGGGTGCAAAACCATTCTTAAAATGGGCTGGTGGCAAGGGACAACTACTTGACAAATTCCAGGAACTTTATCCAAAGCAGCTTAAACAGAAAAAGATAAAGACTTTCTACGAACCGTTTTTGG
>DIFH01000094.1:353-2954 GCA_002427615.1 Paludibacter sp. UBA5753
CTTATTTTGACTTACAAGGTAATCCAAAAAGACGTTTCTAAACTCCTTGACTTTCTGTATCGCTACCAGAAAAACTATCTGAAACTTGACAAAAAACAAAGGCAGGAGTTTTTTTACGACCAAAGAACAAATTACAATTTACAACGCTTCAACATTGATTACAACAAGTATTCAGAACAATGGTTCCCGAGAGCAGCCCAGCTGATTTTCTTAAACCGCACTTGCTTCAACGGACTTTATAGGGTTAACTCAAAAGGAGAATTTAATTCACCGGCTGGCGACTATGATAACCCAACAATTTGCGATGAACAAAACTTATTAGCAGTTCACAAAGTGCTACAAATAGCAGAAATTAAAAAAGCAGATTTTAGACAAGTGGTTGCAGACCTGAAAGATAAATCATTTGTGTATTTCGACCCGCCATACAGACCAATCAGCAAGACTGCAAATTTCAGGTCATACAGCAAACAGGATTTTTCTGACAATGAACAAATCGAACTTTCAAAACTATTCAGAGAACTTGACAAAAAAGGAGTTAAAGTAATGTTGAGTAATTCCGACCCAAAGAATAATAATCCCACTGACAACTTTTTTGATGGAATATATAGAGGCTACAACATATTGAGGGTTCCTGCAAGAAGAATGATAAACTCAGATCCAACAAAACGAGGAGAGTCTAATGTTTTTTGGGGTGTTTCCCAGCGGGTAGGGCTGTCCGCAACAAGTCCTCGTTCCGCTTTGCTCCATTGCGGGCTTTCCGATTCTATCCCTAACGCAATTGCAGCATAGTTATGAAGCAACACGAGCAAGTAATTGACGTAATGAAGAAAAATGGTGGATATGCTACACTTGGCTTTCTTAACCATAATGTTGATATTTCAAATTGGGCTACAAAGACTCCTTTTGCGTCAATCAGAAGAATCGTTCAAGACGAAAAATACTTCTTCAAAATTAAACCAGGACTTTGGGCATTAAATGAATACAAAACCAAAATTTTAAAAAATTTCAATATTGAAGAATCAGTTGAGAAGAATGCAGATTTTAATCATTCCTATTATCAAGGTCTTTTATTAGAAATTGGTAATTTAAAAGGTTTACAAACCTATATTCCACCACATGATAAAAATAAATTGTTTTTAGATACCCCTCTTGGTAGTATTTCTACTTTAAATACAATTCTTGATTTTTCATACAATGAAATCGTAAATAGAGCAAAAAATATTGATGTAATATGGTTTAATAACAGAAAAATGCCGAATTCTTTCTTTGAAGTGGAACATTCAACAGATATTCAAAATTCACTTTTGAAGTTTTATGATTTACAGGACTTCTATTCGAGTTTTTATATAGTAAGTGCAATTGAACGAAAAAGAGAATTTGAAACTAAAATAAACTATGGAGCTTTCACTGAAATTAAAAATAGAGTGAAGTTTATAGACTATGAGTTCGTATCTAATTTACATACAAAATCATTTGAATTACATTCAATAGGAACATTATGAAAAATAAAAAAATAAAAAAACTCGAACAGAATAACGATTTTGTTGACTTCTATTGTTATATGGAAGATAAATGGCTTCAGAATGCTGAATTTGATCAAAAGTTAATAGCCGTATTTGGAAGTGTTGAAAATGCTGAAATCGAGTTTGAAAAATATAAGGAAGAGAATTTAATTGAATAATAGTAACAGTGAAGACTGTGTTAACAGGAAAGGGATTTAAACTTCTCAATTACTGGGTTTGGCTGAAAAACAAGGAGAAATATGGAGAAGAACTGCTACTTGAATATGTTCCATTCACAACAGTTTACGAGCATAAAGGCAATACAGAATTTCTACTCATATCCCAAAAATATGACTTGAAGATACGAATAGAATGTAAGTGGCAACAAGTTGCAGGTTCAGTTGACGAGAAACTCCCGTACTTGTATTTAAATACCATTGAAGCAATGCCTGAAAATTCAGTAATGATATTAATTGACGGAGCAGGTTGTAAAGCAGGAGCAATTAAATGGTTGAAAGACGCTGTTAAACAAAAGAAATACACTACTGAAGAAACCGAGAACAAAAACATAATGGTATTTAACTTGACAGAGTTCTTTACGTGGGCAAACAACACATTCAACAAATAACGAGAAAAGAAGCACATACACCCAAGACGGTGTTGGCAACATGCGGGGTGACGTTCTTAAATTTAAGCGCAGTTTTTCAAATCAACTTTAGTGTTGGGTTTACAGTATTGTGCTCTGAAATCCCCTCGCTCAATTTTGTTTGCCTTCGGCGAGTTCACTTCGGTTGATTGGCGCAGTGCAACTTCATTGTAATCAAATGCCCCGGTCTCCCTCTCGGACGCTTTTTTTGACCGTTCACGGAATTTGTGTAAATTTTTTCTTGTTCGTATAAATATCATCCAATAATTTCGTATGTGTATGTTAACTTTATTATACCCTAAAAAATTTTGTGAATTGGAAACAAGAAAATTATCTTTGCAAGAAATGCAAATGGTTGAGGGTGTGTGGAGTTGGTCGGGTTGTGCTTCAGGTGCATTAGAAAATTAATTGAAAATTAGAATTAGGTATTTTGGTACTACCCTTATTTTAGTG
>DIFH01000078.1 GCA_002427615.1 Paludibacter sp. UBA5753
AGAAAATGGTCAGTTATATTCAAAACCTTGCATTTACCCTTAAAGAAATTACTATAAATTACTATTTATCAGACTTATTATACTTTTTCAGCAGACTTTAAATAAATATTCTTTCTCATCGATAAAATAAAACATTAAAATCGTTCAAACTACTTATTTATAAGTTGTGTTAACCTGAATCAGACCCTTGTTTGTATGTGTATTCAAGAGGATATAAAAACTTTCTCAATATTTGAATAAAAAAATAACTATTCGAAATTCAGTTCATTACAAAAAACAACTCAAAAAAATTTCATGGTCACAAAAAATCTCACTATCTTAGTGCGATTTTTAAAACAAAACAGGCTGTAATAGGTCAAATTTTATAAAAACATGGAAAACAATTATTGTATCATCATGGCTGGCGGTATTGGAAGCCGTTTTTGGCCGTTTAGTAGAAATAACCGTCCAAAACAATTTCTCGATTTTTTTGGAACAGGGCGTTCCCTTTTACAGATGACTTTCGATCGTTTCCGCCATCTGATGCCGGCCGAGAACATACTTATTGTCTCAAACATAATTTATAAAGATTTAATATTGGAACAATTACCCGAAATAAAACCCAGTCAGGTTTTACTCGAGCCCAATCGAAGAAATACCGCTCCATGTATTGCTTATGCGATTAATCGTATTAAAGCAATAACCGATAAAGCCAATATTATTGTAGCGCCTTCCGATCATTTAATTATGAAAGAAGTCGATTTTTTGGAAACTATTAAAGCAGGAATTGATTTTGTTGAAAATAACAATAGCTTGTTAACCTTGGGCATTAAACCAAGTCGTCCTGAAACCGGTTACGGTTATATTCAGATTGACGAGGGCGAAACAAATTTACGTAAGGTAAAAACATTTACCGAAAAACCCAATGCCGAGTTGGCTCAGATTTTTTTCGAAACAGGTGAGTTTTTCTGGAACTCAGGGATTTTTCTCTGGAATCTGAAAACTATTGATAACGCTTTCAACACACTCTTACCCGAGGTGGCAACCAAGTTTAACGCAGGGAAAGATGTGTTCAACACTGATGCCGAACAAGCATTCATTGATGAAATGTATCCTTCGTGTCCGAATATCTCTATCGATTACGGAATCATGGAAAAAGCGCCCAATGTACATGTGCTATGCTCCGATTTCGGTTGGACTGATCTTGGTACATGGGGTTCGCTTTACGAGATGTCGCCCAAAGACAACAATGCCAATGTTACTTTAAAATGCAAAACCCTATGTTATGAAAGCACTAACAATATTGTGGCTCTCCCGTCCGACAAATTAGCCGTTATACAGGATTTGAACGGTTATATTATTGCCGAATCCGACAATGTATTACTCATTTGCAAACTCGAGGATGAACAACGTATCCGCCAGTTTGTTAATGATGTAAGTATCAATTTTACAGATAAGTATATTTAATGCTAATCTAATCAGTTGTCAAATATTTATTAAACACAATGTACAATTATGGGATTATTTAATTTATATAAGCCTAAGGAATATAAATATCGGTATATTTATTACGATCCCAAAAAAGAGGCTCAAAAACAACGTGAACAGCAGCTTGCGAATCAGGAAAAAGCTGCAAACGATGGAGAATATCGTCCGACTATCCACCGTGGCACTTTTCGCGAAATGGCTGACAAGAACAAGAATATAAGACGTGAACAAGCTCAGAAATCAAATGTGCGTCTGATCATGATCCTGATCGTTCTACTGGCCATAGCCTATTTTTTGCTGAAATAATAAAACCGGAAGGAATCGGATTAAATATTCCTTCTATTTTTTTATACAGTTGATCTAAGTACCTGACAAAAAAATGACAGGAACGCGGATATGGCGGATGTTAACTGATTTATAGTTATTAATGAAGCGGATTAAATCCTGATTATATTTACTACTTAAAATGACGGATAATCGGTCGCGGATAAAAATCAGCCGACTTTACTGGTGAAGTCAGCATCTGTTATTGAAACGGGAATAATTCAACCGCGCTAATCAGTTTAATCCGACTTATCCGCATTCCTATTCTTACAAATTATTATAGTAATTATTTAATTTTCTGTATAATACATTTTTTGTCATGTACTAAAACATTGGATTGAATTTTATTTTTTTGCCTTATCCACTCAGTTTTTTCCTGCGTTCAGAAACTTTTGATAGAAAGTTGATTGCTCGGGAAAAAATTGAAAATTATTATTCATGAACGATATTATTCACCTTTTACCCGATTCGGTCGCCAATCAAATTGCTGCCGGAGAAGTGATTCAACGTCCAGCCTCTGTATTAAAAGAACTGGTCGAAAACTCCATTGATGCCGGCGCCGATTTTATTCAAATAGTAATAAAAGATGCCGGACGGACATTGATACAGGTAATCGATAACGGGAAAGGAATGAGCGAAACGGATGCCCGAATGGCTTTCGAGCGTCATGCCACCTCAAAAATCAAAGATGCCTCCGATTTGTTTGCCATCCGCACCATGGGTTTCAGGGGCGAAGCGTTGGCCTCAATTGCTGCGGTTGCCCAGGTTGAGTTGCGCTCGCGTCGCGAGGGTGATGAACTGGGAGTTCTGGTGGAAATTGCCGGAACACGGGTTTTCAAACAAGAAACGATACAATGCGACAAAGGCTCCACTTTTCTGGTGAAAAACTTATTCTTCAACGTGCCTGCCCGCCGTCGGTTTCTGAAAAGCGATCATGTTGAAAAGTCCCATTTATTGAATGAGTTTTATCGCATTGCTTTGGTAAATCCCCAAGTGGAATTTTCGTTTTTTGATGGAGATGAGGAAATTTATCACTTGCCGGTTTCAAATATTAAAATCAGAATTGAAAATATCTTTGGTAAAAGCCAGAAGAAGAGAATTCAGCAACAGTTGCTTCCGATTGAAACAGCCACAAATCTGGTAAGTATTCATGGCTATGTTGGCAAACCTGAATTTGCCCAGAAATCGGCCAATCAGTATTTTTTTGTGAACGGACGATACATGCGTCATCCGTATTTTCATAAAGCGGTAATACTGGCTTACAACCAAATGATTCAGGCTTCGGAAAGCCCTAACTATTTTATTTATTTTGAAGTTGATCCGCAAAGTATCGATATCAATATTCACCCTACCAAAACCGAAATTAAATTTGAAAACGAGCAGGCTGTATGGTCCATCCTTTCGGCAACGGTGAAAGAAGCTTTGGGTAAGTTTAATGTGATTCCTTCCATCGATTTCGACCAGGAAGGCGCCATTGACATACCTGTAAAAAACTCGCCCGTTGGAGATATCCGCCCTCCGCAAACAAATTTTAATCCTGATTATAATCCGTTTTCAACTTCCGGCTACAAACGACCAACGCTTGATTGGGAAAAATTATATGGAAGTTTTGAAAATAAAACTGAAAATGCCGTTTTGCCTGATCAAAACCGGACGGATAAGGACAACTTGCCGCAAGACTCCGAACCCGTTTTTACACCAATGCCGGAACAACAGCAAATTTCTGAAATTGAAGAACAACGCTCTGCAAATTTTCAGTTGAAAAACCGCTATATCATCACAAGTGTAAAATCGGGAATGTTGATGATTGATCAGCATCGCGCCCATGTGAGGATATTGTACGAAACCTATTTGCGTGAAATTGAAAATCAACATGCACCTTCGCAGCAGGTGTTGTTTCCAGAAGTACTTGAACTTGAGCGAGATAATGCTTTGTATTTTGAACAAATATTGCCTGATTTAAAATCTGTCGGGTTCGATTTTGAGGTAGAAAACGAAAGCAGCTACCGAGTTACCGGAGTTCCAGCCCAACTCGGAGTTGAAAGTGTGATTGTGCTGTTGCAAACACTGATTGAGAAAGCCAGAACAACCGCCATCGATTCTTCCGTTGAAATTCATGACATTATAGCCCGCTCATTAGCCGATGTATTTTCACTGAAAACCGGACAAAGCCTTACAAATGAGGAAATGACCGATTTAATCGATCGATTATTTGCATGTCGGCATCCTAATTATACTCCTGATGGCAAATCTGTAATGACTATCTTATCGCAGGAAGAGATTCAGAGCAGGTTCAGATAAAATATCCGCCGTTTTAATACAAAAAAAACCGTCCTGAAAGAGCGGTTTTTTTTGTTCTGGATGTCAAGGACTGATTAGTCTTCTTTTACCTGAGGAGTAATCAGTTTATAGCCTTTACCATGAATATTGATGATTGCTACATTTTGATCATCTTTCAATAACTTACGTAACTTGGTAATATATACATCCATGCTGCGTGCATTAAAGTAATTGTCGTCAACCCAAATGGTTTTCAATGCAAAGTTACGTTCCAGTATGTTGTTTGCATTTGCTGCCAAAAGGTTCAGCAATTCAGATTCTTTGGTGGTCAGTTTTTTCGACTCTCCATTAAAGGTAAGTAGTTGTTTTTGAGCATCAAATATAAATGCGCCAATGTTGTAAATAACTACATCTTTTGCTTTTTTACCTTTCACGCGACGTAAGATCGATTCGATGCGGTAAAGCAACTCTTCCATGCTGAAAGGTTTCGATAAATAATCGTCGGCGCCAAGTTTGAAGCCTTGTAAAATGTCTTCTTTCATCGATTTGGCTGTAAGGAAAATGATGGGCACTTCAGCATTCATGGCGCGAATGTCGGCAGCAAGTGCAAATCCATCTTTTTTAGGCATCATTACGTCAAGAACGCACAAATCATATTTATTGCGTGAGAAGGCTTTGTAGCCTGCTTCGCCATCGGGCTGAAGATCTACATCATACCCTTTTGTTTGCAAATACTCTCTCAAGAGCATGCCAAGATTTTCGTCATCTTCGCACAGCAAAATTTTTACTTTTTCGTCAGTCATAATTCGTAATTTTTTAGTGTTGGTATTGTGATAGTGAATTTTGTTCCAATATTGGGTTCGCTTTCTACTTTAATTGTTCCCCGGTGTTCGGTTACGATTTTTTTTACATAAGCTAAACCGAGTCCAAATCCTTTTACATTGTGCAGGTTTCCTGTTGAAACCCGATAAAATTTTTCAAAAATACGTTTTAAATCTTCTTTGCGTATTCCTATTCCGTTGTCTTCAATACTAATCAGCAGGTTATCTTTTTCATTCCATGTTTCGATAGTCAGAAGTAAAGGTTTATCGCAGTACTTCAAGGCATTATCCATTAAATTAAAAATGATATTTGTAAAATGCACTTCATCAATCAGGGCAACATCGTGTGTTGCGTTAAGTTTGGAAGTTATTTGCCCTCCTTTACTGGTAACTTTAAGCGAAAAATTGTTTATAATGTCTTTGATTAGTGGATTTATTTTTATTTCGTTCAGTTTCAGCATCGATTTGTCTTTTTCGAAGATGGAAATTTGAAGTACTTTCTCCACCATAAAACTTAAACGTTTAGTTTCGTCCCGAATTACATTTGAAATATGCTGTAAAGTTTGCGGTGTTTTGCCCACGCTTGGGTCCTGTAACATTTGCGAAGCCAACGAAATACTTGATATAGGTGTTTTCAATTCATGTGTCATATTATTAACAAAATCATTTTTCATATTGTTCAACTGCTTTTGTTTGAAAATGATAATAATAGCCACAATAAATATACATAATATTAACAAAACGAGCAACACTGAAGGAAGCAGCAAACTCATGGAATTTAAAATGTAATTTTGCTTCGTGGGAAATGTTACCTGTAAATAAGCGCTATTGTTAGAATCTTCGGACGGAAAAAGCTTTTGAGTATAAACATTGTTGTTTTTCTTCAATTGATTCAGGTGAATATCCTTATTACATTTGTAAATGGTTTTACCTTGTTTATTTACTATGGAGTAATAAAAAGGCAATTCCACTCCGTTGTTTGTCAGCATTTTCTCCAATATCGTGTTCAATTCCTCAAAATTAACCCTTTCACTTATTTCCTTGTTGTCGGACTCTTTTAACCAACGGAATACCGCCTGGTCCAAAATTGTTTTCGAGCGTGAAAAATTTTGCTTAAATTTTTCCTGTAAATATCTCGATGTTTCTTCGATGGTGGCTTTGCCGTGTCTGGTCGAAGGTCGAATACTCGGACGTTTTAGTTTGTCGGATGTTAACTTTAACTTATCAGTTACGCTATCGATATTCGTTTGTAAAGGGATGTTGTTCCTGTTTAATGTTAACAGACTGTTTCTGTTTCCCTGATAATCAATTCCTTCGAGTGTTTGCCCAAGGTATTCAAGCGCTTCGTTTTCTTCGACTAATATTACCGTTTGAAACAAACTTCGCTGAACGCTTTCATTGAACTGGTTTTCTATCATCTCGGCATTAATCCTTACATAGCGGACTTGTATGATGATTAATGCTACAAAAGTTACTATCATCGAGATAATCAGTATGTAAATTGTCGAACGTTTCATTATGTTGCAAAGTTACACTAAAATTAAATGTTAATTCTCTAATTAATATAATTTAACTAAAAAACACTATTATTTCGATTCTGAGACAGGAAATAATACGATAAATCGAAAAATTATTGAGTTAACTTAAAACGTATAACTTTGTGTTTTAGTTTAACAAGATTGAAAAAAAATTGTTGTTCAGACGAGCGAAAAAAATTACTTTTGTCGAGAATCAAAAAAATAATCAGATGGTAAAACTTTTCAGCAATAAATGGACGCCTTTGTTTTTTAGTAATTTTTTAGGCGTTTTCAACGACAATCTTCTGAAAAACAGCGTAATATTTATTTCAATCGGTTGGGCATTGCCGGTATGGCTCACGCAATCGCAACTTATTTCAATAGTTTCAGCCTGTTTAATCATTCCTTATCTTTTTCTTTCGCCCGTGGGCGGACGACTATCGGTTATTTATTCCAAAAAAAAGGTTTTCCGTTTCTTCAAATTACTCGAATTGCCGATTATGCTGATCGCCTGCATAGCGTTTTATTATGAATGGGTGTTGTTAGCTGTTTTTGCCGTATTGCTTATGGGTATTCAAAGTTGCCTTTATTCACCATCAAAATATAGTTTGATACGCGATATCGGGGGCGAACAAGGCGTTTCCTATGGCAGCGGAGTTTTCGAAACCATGGCATTTCTGGGCATTCTAATCGGGACGGTCGTGGCTTCGTTTGTGTCCGATGTGTATAATAAGGGGTTGATTTACGGCCTGTTTATAGGCGTGGCATTGCTCGGGTATGTAATTACACGCTCCATTAGTGCCAACGAACAGCCTGAATACCAATCCGATGCCGATCATTTGAATCCTGTTCGTTTCCTGATTGAATCGTATCGTTATGCCCGTCAACATGATTTGGTCAACTCAGCCGTGTTCGGCGCTTCTGCTTTTTGGTTGATTGGCGGTATGTTGCAAATGAATCTGGTAATCCATACAAAGCATATTTATCAGGCGACGAATACAACGACAGGCATTGTGATGGCTTGTGCGGCCATTGGGATTGCTTTAGGTTGCTGGATTGCCGGTAAAATTTCGGGAACAGAAGCCAAAAAAGGATTGATATTGATTGGAATAATCAGCATGGGCATTCTTTTTGTATTGTTGACCTTTTTTCGCTTGAATTTTTTTGTTTACCTGGCGGCTGTTTTTGCCGTTGCCTTTATGGGTGGGTTTTTCCAGGTGCCGAGTTTAGCCCTTTTACAGCAGGCAGATCTTGGACGTAAATTGGGAGATATGATAGCCTACCTGAACCTGGTAACTTTTATTTTTGTTTTGGCAGGCACTTTTTTGTTTTGGGTTGCCACCTATTTTACTAACGAAAACAGTTTTGCCGTTTTTGGGGTGATTTTAGGAATTTGTTTGCTTGTATCGTTTTATTTTTTTCGCAGTTCGCCCGTGTTTTTTCAAGACACCATTAAAATACTGAGATTGAATAAGAAAACCATTAAAAACATATAAATATTCTTTTTGAACGCTATGAACTTCAACAATAAAATAATAAAAGTTTTCCGCGATTTGAGTTTTCAAATTCTGTTAGCTATGATTATGGGCATCGTAGTTGGGAAATTGATGGGACAGTCGGCGTCTGTGTTTGCTCCTTTGGGCGCTTTATTTATCCAGTTGATAAAAATGCTGGTTGTACCTTTGGTCTTTGTGTCCATCGTTTCGGGGGCGGCATCGCTGGGAGCAACCCAATCAGCCGGAAGAATTGGCGTTACAACCATTATTTATGTTTTTGGAACAACTTTTCTGGCTGTACTTATAGCCTTTGCTGCCAGTGAATTTTTCCGTCCCGGCGCCGGAATTTCACTGGAGACGATCAGGGCATTTTTCCCTGAACAGAATTATTCGCAACCGGTTGAAAAAATGGATTTTTGGAAAATGATCATCGATATTATACCGGCTAACCCTATTCAGGCTATGGCTGAAGGCAATATCCTCCAACTGATCTTTTTCGGACTTTTTCTGGGTTTCGGATTAAGTGTTCTGCCTGTTTCTAAAAAACAATCCGTCGTTAATGGATTCAACACTATTCTTGAAGCATTAATTTGGTGCATAGGTAAAGTCATGCTTGTCGCCCCTTTGGGTGTATTCGGTCTGATGGCGGACGCAACTGGAACTTTCGGCTTCGATCTGTTGATTAAGGTGGGCAATTTACTTTGGGTCAATATTATTATTTTCTTTTTTATGCTTATCGTTTTCTATCCCGTAACGTTGAAACTGTTTTCGAAACAAAAAATTGTTCCATTCTGGAAAGCCCTGTTACGGCCACAGATTGTAGCATTTTCAACGGCTTCGTCTATGGCTACATTGCCGGTTACGCTCGACACCTGCGAAAAAGATTTGGGCGTTAGCAAAGAAACTGCTTCGTTCGTCGTGCCGCTTGGCGCTACGATTAATATGACCGGAAACGCCATTTATTACACCTTGGTGGCTTTGTTTTTTGCTCAGTTATATGGTATTGAGCTTAGTTTTGCTCAATATATGGCCATTGCTCTTACGTCCACAGTCGGTTCGATAGGACAGGCAGGCGTCCCGGGACCCACGCTGCTTGTGGTTGCCGTATTGGTTTCTGCGGGAATTCCAATCGAAGGGTTACCTTTGCTCTATGCGCTCGACCGTATTTTTGATATGCTTCGCACGGTGCTTAATATTACGGGCGATGCTGCTTGTGCGGTGATTGTGGATAGAAAAACCAGATAAAGTTGAATTTTTTATATCAGAACAACCTTATTTTGATTATTTATATCGCGAGTACCCTACATTTTATATTCAAATTTTTTGCATCTATGAAACGAGCATGAACACAGAGGCTCACCAAAGTTGATGAAAATTTGACATGCGAGCCTGACTGTCGGCAGACGAGTTTCATGTAACAACTAAAAATCAAAAGGTTATAAAAATAAAGGATGCTGAATAGTTACAATTATTTACACATGAAATGTTATTTTTTAACTGTTTCACTAAACAATAAACCGGAACGATGTGTTTTTAAAATATACCATGAGTTGTTGAGTTCGTTATGGGCTTTGCCCTTTGAAACAACTGAATTTAGTGTTTTTTGTTGAATTTTTAGACCGGAAAATTAGATATGCCGGAGATATGGATCACAAAATTGAAATGCCACTTATAAATTAAGAAACTATGACTTCGACAATAATTATCGCTTTCTGTTCTTTGTTGTTGATTGCTTATGTATTTGATCTGACATCGGCAAATACAAAAATACCCTCTGTTATCCTCCTGCTTCTGCTTGGTTGGTTAATTCGTCAGATGACTGTTTTCTTGCCATTTGAACTTCCTGACTTGTCATCCATACTTCCTGTTTTTGGGACTATCGGACTTATCCTTATTGTACTCGAAGGAGCATTAGAATTAGAATTAGACAAATCGAAAATCGGATTAGTTGTCAAGTCGTTTTTGGGAGCTTTAATTCCTTTGTTAGTTTTAGCATTTATATTTACTACCATGTTTCGACATTTTGGAGGTTACTCATTTAGAGATAGTTTGATAAACGCAATTCCGCTTTGTGTTATCAGCAGTGCGATTGCCATCCCGAGTGTCAAAGGGTTTACAACTTATAATAAAGAATTTGTAATTTACGAAAGCAGTTTTTCCGATATCATAGGAGTCATCTTTTTTAATTTTATTATAAATAACGAAAGCTATGGAGCAAATACATTTTTACACTTTGGAGGTCAACTTGTACTAATTGTAATTATATCTTTTTTAGCCACAATGGGGCTTTCGTATTTGTTACATAAAATTGATCATCATATTAAATTCATTCCTATCATTCTCTTGGTTATTCTGATTTACATCATCTCAAAAGAATTTCATCTCCCATCGTTAGTTTTCATCCTTTTTTTCGGGTTATTTATTGGTAATCTGGATAGATTCAAACATTTCAAATGGATTGAAAAATTTCGGATAGATGAGTTGAAAAAGGAGAGTCAAAAATTCAAAGAAATCACTTCTGAAGGGGCTTTTCTTGTACGTTCATTGTTCTTTTTATTGTTCGGATACTTGCTCGAAACAAAAGAAATACTTAACAGTGAAACAATTATGTGGTCAGCGATAATTGTAATTCTTATTTTTGTTGTTAGATTTTTGCAACTCAAAGTTTCAAATTTTCCTTTAAAGCCACTACTTTTTATAGCTCCACGAGGACTTATTACCATTTTGCTCTTTCTTTCCATCGAACCCATTCACAACATTGCGCTTGTCAATAATTCGTTGATTGTTCAGGTGATTATTCTTACGGCATTGATTATGATGTTAGGACTTCTAACCAGAACCATAAAGTCCAAATAAAATGTATATGAACTTGTTTTCTCAAATTCAAGTTACCAATTCCCCCCAAAATTCTCATTCAAGCACCTATCCTGTAAAATGGGATTGTGGACAGAAGAAAGCAATAGTCATAGCTGTTTTTTGTTGCTTATAAAGATATTTAAAACAACGTTTCGCGTTAAATATATTAAAATTAAACTTTAATCCCCATAAATCCTGTTGTAAAACATACAAAATGAAATAATTTTTTAATAGAGAATTCATACATTGCCATTCGATTTAAAAATTCAGTACCCTTTTGTTTCTTTAGTACTAATCATTTCAAATTTAATACAGTATGAAAGTATATCAATCGAATGAAATTAAGAACATCTCACTTTTGGGAAGTTCCGGCTCCGGGAAAACCACTCTTGTAGAAGCTATGCTTTACGAGAGTGGTATTATAAAACGCAGAGGTTCAGTTGCGGCACAAAACACTGTGTCCGACTATTTTCCCGTAGAGAAGGAATATGGTTATTCCGTTTTTTCCACAATTATTCAAACCGAATGGCTCGACAAAAAGCTTAATTTTATCGACTGCCCTGGTTCCGACGACTTTATTGGCGGTGTAGTAACTTCACTCAATGTAACCGACACGGCGCTTATCCTCCTAAATGCGCAGTACGGTGTAGAAGTCGGAACAAACAATCATTTCCGTTATACCGAAAAATTCAACAAACCGGTTATTTTCATTGTCAATCAGTTAGATCATGATAAAGCTGATTTTGACCGCACCATGGAGCAATTAAAAGAAAATTTCGGAGGTAAAGTTGTTCAAATTCAATATCCTATTACCGTAGGTCCGCAATTTAATGCGGTTGTTGATGTTTTGAAAATGAAAATGTATCGTTGGAAATCCGAAGGCGGAGTACCCGAAATATTGGAAATCCCCGATTCGGAAATCAACAAAGCGCAGAATTTACACAATACCTTGGTCGAATCGGCTGCCGAACACGATGAAGAACTGATGGAAAAATTCTTCGATCAGGGTTCGCTTACCGAAGAAGAAATGCGCGTAGGCATACGCAAAGGCATGTTACACCGCGATATGTTCCCTGTATTTTGTGTAAGTGCTGGGAAGAGTATGTGTGTGCGTCGTTTGATGGAATTTCTGGGAAACGTAGCTCCAAGCGTTAATGTAACGGAAAAACCGCAAACTAAAGACGGAAAAGTAATTGCCCCTGATCCGACGGGACCTGCAAGTATCTATGTTTTCAAAACCGGCATTGAACCTCATATCGGCGAAGTTTCGTATTTCAAGGTGATGAGTGGCAAAGTAAAGGAAGGAGATGATTTGGTCAATATTGATCGTGGATCCAAAGAAAGATTAAGCCAGATTTTTGCCGTTGCCGGACAAATCAGGACCAAAGTGGACGAGCTGGTAGCCGGCGATATCGGCGCCACTGTAAAACTGAAAGATACGCGTACCGGTAATACCTTGAACGTCAAAGGTTGTGAGTACGATTTTAAAGAAATTAAATATCCCGAACCGAAATATTGGCGGGCTATTAAAGCTGTTTCGGAATCGGATGAAGAAAAACTGAGTGAAGTGCTAACCCGTATGCACGAAGAAGATCCGACGTGGATAATAGAACAATCAAAAGAATTGAAACAAACCATTTTATACGGACAAGGAGAATTCCACCTACGCACGTTGAAATGGAGAGTGGAACACAACGACAAAATTCCAATTGAATATAAAGAGCCGAAAATTCCGTATCGCGAAACCATTACCAAAAGCGCGCGCGCCGACTATCGCCATAAAAAACAATCGGGCGGTGCAGGTCAGTTTGGCGAAGTGCACATGATCATCGAACCGTATTACGAAGGTATGCCGGCTCCCGAAACTTTCCGTTTTGGCGGTCAGGAATATAAAATCAGCAATCGCGACACGCAAGTGATTGATCTGGAGTGGGGAGGGAAATTAGTACTTATCAATAGTATTGTAGGCGGATCCATCGATTTGCGTTTCTTGCCGGCTATTATGAAAGGAATCATGGATCGTATGGAACAGGGTCCTCTGACCGGTTCCTATGCCCGCGATGTGCGCGTAATCGTGTACGACGGTAAAATGCATCCGGTCGACTCTAACGAAATTTCGTTCCGTTTAGCTGGTCGTAATGCTTTTGCTCAGGCTTTTAAGGAAGCCGGACCAAAATTGCTCGAACCGATCTACGATGTTGTTGTTCAAGCTCCTTCCGACCGTTTAGGCGATGTGATGAGCGACTTACAGGGTCGTCGTGCTGTTATTATGGGTATGGAAAGTGAAAAAGGGTTTGAAAAACTAACTGCAAAAATTCCATTAAAAGAATTGGGCAGCTATTCAACTACGCTTAGTTCATTAACCGGCGGCCGCGCTTCATTTTCGATGAAATTCGCCAGCTACGAGTTAGTTCCAATGGATATTCAGGACAAATTACTCAAGGAATACGAAGCAACAAAGAAAGAAGAGGAATAAATTCCGTGTTTTTGCATTCAAAATCAAGGAAAGCAGTTATCCGGATTCGGATAATTGCTTTCTTGTATGTCGGGCATGGTATTAAGC
>DIFH01000074.1:0-296 GCA_002427615.1 Paludibacter sp. UBA5753
ATAATTGATAATGTTTTACATTGGAAGATTTTTCCGCTGCTTCTTCAAATTGCTTCAGTAGCGATTCCTTTCTGCTTTCCTGAGGATTTTCTTTTAAGGCTGCCACTATAGCATTACTGGTAAAGCGCTTAAAACTACCTAATATTAATTCCGGCTTTTCATTTTTAATGCTGTTAAATATCAAATGTACATGATTAGTCATCACACACCATGCATATATTTCCATCCCTTTTTCCTGCTGGCAATATCGCAAACTCTCAAGTAGTATATATTCATTCCTTGTAAATACATCTATC
>DIFH01000074.1:319-9023 GCA_002427615.1 Paludibacter sp. UBA5753
TTTTTAAACTTATAATTTCTGCTCATATTTGTTTGTTCATTTCATTTACTGCTTACCTTAACTTACCAGCCACACGAAAGGATTCGTGCGGCAGCAAAGGGGAACAAATTTAGAATCTGTTTATAAAGTACTGTATTTTTGCTCGATGATTAAAAATGAACTAGTTGCACTTTTCCTAACTTTAATAACTACAACTTATGAAAGGTACATTCCTTTTATTCCGGTCTTAGCATCGTTAATGCTCCATATTCTTGAAAAAACGGGGCGAAAACTTGGATAAATCCGATACAGAAAAAAGTGATAAGGGGGTCAATATGTTCCGAAATACCGAATCCTACCCGCCAATAAAAGCTCATTCGTAGCGTTTTTTTTACTTCCTAAAATCAAAAATCTCTTTATTTTTAATCAACGTTGGTGCGGTATTTGCGCCGACGTTTTTTTATCCGTAATTTCCGAATATTTGAACATTCTTTCTGCACATATCGCTCCAGAATGTGCAAATAACAATTTCTGCAAAAAAAATACATTTTTGATTATCTTCCTGATTATCAAAACAAAGAAAAAAGGAAAAATTTTATTCTATATTTAGTTGATAATGATGAATAATTATAGTAATTTTGTGCGAAATTTTAAAAAATACGGAAAAATTTCTTTAATTCAGGCTCAACTGTCCGATTTCAAATTTTATCCGTTACATTTCGTAAAATCAGCTTGTTATTATCATTATTTTTAAAATATTTACATCATGAATTTAACTCATATCGAACATTTAGGAATAGCTGTAAAAAGTCTGGAAACTGCCATTTCCTATTACGAAAACGTACTTGGATTGAAGTGCTATGCAGTGGAAGAAGTAACAGAACAAAAAGTAAAAACGGCATTTTTCAAAGTAGGCCAAACAAAAATCGAATTATTGGAATCGACCGATCCCGAGGGTCCCGTTGGAAAATTTATCGAAAAGAAAGGCGAAGGCGTTCATCATCTGGCATTTGCAGTAGAAGGATTGCAAGAAACGCTGAATTTGGTGGCTGAAAAAGGAGTTCAACTTATCGATAAATCGCCGCGCAAAGGAGCTGAAGGCTTAAATATAGCTTTCCTACATCCAAAATCAACTTTCGGAGTATTAACCGAATTGTGCGAAAATCCGAATAAATAAAAAAGGTTGAACAGTTTGAAGTTTGAGAGTTCATAGCTCTCACCTCTGCATCGATTAAAATAAAAAATTATATATTTAAATGAAAAATCAGGATAAAGTAAAAAATCTCATCGATTTGCGCGTTCAGGCCAAATTGGGAGGTGGCGAAAAGCGTATTGTCTCGCAACATGCAAAAGGCAAATTTACAGCGCGCGAAAGAATTCACATGTTGTTGGATGATGGAAGTTTTGAGGAGTTGGATATGTTTGTAACACATCGTTGCAATAATTTTGGGTTGGAAAAAGAAAAATATTTGGGGGATGGCGTGGTAACGGGACACGGAACCATAGACGGTCGTACTGTATTTGTATTTGCCCAGGATTTTACCGTTTTCGGAGGTTCGTTATCCGAAACAATGGCGCTCAAAATTTGCAAGGTAATGGATATGGCCATGAAAATGGGTTGTCCGGTAATCGGTATCAACGATTCGGGAGGCGCACGCATTCAGGAAGGCGTAACTTCCTTAGCCGGATATGCCGAGATATTTGAACGTAATATTCTTGCTTCGGGCGTTATTCCACAAATTTCAGCCATCTTTGGCCCTTGTGCCGGAGGCGCCGTGTACTCTCCTGCCCTCACCGACTTTATCCTGATGACTGAGCAAAACTCGTATATGTTCGTAACCGGTCCTAAAGTTGTAAAATCGGTAACCGGCGAAGATATTTCAACTGAAGACCTGGGTGGAGCCGATGTACATTCATGTAAATCAGGTGTTTCGCACTTCCGTGTCGACGACGAGCAAGCCGGTATTCAAACCATTCGCGAATTGATTTCATACTTACCGCAAAACAACCTGGAAGAAGCGCCGATTGAAGATTGTACCGATCCAATTAACCGGTTGGAAGATGTATTAAATTCAATTATTCCTGATAATCCCAATACGCCTTACGACATGAAAACAGTTATTGCGGGTATAGTGGATTACGGAAAATTCCTCGAAGTTCATGCAGACTATGCCCGTAACATTATTGTAGGTTTTGCCCGCTTCAACGGTATCTCCACAGGTATCGTCGCCAATCAGCCCAAATTTCTTGCCGGAGTACTCGATTGTGATTCATCGCGCAAAGCAGCCCGTTTCGTACGTTTTTGCGACGCGTTTAATATTCCTATTCTCACCCTTGTCGACGTTCCCGGATTTTTACCCGGCTCTGCCCAGGAATATGCAGGCATTATCACCCACGGAGCAAAACTGATGTTTGCCTTTGGAGAAGCTACGGTTCCAAAAGTAACTGTTACACTGCGTAAATCCTATGGTGGAGCACATGATGTAATGAGTTCCAAACAATTGCGCGGCGACTTTAATTATGCATGGCCTACAGCCGAAATCGCAGTTATGGGTGCAGCCGGAGCTATTGAAATATTGGAAGGTCGCTCCATTGCAGCCATTACAGATGCAGAGGAAAAGACCAAATTTATAGACGAAAAAGTAAACGAATACAAAGAAAAGTTTGCGAATCCATATCAGGCAGCTTCCTACGGTTATATCGATGATATTATCGAACCGCGTAACACTCGTTTCCGGGTGATCCGTGCATTCCAGGCGCTTCAGACTAAAAAGGTGGTTAATCCGTTGAAAAAACATTCTAACATTCCATTATAACCGAAAACAATGAATATATTAGCAATAGATTGGGGCAATGCCTTCGATATAGTCGGATTCTCAATCACCATGGTGTTTATTCTCCTCGTAATGATTGTATTTGTATTGAACATTTTCAGCAGGGTGGTTGCTCCCAAGGTAAGAATGCCCAAAGCGCCGTCGGTAGACAATCCTGTTTCGACGTCAAGCAGCGAAAAAGAGTATGTCGAAGAACATTTACCGGCAGGCCACAGTGCAGCCATTGCCATGGCGTTGTACTTATATTACGAGGAAGCACATGATGAAGAAAGTACTGTTATCACTATCAAAACAGTGGAGAGACGTTATTCTCCATGGAGTTCAAAAATTTATGGTTTAAATAATCTGGTAAAATAATTGGTATGAAGAAATTCAAATTTAAAATAGACGGGAGTGAATACGAAGTTTCGGTAAATGAAATTGAACATAATATCGCTGAAATTGAAGTCAACGGCACTCCATTCACTGTTGAAATAGAGAAACAGGAAAAAACATCTGCTGTAACAGTGAATCGTAAACCGGCAGGAAAAGTAGCGCCTATCAAAACGCCTTCGCGTTCGCTGGTGGCAAGTGCAATCAAAGCTCCGCTGCCAGGTAGCATTATGAAAGTATTGGTAACGGTTGGTCAAACCGTTAAACGTGGTGATTTGCTACTTACCATGGAATCGATGAAGATGGAAAACAACATCCTTGCCGAACACGATGGTATCATCAGGAACATTCATGTACAGGTTGGACAAACCGTGATGCAAGATGATGTCCTTATTGATTTTGAAGGCGCTGAAGTGGTAGCAGTCCCTCCGTCGCCTGTAAAAACCGATGAACCTAATGCCGCTCCTCCCGCACCCAAGTCAGCCGGTGTAAAGGCCGTAAAAGCGCCTCTTCCCGGAAATGTGCTTAAAGTAGCCGTAACTGTGGGTCAAACAGTGAAACGGGGCGATTTGCTGCTAATATTAGAGTCGATGAAAATGGAAAACAGCATTTTAGCTGAAAAAGATGCTGTCGTGAAAACCATTTACGTTCAAGCCGGTCAAACAGTAATGCAGGATGATGCATTGTTCGATCTGGAATAATTACTTGTAAAAACAGAAAATTAAATAATGAAGACAAAAAAAATTATTTTCATACTGATTGCTTTCTTATATGCAAGTATTTCTGCCAACGTTTCGGCTCAGACCGTTGAAAACTCTGACTCTTTGGCAATAGCTACTACAAGTCAGGATTCAACCTCTGAAATGCAACAAATAGATGAACCAACTTCGGGACTGACGTTTATTGCACATAGCTTTACAAATTTTATTAAAAGTACCGGGTTTGCCAATATTAACTGGCAAACCATCCTGATGATTTTCATAGCGTGTGTTTTACTGTACCTGGCAATAGTAAAACAATTCGAACCATTGCTTTTGTTACCGATTGCATTCGGTATGTTATTGACAAATTTGCCCGGCGCCGGGCTTTTCAATACCGATTTGTTTGCAGGCGGACATGTACATTGGGAATCATTTGTCGACAAGGGAGGCTTGCTCGATTACCTCTATTTAGGAGTAAAATTAGGCATTTATCCTTGCCTTATCTTTGTTGGAGTTGGAGCCATGACCGATTTCGGACCCATGCTTGCCAATCCGAAAAGTTTATTGTTGGGAGCCGCCGCTCAGTTAGGTATTTTTGCAACTTATCTGGCTGCTATCGGACTTGGATTTACGCCTCAGGAATCAGCTTCTATTGGAATTATCGGCGGCGCTGATGGTCCGACTGCTATTTTTCTTACATCAAAATTAGCTCCCGAACTGTTGGGCCCGATTGCAGTTGCGGCTTATTCGTATATGGCTTTGGTCCCGGTAATTCAACCGCCTATTATGCGCTTATTAACGACCAAAAAAGAACGCGCCATCAGAATGAAACAATTACGTATCGTCTCAAAAAAGGAAAAAATCATTTTCCCTATTTTTGCAACGGCATTCATATCGTTACTTTTACCTCCTGCCGCCCCGCTTATCGGCAGTTTAATGTTAGGTAATTTAATGAAAGAGAGTGGCGTTGTCGAACGATTAAGCAAAACAGTTCAAAACGAATTGATGAATATTGTAACTATCTTCCTGGGAATTACAGTAGGTGCAACAGCAACAGCATCGTCATTCTTGAGCCTGCAAACTATGGAAATCATGGTTATCGGCGTATTAGCTTTCTCGTTTGGAACTGCAAGCGGCTTATTGTTGGCAAAATTTATGAATTTATTTATCAAAGAAAAAATCAATCCGCTGATCGGTTCGGCAGGAGTTTCGGCTGTGCCAATGGCAGCGCGTGTTTCGCAAGTTGTGGGACAGGAAACTGATCCTGGTAACTTCCTGTTGATGCATGCCATGGGTCCCAATGTTGCCGGAGTTATCGGTTCAGCAGTTTCCGCCGGTTTGATGTTAACAATGCTTTCATAGAAAATTCATTATCAAATTCCAAGCGCAATTAGCCGGTTACTGAAATTGCTAATTTAATTTTTCGTTTGTTCGTCTGACAGCTCAAAACGGTCGGACGGTTATCGCACAGACTTATGCCGTTTTATTAGAATTAAAATACTAAATGATATATCAATAAAAAAGGAGAGTTAATACCCTCCTTTTTTATTGATTGTTACTTTTCAAAAACTATTTCAGTGAAAATAGCCTTAAAAACGGTACATTGCTATCACTTACACTTCCTGTAATCGGTTATTCCAATCAATTTGTTCCTGCACCATAGCATCGAGCACCGCAATGGCGGTCATATTTACTATGTCGCGCACTGAGCTTTCCACATCAAGAATATGGATTGGTTTGTTCAATCCCATTTGAATTGGCCCGATAGTTTCGGCTAATCCCATTTCTATCAACATTTTATAAGCTGTATTTGCCGAACTTAAATTAGGAAAAATCAGCGTATTTACATTTTTACCTGCCAGTTTGGAGAACGGATATTTTTTGTCGCGAAGTTCTTTGTTCAACGCAAAAGTTACCTGCATTTCTCCATCTACTATCATTTCAGGATAGTTGGAATGCAAAGTTGAAACTACCTCGTGAACACTTGCAGGACTTCCCTGTTTGTCCGAGCCAAAATTTGAATACGACAACATGGCCATAACCGGTTCATGATTAAAGAACTTCACCGTGTTGTAAGTAAGTTTTGCAACATCAATTAATGTTTCGGTCGTAGGATGGCGGTTAAACAGTGTATCGGCTAAAAAGAACGTTCCTTTTTTTGTGTTCATAATATGCATGGCGCCAATATGTTTTAAACCATCGCGTATTCCAATTACTTCTTTGGCAGCCTGAATCGAATCGGTATATTTTGTATAAACGCCGGTTATCAGGGCATCTGCTTCGCCGGTTTCCACCAACATCATTCCGAAATAATTGCGTTCATACATTTTTTCATAAGCTTCGTCAAATGTCATACCCTCGCGACTACGTTTTTGGGAGAGTATTTCGGCATATTTTATCCTGCGTTTTTCTTCTCTGTCGTGCCGGAGATTAATAATCTCGATACCTGTCAGGTCGATATGATTTTCAGCGGCAATATTGCCGATTTTTTCTTCGTTGCCCAACAAAACAGGGAAACAAATCCCTTCCGACAGGGCAACCTCGGCAGCTTTCAACATATTGATATGGTTCGATTCGGAAAAAACAACACGTCGCGGACTTTGGCGGGCCGTATCGTAGAAACGACGCAACATTTTATTGTCGTGACCCATCATTTCACGCAGTTTGTCATTGTAGGCATTCCAGTCTGTAATGGTTTTGCGGGCTACACCCGATTCCATGGCCGCTTTGGCAACTGCCGGCGCAACAATTGTCAACAGTCTTGGGTCTAACGGTTTAGGAATAATGTAATCTCTTCCGAAACTCAACCGTTTAATATTATATGCTGCATTAACCACGTCGGGAACAGCTTTCTTGGTCAACTCGGAAATAGCCAGAACCGCCGCCACTTTCATTTCTTCATTGATACATTTGGCTCGGACATCCAATGCTCCACGGAAAATATACGGAAATCCGAGTACGTTATTGATCTGGTTCGGATGATCGGAGCGTCCGGTGGCAAAAATAATATCCGGACGAGCTGACATGGCTTCTTCGTACGAAATTTCAGGATTCGGATTTGCCAACGCAAAAACAATGGGATTAGCATTCATGGATTGAACCATTTCACTAGTCAAAACTCCGGCAACCGACAAACCCAGGAAAACATCCGAATCTTTTACCGCTTCGGCTAAAGTAGTGATGGTACGATCGGTGGCAAAGGGTTTCTTACGTGAATTCAGATCGGTACGTTGCTTATTGATAACGCCTTTCGAGTCGACCATCACGATATTTTCGGGCTTAGCTCCCAACAACATATACAGTTTCGTACACGAATTAGCTGCAGCCCCCGCTCCATTTACAACGATTTTTACCTCTTCAATTTTTTTATGGGTCAGTTCAAGCGCATTCAACAAACCTGCCGATGATATGATTGCAGTCCCATGTTGGTCGTCGTGCATGATAGGAATATCCAGTTCGGCTTTCAATCTTTCTTCAATTTCGAAACATTCGGGGGCTTTAATATCTTCGAGATTAATACCTCCAAAAGTAGGCGCTATTGCTTTAACTACCTGAATAAATTTTTCAGGATCTTTCTCATCCACTTCAATATCGAACACATCGATGCCGGCAAAGATTTTGAACAATAAACCTTTACCTTCCATTACCGGTTTTCCTGCCACAGCGCCAATATCGCCCAAGCCCAAAACTGCGGTACCATTTGAAATAACAGCTACTAAATTTCCTTTTGCAGTATACTCATAAGCTGCATTTGCATCTTTCTCGATTTCTAAACAGGGCTCGGCAACGCCAGGTGAGTAAGCTAATGATAAATCGCGTTGCGAACTGTATGGTTTTGTTGGGATTACCTCAATCTTTCCGGGTTTTCCCTGTGAGTGATACAACAAAGCATCTTCTTTTGTAAGTTTTGCCATAATATAGTTGAAATATAAATTGTAAGAAATAAATCTTTTTTAGTAAAAAATTGACGCAAAATTACAAAAAAATATATCAACATACTACATTTTATACAAATATATTCTGTTAAAGAATATCACTTTTCAAAATGATGATCATCGGAATTTCGTTTAAAATATCTGCCCCAACGAAATCCTAAAGACTTAAATTTTAAAACTACCGGATGTTCAGGGAATAAAGTTCCGGGCGCTTCAGGATTATATGTGGCGCCTTCGGGTTTGTTTTTACGGAACGAATATTCTTTCTTCCAACGTACAGGATTCAAAAAAGGATTGATATCGACGGCCAAACCTTTGGCATGTTTCGAAAAACCAAGATCGCGATAACAAAAACTATAGGTATTATTTGCTTTCATCGACAAATTGTCGTCCCAGTTATATTTTACAATAGGTATCGCCTGTCCAACAGGGAATCTTTGTTTTAAAACATAATCAAAGATTTCTTTCAATTCGGCCGAAATCGTTTTGTTGGTTAAAAGTTGTCCCTGATGGATTTTGCCATCCATCGAATAATACCGCACATCTATCAGTTCGAGCTGATTGATCACTGATTGGGGGGCTTTTGTACCATGAATAGCTTCTTCGAAAGTATAATGGCAATCGACAAGAATACTATCATTTTGCCCCAACAATACCTTCGTTTCAGCAACTACCTTTGTATTTGTTTCATTTTGCTTTTTTGCACACGAAACCGATAATAATATCGTTAAAAACAATAATAAACGTTTAACCATTATCAATAGAGCCGGTGAATAAATCCGAGAATAATTATGTTTTTTGTAACTACTCAGCATTCTTTATTTTTATAACTTTTTGATTTTCAGTTCGACAAAGTCGAACTGAAAATCAAAAAGAGGGGATT
>DIFH01000074.1:9041-11797 GCA_002427615.1 Paludibacter sp. UBA5753
TAAATACATAACAATCAACTAAATGGCTGATTATTATCAAATTTATTAGGGTGCTAAGTAGTTACTCATATTTAGCCCCTTCGGGGCAAAGAGTTTAAATACATAGTGCTTGAAAGAAAACTCGGTGTTTGATAAGAAAACGTCAAGGTCAAGGCGCACGAAGCAGAGATGGGCGTTTTCTTACAAACACTACATAACAATCAAGTAAAAGGCTGATTATTATCAAATTTATTAGGGCGCTGAGTAGTTACAAACTTTTTCGTTCTTTCTGTTCTTTATTTTTATGAATTCAACTTTATTTTTGATATGCATCAGATATATCAAGGCTGCATAAACTCTACCAAGGTCTTACAGAATCACCTTAATTACGTGGGTCTTTTGATTGTTTTCAACCTGCAAGAGATACAACCCTTTTTGAGGTAATTCTATCATCAATTCGGAAGATGATGCTGATTGTTGCTGAATAACTCTTCCCAATACAGTATATACACTAATTTTAGCCCCTGCTGTAAGATGACGTAAAAGGATACCATTGTCGGTAACACTGAAATTTATATTACTCAATACTTCGCTATCGACAGCGCTGTTTAATAGAGTCTGAACCACTACCTGTCCGCTTGTGAGTGCCGTATTGCCTTCGGGTGTCACCGTGAAATAATAGGTTTTATTGCTTTCCAGTCCATCTACAGTATAACTGAGCATGTTACCTACCGACAAAGGGAAACCCGCCACCGATACTGCCGACTGTACAGATTCCCGTCTATGTACCTTTACATAATCGACATAAACACGTTTGCCTACAACCGCCGACAAACTGATTTTTGATGCAGCCGTTGCTGGGGATAAATCCACAACGAAATCCTGATTGACCGCAGCGGTAATCAATGTGCTTACTGTTTGGTCGTCGACTGAAACGGTTAAAGGGGCGCCTGCATCGTTGGAATATTGTCGGGCGCGTACAGTCAACTGATTTCCGGCTTCCGATAAATTGATGGCCGGTGTCGTTATTTTACCCGGGTTATTGCTTGAGGCCAGACGGATATTACCTTCCACCGCATTATCGGTATAGGGCACAGCCGTCCAACTTGCAGGCAAGCCGCTCATAAAATCCTCTTCAAACAAAGTTACAGGAGCCGTTGCACCGTTATTTACGAGCGTAAACACATCTAAAATATATCCTGTAGCTTGAGCCGACATAGTCCAGTTGGCGGTGAAAGTTTTGGATGTAATATTATCGGCAGGCAAGGCCATAAAATCATCCGTCGATTCAGCCGACAAAGCGACTGAGACAGCGGATATGCCTCCTCCTGAAATCGTCAGCGCCGCACTCTGGCTTCCCGTGGTTGAAGCATCGAAGCCAACGGATATATTTATTCCGGCTTCGGCCTCTGCTTTAGTCACGGTGGTTTTTGAAGCCGAGAAATTAGTTGCATTGGTTCCGCTGAGTGTAACAGTCAGATCACCGGTCAGGTTAAATCCTTTTATCTGAACGGTGGATGCTATCGACTTTCCAAAAGCCACTTTCCCGAAATTGATTTTTGATCCCGACAAAGGCAATGAAAGGTACGGATATTCGCCACCGGTAGCCGACCAGGGTTGTCCCTGCTTGCTGCCCCATATAAATTCAACTAATTCGGGATAATCGATATAAGGATTACGGTTGTTTTGTATCTTGTAGATTGCAGCCATGCGATTGCGTTCTTTTTCGCTTACCGGATCCTGCCGGCTCCAGGTTACCAGCAAGTCCTTTGCCCATGTTTTAAGCATAGGCCATGTTTCGTTGGCAACTATCATAGTTGGTGCGTTTGTACTTGTCCAGCTATAGTCTTCGTAACAGGTAAACATGTACATATAAGCACGTGCAAAATCGCCTTTGTATTCGTCGAGCGGTTCAAAGCAAAGCCCTGAATAATCGGTACTGAATGTATTGTTGCCTACCTTTATGCTGCCGTTGTCGAATCTGCTTCCATTGTTGGTACCTAACGGGTAATTACTCCGTGCCGAGTTAGCAGCTGCATCCGAAGGATTGAGATGATATAAATCTTTATAAGCATCGTTGTTTGCTGCGCCCCACCAGCTTTTGGCTACGCTGTGTTCTATATTCATGCCGCTTACCGAACCGCCGTTGCCCGAAAAGTAACGCTTGTTGTTCGAATACATGTCCCATACATAGCCATCGGGATGAAGGTCGGATTTTTCGAAACCGCTCCAGGTACTTGAGCTTCCCGAACCATAACTAAGTCGTTTTCCTACTTTTATAATCTGATATAAACTTGTTTTTAACTCGCCATTGGTTTTCCCGTTGGCTGCATCGTAGTAGCCAGCAGGAATCTGTGCCAGCAAAGATAGGGTAAGAAAAAAATGAAATGAAAGCAAAAAAAGTTTTTTCATAACTTAATTATATTGACAAATAAAAGAGAAACCCTGTATTACAGCAGTTTCTCTTTTTTCTAAAAAAAAGAGAAATTGGATTACTTGTTGACTATGAATTTCTGAATTGATTTTTTATTTCCACTTTGTATCTGTATAAGATACATGCCATTGTCGAGCGTAGCAACCGATAAAATTCCGGAATTATTGAACTTTTCCTGTATTAAAAGCTGACCGTTCAGATTGAAAACCGAGCAGGTAATGTTTTGCACGTCGGTACTTATATTTAGGACGTCTTGCGTTGGATTTGGAGATATGGAAAATTCCACTTTCAATGCATCAACTCCGGAAGTCAATGACCAGGGCGTTCCTTTTTTAACTCCCCA
>DIFH01000073.1:0-3596 GCA_002427615.1 Paludibacter sp. UBA5753
GTATTCGGAGAAGACACAAAGATTAAATTAAAAAAAGCTATATTTCAGTGATTGTTAGTTTAACAATGATGTTGTGTTACAAGTCTTCATCTTCTTGTTTTTGTTTTTGTATCACTACTATTTTATAGACTTAGTTTTTTATATTATCGATCGTTTCTACGATTGGTTTTCCGCTATATAAAGTTCCCGAACCACTATCTTTACAATTAATGAGTGTAAGTAAAGTATTATCCCTAACCTCAAAGCCTACTTTATTTTTGACAGAATAACAGTCGTACAGAATCATACTGTTAGGATTAGAATTGAGATTATTTGATGTATAAGCAAGATATCCGGCCAATTTATTTCCTTCTGAAATGCAATTATGCAAAACCATTTGATTAGCATATCCTCCTTCATTTTCATATATGTCAGCACATATTGCAAATCCATATTGTTCATTATTTCTACTGATGACATCATATACAACTTCGTGAGCTCCATATCCACTTCCAACTCCGAATTTATGATTATATTCAAATAATCCCCCTCTTACAATCCCCTCACATCTTTCATGGTTGGAATATCCATCATCGTAATTATCATGAGACCAACAGTCTATCACAGAAACTGTAGTATGCTTAGCATTTGGATTACTATCTTTTATGTTATACGAATGTCCGTTAAAGCCGTCTCCATTGCCACTGATAAAGAAAGTACGAGTTGCTTCACATCGAATAAATTCTATCCCAACCGACATATTGTAAGTGAAACCTCCACCGGCAAATGCATATTTAGCGGCACAATCTATGATTCTTGCCCCAGAGCATTTCGAAACATTAAATCCGGCATATAATATCTCGACTCCTATCACATTTAACGTAATCTCATTGTTTCCTCCGTAAAGGCCATTACCTGTCGGTAGATAAACAGGATTTTTATTTAAATCAGTTCCTTTAACACAACTGAAATATAATGTTTTAGTTTGTTCATCAAAGTAAAAAGCCGGAACATCCATTGATTCAATATCTGCTACACTTGCAGCATGAATTAAGGGAGTGGAATTACATCTGTATATCTTTCCCTTTTGAAGGGGATGTCTTTCTTTTGGGGTAATTAATGTTGTCTGATCATCAATGTCATGTTGAAATATTTTATAATATGGCGAGTTGTTAAATGATCTTACTTTTTGTTTTAATACCTTTTTAAAACCACTTACCTTTTCTGCTTTATCTATTTTCTCACCACATAAAAATCTCACTAATTCTCCAGGATAAGAAGTAATTGTTAAACTTCTTCGTCCTGATTTTTCTGAAATATTAATTTTCTCATTATAATCTCCTTCTCTTATTATAATGGTAGCATTATCATCCGTACTTTTTAAGGCTTTACCAATTGTTCTATACGGGTTTTCATTTGAACCATCGTTTGTGGTATCATTCCCATTTATAGAAACATAAGCTATAGACTGTTTTTCTACAGCATTGAAATTATTGCATACAAAAATTGAAATTATTATTAAAACAAAGTGTCTCATGGTTTTTCTATTATTCAATTGTAAATTAAATTTAATATGATGTAGTTTGCTTATTTTACATGTTAGATACACATGTGGATTGAAGCAGGTGTTTTTTTATAATCAACAGTAAAGGCATTAGAACATTCATCTTTTGCAAAGCAGGATAGAGCACTCGAAAGAGAAAAAACAAGAAGGTAAGTATAGCGCATAATTTTCCTATTTTAAATATATTTGATCTGGTTTCAATACCTGACCCCGGGATGTTCTATACCTTCGTAACTATCAGGCAAATTCGGGTCACCCCCTTTATAAGTTGGGAATTCAGGATAAGGATAGATCGGTCTTTTGAATCGGGTTTCATAAGTATTACAACAACTGAATGCGGTTGCAATTATCTTTTCGGGAGCAATCCCCTTTTCAACCCAGTCTCTCATTACCATTAGTTTATCTCCTATGTCATTCAACCCCGGACCACCGCCACAATGTCCCATTCCAGGTACTAAAAAAAAACGAAAAAAATTCTGAGTATCCCTTAAACTTCCCTGAGTCTCAATCACCCGTTCATAATAATTAATTGCATCCGGATAAGGTACCAATTGATCTTCCGTTCCAGTATACATAAGTAATTTTCCTCCTTTGTTTTTAAAAGCACTTAAATCCGAATTATTCGCATTTAGTATCGGAGACAGAATAGAATCCATTCTATGCATATCACGATCAAAATCAAACGTTGTATAATCAAAATCAGCCCCAAAAATCCATTTAAACATATAAAACAGAGTACCGGTAAGTTTTATTTCAAGGTATGAAGCTCCAAGTGGAGATGGTGCATAAATTCGTTCACCGGTTCGCATATTCGTTGTACCGGCATATAATTTTTTCAGGGCTTCAATTTCTTCCTTTGAGAAACAACTATCCGAAATACCTTCAGAACATTTAGGAAGTATATCCGGATTGAAACTTAAAGTACGTGGATCGGTAAAAAAATTATCTCCGGGAGCACCGCCATCTTTGCCGCCATAATTTCGAAGCAATAACTTCTTAAGAAGCCCCATCTTCTTTTCAGAATTAATCGCATTATTCTTTGAATCAAAAGCACTTACCAGATTCCACACAAAAAGAGTATGTAAATGCGTTCGATTATTTGCCGGAGCTCCGGCAATAATTCCATTATAATCTTCAGGATAACGCTGGGCTTCCATCAAGGCTTGTTCATCTCCGGTAGAACAACCCTGAAAATAAGAATACCGTGCCGCCCTCTTATAATAAATCTCCAATATTATTTTTGACAACATTGTCATTAAGTGGTTCGATCGGTAACCAAAGTCAGCCCAACGTTCCGGGTAATCAATTATTTTATACACATCCGGTGAAGTTCCCATATCCGTATTAGCGGTGGCATATCCTTTTGTAACGCCACTTATAAATCCTCCATAACTGATTTTACCTGCACTACCTCCATTACCAGTGCCTAAAAAACAACCGTTCCAACTGTCCTTTGGCAACCACAATTCAATCCGGATATTAGATTTGGGGGTTGGTTTCGAAGTAAAGGCTATTCTCAAAAACTGCGGAAGATTCTTCACTATTTTTCCATCGGGTAGCGTAAATTGTCCGCTTAGCACATCTTCTATTTCTGTAACATTCAATCCGTATAAATTCAAGGCATTTATTTCCTCTAATATACTGCCTGGTGATTGAGCATCTACTTTTGCATAAATACAAAACACCAACAATAATATCGTTAAAGAATTTTTCATATATAAATGATGTGATGATGTGGTAATGTGATGATAAGATATCCGATTTTAAATAATGATTTGAATGTAAGTAATTGAAAATTAATATTGATATATATATCTTAATTTTCATCTTTTACGACCCCAAAACCACCAAAATGGGGGCTTAAGAATACTTTGAAGAAGCTACCTTGGGTTAAATGAATATTATTGACATTGTCTTAAAGTCCCCATTTTTTTGAGGGGCGGAATTAAAAACATATTGTCAAATATTTAAAACTACTAATAATAAAATCTAAAAGAGTCAGAATGTTTGTAATTAAAATTTAGGTAACTACTCAGCGCCCTAATAAATTTGA
>DIFH01000073.1:3702-36794 GCA_002427615.1 Paludibacter sp. UBA5753
TGAAACAATCCCCCTCTTTTTGATTTTCAGTTCGACAAAGTCGAACTGAAAATCAAAAAGATATAAAAATAAAGAGTGCTGAGTAGTTACAAATTTAGATTTTTATTTCATTCATGCTTAGATTTATGAAAATCTATTGCATTATAAATTTGAAGACCTTAGTTCGACCCAAACAACTTAACCGTATAGTATAAACACCCTTTTTCACATTAGAAACATCAATGGTATTAACATTTTGTCCAAGTATCTTATTCAGTATTAATTTTCCTGATAACTCGTAAACGGATATATCCATTGATTCTTTATTTTCGTTTGGGATATATAATTTGCTACCGACTAAAACGGGTCTAAAGTCAATTCCCTTAATTTCATCGAGTGAAGAAGCACTTTCTTGATATACCCTTGCATAATCCACCGAATAAGTGATCGGGAATGATGTTTGACCCGGATCACCCCCACTATCACCTCCAATTGCCAAATTCAACAACAGATATTGAGCTGAATGAAAAGGATTTGTTCCATCCGCATTAATAGTTATTTTTAAATCAATTGAATTTAATAATTCATCATCAATGTAGAGTTTTATATAATCCACTGTCCAATCCATGCGCCAAACGTGAAACTTATTCGCCCAATCAGGATCAGAAGTTGTGAAATGAGATAAAAAAGTTTTAGATGTCTTCCATTTTGCGACCCATTGGGTTGATGTTCCCCATGCAGCATTTGCTAAAATAGAATTATCATAATATTCCATGATATCAATTTCACCACATGACGGCCATTCACCTGTTGCTCCTAAAGTCCAGATAGCGGGCCAGGAGCCATTAAATGCAGGAATCCTAGCTCTGACAATAAACCGGCCATAAAGCCATGAATGTAATCCATTTGTATTGATTGACGCCGAAGTGTAATCTGCATATCGCCTATTTAATGTCCAATCGGAACTTGAAGCATTATAATACGGATTTGTAACTTGTTCGTGTTTACTAACGATTTGTAACAAACCATCCGAACAGTTTGCATTATTTGATTGATACCATTGATATTCATGATTTCTGATAAATCCGGTTTCATATATCCAATTTTTATTGTCCGGTTTGCCTTTCTCATTGAATTCATCAGACCATTTCAACGTGTAGCCGGAAATCATAGGAGGAGGATTGGGGTCGACCTGATAAGGATCAATAGCAGCATAAGCGCTTAGAAAACAAAAAAAAAGTAAAATAATATTTGAAAATAATTTGATTTTCATACGATAATAATTTATTTTTAAAGGTCGTATAGAACTCGCAAGTCAGCTTAATACTGTCTTTCCTGGCAAGCCAAGCAGCAAAGTCGAGCGGGTGAATTTCCGTATACATGCTCGTTTCATGTGTAAATAATGTGTTGATGTGATAATTATCGGCATCTAACGGTTATTAAATTTTACACAGGACGACGTCCCCCAGATATTCATTCACAATGCTTTATCTACAAAGAAATCACAGCTTCAAACAAGCAGGAATGTTCCATACCCTACTCATAATACTATTGTTAAAATAATATTCGAACAGACAGGTGCCTGAATAATTATTCAAAGCACTTGTCATATCTACAACTTAGTTTTTTATTGCACGCGCGACATAATTCTTATTATTTGCCTTTATAACAAAAGTATAGATACCTTTTGCAAGGCTCGAAATATCAACCTGCGAGTTATAATAATTTACAGGAACAGCTGCGCCCGTCATGTCAAAAACATTAACCGAACTAATATTGCCCATATTTATTTTTACAACATTATTTGAAGGACTCGGATATATAGTTAGAACATCTGATTTTTTAATATCCAGAACACCAGTTATAGCTTCCTCATAAGCTCCAATATCAAATCCACTACCAGCCGGACGTGAAACTCCTAAAATATCGGCACTTACCCCTAAAGAAGTTAAGTCGGTACCCGTATTAATACAAGGAGAACCCTCTACCAAATGCCAGTTTATTGAACTCTGATCTTCAGTCGTATTCCCGATTGTAGTTGAAGGAGCCACAAAATTAGGTCCATCTACCTCCGTATTTGTTGCATTCAGTAAGAATGAACCGGCTGCGGGCGAAGACTGTACTGCACATGTTATCATAGTGGCCGTTCCCCCTCGATTTATAACAGGTTCCTGCGAATTGTTATTCCAGACAATACAGTTCTGAATAGTTGACTGATCTATCATATAAATACCGCCTGCAGTTGATGATGATAATATCGTTTTATTATTTACAATCGTACAATTGAAAACCTTTGACGCTTCCCTTAAACTAAGACCTCCTATATTATTTGTTGTAGCTTCGTTGTTTGCAATAATACAATTCTTCATAACCGAACTGCCACGTAAAGAAACTCCTCCTACACTAGCCGCTTTATTGTTTCTGATAATACAATTTTCAATAACAACCTGATCGGTACTGGAGGAAGAAAATACAGCAGCACTTCCACCACTGGTATTATTCTCAACAATACAATTCAATAATTTTGACGTATTAGTCATTAATACACCACCGCCACTACCGGCAAGTACACCACCGTTTCCCGTAATTTTGCAATTAGACAGTGTGCAAAGAGTATTTAACGAAGCACCTGAACCACCAGTACTTCTGTTTCCCCCTGTAATTGTAAATCCATCAAAGATAGTTTCAATTGTCATAACCGCACTATTTAAAACACGTGCATCAGCAGTTCCAGTCTTTCTTAATATCGTTTCATAATTCACGATATCACGAAGTCCCGTTGCATCATCATAACCACCATAGACGTTTACCCCGTTTTTCATATTAAATCCTGTTGTTGTTTCATAAGTTCCCTGAGCCACATATATTACATCTCCTGATACAGAAGCAGTAAGTGCGGCGGTAACTGTTAGTTTGGCTGTCGCCCAAGAGATACCATCATTGGAGTCGGAACCTGAAATTTTCACATACCTTGAAGTTGCCTGCAATGATAACACAGATATCATTGCCATTAAAATAAATAAGTAAGTTTTTGTTTTCATAATGAAAAAATTTAAAAGTGAATTAATTGATTTTATAACACTGAGAGTTTTAATCTAAATTGAAGAAATATATTTATAATATTTTTTAGACTGTTTTGGTGTTTCGTATTTCGACCATTGTTATGTTAGGGCTACTTTAGCCGATAAAGTACAAGAAAAATTATAGGCTTTAGCCAAATATAGCTTCTAATCCGGCTAAAGCCTATTTTCAATCTAATCAATTTATCCGTCCCATTCCGATAAATCGGAATAAATTGATGGGACGGCAATTGAAAAAATACACATGAATCTGATTAACACAACATTACTAAATGTTTTATTTTAAAATTCTAAACGCGTTAACTCTATCGTTTTAGTATCTCGTTCCCCGACTACTAAGAGTTCTGGTTCTCCGACTACTAAAAGTTTCGACTACTAAAAGTATTATTTCGAAAGGAAAACGGATTTTATCTTAACACGTGCTCCTGATACATTGGATACGACAAAACCAATCGTTACATTCTGAGGCGAATCCAAGTTAAACTCAACACCGTATTTCATTTCATCTATTGATTTATTCCAATGGTAGTAGCTAATGATATCGGTATCAGTTGTTATATTCTCTATATCCGGTAGGGAATCCCCTCTTGTTACGACAAAGTAACAATCGTTTTCATTTGTAAAACTGAATGGAATAAAACCAGCATTATACAAACCTGCAGGCAAAGAAGTTAACGTTTGATAAATTTTCGCATTTTTTAAAGCTCCTCCCGTGCCAGAATTTGCATAAAAATCCATTACTCCGCCATTATCCCCTTGATAACCGCCAACATATATTTTAGTAGCAGAACTATATGTAGATAAAACATTTTGAGTATATTTCCAATCTTGCAAAACATCCACCCGTCCGGAAACCAAACCTGCTTTCTTAAATGGATTACCCGGATTTTTTATATAATTTGCCGTAACATCCTCCCAAATATGAACTATTTTTGTTGTTGTTACCAGGTTTCCTCTTGTCCCTTTCGAAGTTAGCTTTACGGTATATATACCTACACCGGGGAATGTGTGTTTTAATGGTTCGGCAATGTTTAACACAGGAGAACCATCTCCAAAATCCCACTCATAACTTAAACAAAAATTCGAAGTGTTTGTGAAAGCAACTTCCAAGGGTTGTGCGTCGTTCATTTGGAAAGTGAAGTTGGGATAAGCATCGATAAAAGCAGCCAGAATATCGACAACAATAAGACTCATCTTATCATTTATTTTTGTATTGGAATTGATTATTTTTATCCCTAAAACAAACCGTTTATCCAGATTTTCCAATAAAAAAGGGATATCTATCTTTAAATCAAATTTGCCAAGTTCCTCTCCTTTTTGAATTAAAATGCCGGTATTCAGTTCGTATTTTCCTTCGGGCAAAATATCGGGAACACTTCCATTTTCCCCCAACAATATTCCGGATTCTATCAATTTCGGGATTGTATCATTATCAATCCCTAATTGTACTGAAGTATTTATCTCACTTTTTATCGAAGAACGGTATATTGACAAAGGAATAATCAGTTTATTATTCTCCAAATCAATTTTATAACGAAAAGGAGCATTCTCTTTTTCTGTAATCTGATTGATTTTATATATCATACTCTCGTAGACTCCTGCAATATAAACCTGATCTTCAGGATATTCCGCATTAGCAACTTCCTCATATCCACATGAATAAAAACAGGTGAATGATAAGAGGATAAATAGATATTTATACACGCGGTTAACTAATAGACTTTTCATGTGTTGTAATTTTTATATAACAATTTTTACCAAAGTGGATTTTGCGGCCATCCAGCCATAGTTACTTTTTCATTTAGTATGACATTTTCCGGAATAGGATAAAAATACATTTTAGGGAGAAAAAATCTTTTTTCCACATTTATTTTTTCATAGGTCAATGTATTATCCTCCATTTTGTATATTTTAACACCTTCTAAATTTTGATTGAGAACTGTTGTTCCAATCATCCATCTTCGGGTATCCCATAAACGGTGATCCTCAAAAGCTAACTCTACTCTTCGTTCATTTCTTATTCTTTCTCTTAATTCGTTTTGCGAAGCCATCGTTATCGGAGGCATTTTGACACCGGTTCTCTCTCTTGATTTATTTACATAAGTTAAAATTTCGCCATTCCCGGGATCTGATTCATTCAGAGCTTCTGCATAGTTCAGATACATTTCGGTTATACGGAATATAACCCAGGGATGATTGCTTCCTCCATTTATAACTAAATTTATATTTGGATCTACAAATTTTCTTAAATAATATCCGGTGGTAGTAGCGTTCACTATATTTTTATTGACGCCTCCTTCGAATGTTTCAATCGTTGTATTTTTAAAGGTCGCTCCATTGGTATATATTGTTAGCGCTAACCTTGGATCTCTATTCGCATAAGGATTAGCTACATGTTGAGGATTGTTCCAATCGAATTTTGTTCCATCAGCCATTTCATAAGCATCAACTAAATTTTGCGAAGGTGTAACGAGACCCTGACCGCCTGGAAATCCAGCCGGAAAATTAAGTTTTTCAAAAGTGTTGGTGTTCCCATTTATTCGACGTACTAATATCAATTCAGGACTTTGAAATAATTTACCTAAATCTGAATAATTAGTTGTTAAATTATATCCGGCTCTGGCAGATAAATCAATAACCGTTTTTGCAGCAGCGGCAGCTTCAGCCCATCTTTCCGTACGGTTTTTTTTATCCAATGTTATCAATTCCGGATGTGAGTAACCTTGAGCCCAAGAAGCATCATTCCATAAATCACTGGCAGCATATAACAGAAGCCGGCTTTTCAATGCCAAAGCAGCCCCTCTTGTTGCTCTTCCTAAATTGTCATCGCTGTATTGAAGGGGAAGTGCATCTTCTTCCCCATTTTGGCCTTCGCCTCCCAAAACGGAACATTCTTCCGATATAAAATCAACACATTCTTGTAAAGTGTTTCTTTGAATATTTTCGAAGTCGGCATTTAATGGCAATGCATTTTTCAGTATAGGAATACCCCCATATCGTTTTATTAACTCAAAGTAATAATAAGCTCTTAAAAAACGAGCTTCCTTTTTCCAATTATTAATATCTGCCAATCTCGTTTTATAAATTTGCTGGGCATTTTCACTGGGATCATATTTATACGCATCCAAATTGACTTCATATTTTTCTGAAGATTCCAAATAAGTATTTATCCTGCGGATATACGTATAAAAGAGAGACCACAAATCATCCGGATTAACATATTGATTCCATGAACCTGAATTAACGGTCTGAGCACTCCCCTGCAGCGTGTATTCAGCTTCATCGCTTAATGAAGCCATCATTGCATTGTTAATAGCATAATGCCCATCCCTCATTCCTGTATAAAGATTTACAACCTGCCTCTGCAAATTGCCATATTCTGTAGCAATTATTTTTTCATTCAAAGAAGTTGAATACTCCCTATCTAAATCAGCACAAGCGCTGAACAAAAAAACGAGTAATAAGCAAGGGATTAAATATTTAGTTATTATATTTTTCATCTTTTCTTATTTTTAATAAATCAAAACTGAACATTTGCACCTAAACTGAATGTTCTAACAGCAGGATAACCACCGATTCTTTCCGGATCGTATCCCTTAACCGCATCTAAAGAAAATAGATTGGTTCCATTTAAGAATATTCTTAGTTCCGAGTTTATTGAAGATACTAAATTTTTAATAGTATATCCAAGTTCTACGTTTCGCAATTTCAGAAAATTTCCATTACACGTCCAGAAAGTCGATCCCCTGTAATTATTTTGTTCGTTAGTAAGGGACAGACGCGGATATGTTGCCGATTGTGCGTTTTCCTCCGAGGTCCAACGATTTAAAGCAAACTCGGAAATGCTTCCATTATTTTGAAAAGCTTTATAATAGTCGGCGCTCAAATAAACAGTCCTGTTTAAAGCCGTTTGGAAAAAAGCCGAAATATCAAAATTCTTATACGAAAAACCAATATCTATTCCCAAGGTAATTTCGGGAATATTCGTGTAACCGAATGGATACCTGTCATTGTCGTCAATTATTCCATCATTATTCCAATCCTTGTATTTCAAATCTCCCGGCAACACCTCTTTCCATATCGGTTTTGCAACATCCGGATTATCAATATCGACCTGGCTGTAAAAACCAATCGCTTCCAAATAATAAGGCTGACCGATACTATGTCCTGTTTGATACAAATGGGCGTTATTTTCAGCCTTGATATCTTCGGATTTGTACGTAATTTTATTTTTAGCAAATCCTGCATTTAACTTGACATAATAATTAAGATTTTTACTTATTGAATTGTGATAATCCACCGAAGCTTCGAATCCAGCATTTTTTGTTTTCCCTACATTCATGTACGGCAGATCTGCCCCGATATAAGATGGAATTGAACGACTCGGAAAACATAGAATATCAAATCGTTGATTATAAAAATAATCAAATGAAATTTCTAATTTATTCAGTAAGATCGTTTCCAGTCCTATGTTAAACTTTTTATCTTTTTCCCATGTAATATCTGGATTGGATAGTCTCAATTGCCTGTAACCAGGTATATAACTATTCGTTATTCCCAGATTGTATCCTTCTCTCTCTCCGTATTCCTGTTCGTACATAAAACGGGTATCTCCGTTGATTTTATCATTTCCTGTCAGCCCGTAAGACACTCTTAGTTTCAAGAAATTTACGAGGTCATTTTTCTTCAGGAAATCTTCTTCCGAAATAATCCATGCAACCGAGCCTGCCGGAAAGAAACCGGTTCTTTTTCCTTCGGCAAAAGTTTCCGTAGCCTGAACTCCCATGGAGAGTTCCCCGACATACCTTTTATCGTAAGTATACGTAAAACGGCTTCCCAATCCTTCGTGAATAAACGGTTGTTGCGCTCCATAAACTTCATTTTCGAGCGAATAAATGAGCAAGGCGTCTATATTATGTAAGCCAAAAATTTTTTTATAGCTTAGCGAACCCTCCATCGTACTATTTCTCCATTGGTCGGAAATGGCATCATCTATGGTTAATTGCTCTTTTTTCCCAAAAGGAGCCGAGTAAATATAGTTTCCATCAGCATCTTTACCGGTTAGTGAATAATATTCATAATTAGCATACCTGTTTGAATATCCCAGGAAATAGCTGTTGAATGATATGGCTCCCGACACACTTAAACCTGGAATCAGCATATCCAATTTTTCAGTAAGTCTTAAAGCCGAATTTATATTCCGTGAAACCTGTTTCCAATATCCTCTTTCAGTTATATTAGCTAACGGATTCGATCTGTTACTGCTCCCCCCCCATGTATTATCAGGATTACGAACAGGAAATGAGTTAGGAGGCAATTGCTGTATCCTAGTAAAAAGATCATTCGTATTCATTCCAACGCCAGTTCCTCCGGGAGTAATTTTATTTTCAAGAGCCAAACCTAAAGTTATAGAAGCAGTAAGATTTTTGTTGATATTAACATCCAGATTCGACCGGATATTATATCGTTCATAACTTTGATTTTTGGTGTTTTCCGATAAATCTTCCGTTCTTCTTACCAAACCGGAATTTCCCAAATAGTTTAATAAAACAAAATATTTTGCTACATCGCTTCCACCCTGAAAATTCAATCCCACCTTATATATTTCGGCAGTATTTCTTAATGTTTCATTATACCAATTCACATCCGGATATAAATACCTGTCTGTTCCATCTCTATACGCTGTAAGTGCATTATCATCATAGAATTTAGCGCCTTCATGTACGTAGCCATACGCTTCGTTGTATAAAGTAGCATAATCATACGAATTTAAATATTTAGGCATGCGACTTGGTTGTTGAAAACCAATCTGAGTGTTAAAGTTAATTTTCAACGGAGAATTATATCCTCTTTTCGTATTTATCAAAAGGACCCCATTTGCTCCTCTAAAGCCATAAATAGCTGTTGCAGAAGCATCTTTCAACAAGGTAATCGATTCAATTTCCTCCGGCATTAACTGAGAAAAAAGCGTTCTTAAAAATCCATCTTCATCCGTATATTGTGTAACAAAACCATCGATTACAATCAAAGGGTCTCTTAATCCTTGAAAAGTACCTACACCTCTTGCCCTAATTACATTATCAACTACTCCCGCTTCGTCCGATCCCTGTGTTATTGTTAGTCCGGGCATTCGTCCAATCAAAGAATTTATCAGATTAGGAGTAAACGATTTCCCTAATTCATTACCAGAAACAGAGGAAACAGAGCTACTGATTTTATATTTTTCCTGATTATCGTATCCTATCTGTTCCTTCAAACTCAACGTGTCCTGAGCCGGTAAAAAAGAAGGAAGCGCAAGAAAAATTGTGTATATTATATATTTATATCTAAAAATCATAATATTAGTTTATTAAAGTATGACATATTATTATGGAACTAATTATGGAACTAATAACCCGGATTTTGAATTAAATATCCTTTATCCATTTCTCCGGTTGAAAAAGGATGCCTATACATTTTGCGAATAAATGTTCTGACCTCGAAAACATATGGTTCATACCTACATTCACTAGTGCCATCTATTTTATAGATTTTTATTCCATACATATTCCCTCTCATTACTCCCTCTTGCTCACATATCTCCCAACGTTTTACATCATATAATCGATGACCTTCCATACATAATTCCACTGCTCTCTCGTTTCTTACTCTTTCTCTGAACTGTTCTTTTGTAAGGTTACGGGGAAAAGCAGGCATATTCACCCTGCTGCGTATTTCATCTACTGCATCGTATGCTTCAACGGGAGGTGTATCATAATATTCGTTCAGAGCTTCGGCATAATTCAAATAAAATTCCGCCAATCTAAAAATACATCCCCTTGGTTCCACACCGATATTGTCCCTTCTGCTTATGATATACGGTACCGGCTTATGCATGTATTGCCCGGTAATACATTTTTCATTACCTGTTTGCGACAAGTCCATTGAGAGATTATCTGTTGAGTTCCAAGGCTGGCCCTGATAGGTTGCCGTTTGTGCAAAGCGAGGATCCAATTCACTGTATTTTTTCATTAAATCGTCACCACCATTCATGTTCCATTCCTGAGGAGTGCCGTCTTTCTTTTCATATTTCATAACAAAATTAAAAGTCATGCAAAGGCCACCACCGCTACCACCAACCATGCTTGGAATTTGTCCGTTCCAGGGAAAATATCCCGTACCTACCTTGCCCCTTCCATGATCAGCCAATATTACTTCCTCATTATCCGGATTATCCCAAACATATTGATAGGATACGTCTTCGCCTTTCGAGTTTTTTTTGTTCTTCACCAAAGTAACGCCCACTCTTGATGCTTCATCAAGGACTTCTTTTGCGGCATTGGCAGCCGATTTCCACCGTTCTTTATCATAATTGCCTAATGTGATCAAATTGTTGTTTTGACCATAATCGATATAGGGTTTATTTGTATTGAAAGTGGGACTTGCCGCATACAATAATGTTCTTGATTTCAGACACATCGCAGCTAAATTAGTAAGGCGACCTCTTTCAGCAGTAGTTAACTCATTGGGTTTCGGCAGGAGTTTTATTGCCTCCTCACAGTCATCCAATATAAATTGAACCACCTCCTGAACTGTATTTCGAGGAATTTTAAGATCTCCTCCAAGCGGTACCCGCTCCCTGAGAACCTGAACCCCTCCGTATTTACGAAATAACTCAAAATAATTGAGCGCTCGTATTAAATATCCTTCCCCCTTCACACGTTTTTTAAAAGCATCATCATTAAAAGGAGCATTGTCTATGCGTTCAATAATCGTATTTGCGCGTCTTATCGCGTTCCAATGTGTTGCAAAACGAAGATCTCCCGTGGTACTTTGACTCATTCCACCGGCATTCCACGGAACCTGACACCAGTACCAACCCTGTGTTATTTCAGCTTCATCGGTTGCTGCTCCAGAACCAATATCACTCCAATCCCAACTGTTCCAAAAAGGAAAATCACTTTTCACACCCACATAGTAAGCGCCTGCTACAAAATAATCTATTTGAAGCGGCGATGAAAATATAGTATCTTCCGTAACATCCGCCCCCGGTGGTTTTTCCAAATAATTATCACAAGCCGAATTTATTATAAGCATCGTTATGCTTACTAATGCAATAATGCTCTTAAATATATAATTTTTCATTTTTGTTTATTTAAAAATTTATGTTAAGTCCAACGTTCATCGTTTTTACTAAAGGATATGGCTCATAATTACCATCATCGTAAGAAGGCACTTCCGGATCTTCACCTGGCCATAGACTACTCCAGGTAAGCAAATTATTTCCATTTATATAGATACGCGCCGATTCTATACCGAGACTCTTTAATAATTTCTCTTTTAAAGTATATCCAAGTTCAACATTTTTTACTCGTAAATACGAAGCATCCCTTATCCATAATGTTGAATTCTGGTAATTATGAACCTGTGATCTATCAGATGAAACATGTGGAAATGTAATATTCTCTCCATTTTCATATTTTTCCTGACTCCAGCTCCAATCTTTCAGAAAATCAAGTGCAGAACCTCCTTGCTGCCATCCTACGTAGAATTTTTTGGAAGCCGTTTTTGATACTCTGGCAGCTCCCTGAAACAAAACTGAAAAATCAAAATTTTTAAAATTACCTCCAAATGAGAAACCATAAGATATTTCAGGGAAAGGACCATACCCTATGGGTACCATATCATAAGTATTAATTATTCCATCTCCATTTACATCTATATATTTTACATCTCCCGGTTGTAGTTTGTTGTTATTCCACATGGATACTGGACGGTTAGGATCGTTAACTTCTTCCCATGTATTATAGAAACCTTCGTCAATCAGACCGAAATACTGTTGAAACGATTGACCTGTCCGTTGCATATATGGATAACGCCTTATAACTTCATCCATCTCTAAAATTTTGTTTCTTGCAAAAGTAAAAAGACCTTTTATCCAATAATTAAAAGAACCGGCTTTATCATAATAAGAGATTTCTCCATCGAATCCGGAATTTTCCATTTTCCCAAGATTATATGCCGGCAGGTTTGTGCCTACAATTACAGGTACTGTTCCTCTGTTTGCTAAAATATTGTCTCTTAACTCTTTGAAAACATCAGCGGTAATTTTTATTTTGCTATTCCAAAGATGAACATCCGCTCCTATATTCATCTTTTTAGCCTTTTCCCACGTTAAATCAGGATTTCCTAAGGTGCCTTCAGAAGCAGTCATATCCCATTTTTTGTAATCAATTCCCACCGTTCCAAAGTAATATGCAATATTGCTTGAAGTTGCATTCGTAATATTTTCACCTGTATAGTATGTGTATGTCGTAGGCAGATACAAGAAACGCTGTCCTCCGATTTTATCATTTCCTACTTCTCCATAAGAACCTCTTATTTTTACAAAAGTTACAATATCGTTTTTGGGGAAAAATTTTTCTTCACTTAAAACCCACCCTAAAGAGTATGCCGGAAAAAATCCAAATCTTTTCCCTTTCGCAAAGTTTTCCGTTCCATTATACCCCATATCAAATTCAGCAAGGTATTTATTTTTATAAGAATATGTGACACGGCTCACGAGTCCTGTGTATGCACTTGGAATTTTATATAATAAATTCGGATTATAATCTTTCGTTTGATTATATAAGAGTAAGGCTCCAACAGTATGATCTCCAAACTGAGCGTTATAATCTAAACCGGCTTCCAAATAGTTCCTATTCCTTTGGTTTAAAGATTCTGTTATACTATAAGGAGATGGAGTCCCACTAGGTAAATAACTGGGTGAACCATCGGGCATTTTTACCGCTTTATAGGTAATTACTTCCTTATAATATCTTGTTTGTTGCCAGTTCCACTGCTGATAAGAGACCAATGCATGAGCACTTAATCCGTTCAATATGAAACCAAGATCATACGTAGGTTTTACGGACAAATTCAATTGATTTGAATATATCTTATGTGCTCCACTATTAATCATTAAACGTGTAACCGGATTTCTTGAATAGTTATATCTCCCATCCAAGTTTTCAATCACTTTTCCATCCACAATTCCTGGACCGTTAGTAGGCGGATGTGAAAATGCATACGAAAGGATAATACCTGTATCTTCAACAGGGCGATTATTAAACTCCAACTGATCAGAAACATTTAAAGACAAACTAAGCCGACTTGTAACTTTAAAATCAAAATTTGTCCGAAAGTTATACCTATCGTATGCTACCTGAGCATCATAATCCGGAACAAGATTCGTGTTGTTATACAAGCCACCCTGAGTAAATACTCCTAGAGAAGCAAAGTATTTAACTCTCTCGCTTCCTCCCCGCAAATTTATGTTGTGCTGGTTTTGCAGGCTTTGTTTTTTAAATAATAAGTCAACCCAATTTGTGTTAGGATAAAATATAGGATCCGAATTATCTTTAAACTTTTGTATTTCTTCGGGCGTAAATATCGGATCGTAATTACCTGTCAAATAGCCATCGTATTTCCGCGTATTATTATACTGAACCGCCCAATTGTATGCATCCATTGGCACTCTTAAATTAGTAAATGAATTGACGGCAAAGTTAGAAGAAACACTTAATTTTGGTTTCTCCACCAATCCCCGTTTAGTAGTTATAAGAATTACTCCATTCGCACCTCGGACTCCATAAACCGCTGTTGCCGATGCATCTTTCAATATGGCTACATTTTCAATTTCATTCGGGTCAATGTTGTTATAATTTGTAACTTCAACACCATCAACCATTACCAATGGATTTTGTAAATCGCTATCGAAGGAACCGGAAAAAGACCCGATACCCCGAATCCTTACAATCGACTGGTCATTACCCGGCTCCCCTGATTTTTGTACCGCAGTCAATCCGGGCATGCGACCAACCAACGCATTGCTTATGTTTGCTTGTGGTGACTGCATCAGTTCCTTCGTATTAACTGACGAAATGGCACCTGTTACAGATGCTTTCTTTTGCACCCCGTACCCTATAACAACGACCTCTTCAACAGTATGTGAATCTTCAGTCATTGTAATATAAATATTTTCAAAGGATTTAACTTCATGTACCATCTTCGTATAGCCGACATAAGAGATTTCCAATATGTCACCGATATTCACATTAATAGAGAACTTTCCATTTATATCTGAAATTGTTCCTTTCGAAGTTGTCTTATTATATATCGTTGCACCTATAAGAGGTTCATTATGCAAATCAATAACAGTACCTTTAAGAAAACCGTTATTTTTTTCAGGTGTCATTGTATTGGCATGCAAATAAAAACTATTTCCTGAAAAAGGAATAATTGTCAACATCAGTAAAAGCGAATAACGCTTTAACAATTTTACGATGTGGAACTCTATGTAAAATTTTTTAATATTAATTTCTGAATGTGTTTTCATTTTTAAAAATTGACATTAGAATTGCTTTTAACTAAAAATAAGGTTAATCTATAAATTTAACCAACCAACTCTCTTGATCGGTCGTTTCCGATCCGTTTCTATAGTCAGCCGTCAAGAAATAAATCTGTTTTTAAAAAGTACTTGTTGTTTTTCATACGATAATAATTCTTAAAGGTCGTATGGAACTCGCATGTCAGATTATCACTGTCTTTGGTTAATTTCCGCATTCATGCTTGTTTCATTGTAATTTAATTTTTTAAACTATTTATGGAACAAAAAGCCTATAATCCTTTGATCTCCGACTTTTTTATTTGTTTATCATAAAAAACTTTTTGTTGTATCTTATCGGAATTATTCGACCCGATATTAATATTAGCTGTATTTTTCCCTTCTACCGATAAAAAGAGAGGAACACTCTCTGTTGACCTGAAACCGGTTATGGAAACATCAGAACTTTCAATTAATTTTATAATCGGGCTACCTTCCGCCGGAACACTGACCTGAAAATCATTTAACCATATATTGTGTACATCATCGAAGATAAAAGCAGGGCGTGAATCAATATTTCGTACTCTGCATTGTATGTTTTCCATAGTCAGGTTTTTAACGTGCCTTACATAAAAGCCATAAGCAGGAAGAACACTCCCAAACATGCGGTTTTCAGGATATTCTTTTTCTTTTTCCAGAACTATAACAGCTGCATCTTTCTTCTCAGCTCCACCGACATAGCTAAACAAAATATCCCGAATTGTAACATTTTCAATATAATGACCAGGTATTCCGGTTATGGAGGAAGTTATAAGGCTTTCATTACTGGCAATGATATTAGAAATAACGACATTTTTTAAGGTTCCGGCACCATGACGGTTTCCCAAACGTATGAATAAAGGTGTTTGTATGTCCTGCATGGAAATATTGGTTATGGTAACTTGATCCATTATCCCACCATCAACTACTTCAAGCGCAATTCCGGAAATAACCGTAGTATCTGAAGTAACGCCTCTCAATAGTTTCTTCCAATTACGCATATTGTTTTCGGATGCTTTACGTATTACACAATTACTAATGCTTATATTCTTAAATTTATCAAAGGAGCCTGTCCCAAACTTAATTCCATTGCAATTGGACGCTACAATACAATTTGTAACTGTAACATGTTCAACTGCAAATCCTGGAGCATCAGTTTTAAAGCATATGCCATCATCATCACAATCGATTATACAGTTTGAAATAACAACATTTTTACTGTTAATATCAATCCCATCACAATTATAATTGCCGTGTGAATAAATTCTGATATTATCTACCTGTACACCGTCGCAATTAGCTAATTTCAATGTCCATGATGCAGAATTATAAAGAAATACATCTTTTACTTTTATGTTAGTACATTTGTCAAGTAAAATAACATGAGGCCGACGGCCCTTGCCATCCCCGAGTTGAAAATTGGAGTCATTCCCTTGTCCATCAATTCGTCCCAAACCATGGATGGAAGCATCTCTAATAGATTCTCCGACTATAATCGCATTACCTTCGTATGCATTGAGATTGGTCACTCCTCGAAGTACGGCACCTGCATGTAAATTTAAATGAACGTTAGTCTTTAAAAAAACCGTACTTGTCAGGAAAACTCCCGAAGGAAAATGTACAATTCCCCCACCTGTAGATGCGCATGCATCTATTGCATTCTGTATTGCAACTGCATTATTAACTGATTCCGTAGATGCTCTAAAATCCAGAATTGATTTGTCTTCTGCGTATACAGCGGCACAGAGAAAAGATAATAAAAAAATAAATACTGTATCTTTCATAATTTTACTTGTTAATATATATAATAGAGATTTATCACTTAATGATTTATGAACCACATTCCGAAAAAACGGAATCTTCGATAGGCACAATAGCATCCTCCTTTTCAAATTTATCCACTTGCTTTTTATTTTTATTCAACCTCCGTAAGCTGAAAAACAAAACTGTCGAACATTGAACTGTCATTTATATTGATTCCTATATCCATCAATTCTTCGCCAGTAAAAATCATATTATTACCCCAAAATGAACTTTTCCCATCTATTGTATTTAATTCCATCAATTTGTATTTTTTCCCCTTATCCAATCCGTTTAATTTAAATTCCAGAAAATGAGTCCTTCCATGAAATTCAAAACTATATGCAAACACAATGGCTTCTTTCTTGTTTTTTGATATATACATCGATGCAGCCCAACCACCATCGTCATAAGGTGAAATAAGTCTGTATAAATCTCCGAACTGGATTACAGGACGAATTTGCTTGTATACTTCAATAGCTTTTTTTGCAAAGACACGTTCATCCCCTACAAGGTCTTTGGGCTGTAATTCCATTCCAAGGTTACCTGACATGGCAACATCAAATCTGTATTTTATTGAAGCACACATATTTGTCTGATGATTCGGACTTATTGACACGTGCGCTCCCGTTGCAATAGCTGGAAAGAACATATTTGTTCCATACTGAATAAAAATGCGGTTAAAAGGATTTGTATTGTCGCTGGGCCAAACCTCGTCATGATATTTTAATGCCCCAAAATCCAACCGCCCACCACCTGAAGAGCATAACTGAATAGTAATTTCCGGATATTTTTCTCTTACCCTATCATAAACCTTGTATAAACCTTTAATATACTCTACCCAAAAATGTGATTGTTTATCGGCAGATAGATATTCCGATCCAGGATTATTAATGAACCTGTTCGAATCCCATTTTACATAGGTAATATTCGGAGAAATACTCATTATATTATCGAATGTTTCTACCATAAAATCCTGTACCTGAGGATTAGTCAGATCAAGTACGGATTGATTTCTGATTAACATAGCATCTCTGCCTCCGCTTTTTACAATCCATTCAGGATGTTTCTCGGCTAATTCACTTTTAGGATTCACCATCTCCAATTCAACCCAGATTCCAAACTTCAACCCTTTTTTATGTGCATAATCCGCTAAATCACCGATACCTTTGGGCAGTTTTTTCTTATTTACCTGCCAATCACCCAATCCGCTCTGATCATTATCGCGTGGATATTTATTACCAAACCAACCATCGTCGAGAACAAACATCTCAATTCCAAAATCTGCAGCATCATCTATCATTCCTTTCATCTTTTTTTCGTCAAAAGTAAAATAGACCCCTTCCCAGCTGTTCAACACAATCGGACGTATTTGGTCTCCATGTGCTAAAGCATACTTCCGACTCCAGTCATGATAGTTCCTTGATATTTGCCCAGACCCATTAGAACTGTATGTCCAAATCATTTCTGGTGTTTGAAAAAGTCCATTCGGTTCTATTGTAAGAATAGATGCATAAGGATTAATTCCTCCCTGTATGTGCAACATCCCGAATTCGTCCAACTCAAAGTTCAGTCTATAGTTTCCAGACCAAGCGAGTGATCCGGCGTATACTTCGCCACAATTCTCCTGTAACGGGTTATTCACAGAAAGCATAAACGAAGGATTGGAAGACTGTGTCGTAAGAATTCCCTTTCTGGATTCAATCGTTTTTATACCCGAAGTTAATTGCTCTTCTTTCAGCTTCATTTCATCCGCTGCTCCTCCATAAAAATGAGTTAAATAATAGCTTTGCTTGTGTAACGGGATATAGGCTGATGCAATATTTTCGATTTTTACATTAGCATCCTCATTGTTTCTCAATTCCAGGTGTTGAGTAATAATATTTTCGTTTTTATATGATCTGAATATCACATTTACCAAAAGAGAATATAATTTATCTTTTAAGCGGATAGTTGTCTCAGACACATTATCGTCCAGTTTGATTGTTTTATGATCAACATAATAAAGATCAGTAGTAAAAATTCCATCAGAATGAGTAATTTGAAGAACTGGCGACAAACAATCTCCGGAAGTCGGAACTACTTCAGGAGCAAGTGTACGTTTATCACGTCTGGATTTATATTTTTTATTTTGAAAAGTAGTCAAATTTGTGTTTGAAATTTTATCTCCAAAATATTGAAATATCACTTTTTTATCATCCGATAAGCTGAAAACCATACTTAAATTGTTAGTTTCCACATATATTATTTCGTTAGAACCAGAGTAGGCTCTCAAGGTAAATAAGAAAAAAAACAGAAAAGTAAATAGAACATTCTTTTTCATCTGTTTATTTTTATTTTTTTGATAGTTATTGCATGAAATTCCGATACATCGGAACAAGCTTAATGAACATGTTCTTTGGTTTAATCGCTTGTTTTAATGCTGGTTTCACACTGAATAAATTTAATGTTTCAGTTTCAATATAAAAGGATAAGCCGGCAAATCATATTCGTTATAAAGATTGGCTTTCACATTGTTATCAACAGCATAGCTAACTCCAGCAGGATTCCTTATACTGTCACTATATATAATCAATCTATTTTCTTTGATTTGAGTTTGGGCTTTTACTTTCTTGTTATTATCTTCCCAAATAAGAACATCATTTAACTCATTTCCCTTGATTTGTAATCCTTTTGCATTGTGGAAAGTGATTAGGATTTTATTTTCCGTTCTCTCAGCCTTATTTACCATAGGATAATCCGCTGGAAATTCCTTAAATCCGTATATTTTATTGAGAGCCATGTCGGCGAAACGTTTTCCGAAAGGTTTTTTATCAACAGGATGCACATTCTCCGGATTTCCTATATCAATCGTACAAATAACATAGGTACCTTTCTTTTTTGTCATTTTTAACTGCGCAGCTCTCAAGACAGCTGCTTTTTCCGGTGAGGGATAATTGAAGTTTGTCAATTGACCGACAAGAACCGGAAAATTCTGATTCCACGAGTTTCTCCAGCTATCAATTAAGCTTTCCAACTGATGTTCATATTCATCCGCCCATTCAACACTATTCTCCCCCTGATACCATATTAAGCCTGAAATAGCGTACGGAATGCAGGGGCAAATCATTCCGTTATAAGGTCCACCCGGTTTATTGTGAGGTCGACTTATCATATAGAGGCTTTTCGGCATTTTTACACGCGCCCTGATAGCGTCATTCACCGAATCTTTTTTCCATAAGGTTACAGTATTTTCATATTTTATACTGTCCTCTTTATATCTTCCCAACCAGCCATTCCATCTGTCAATGGATTTTTTCAATTGATTATCTGAATTTTGTAAATCGGAAGAAATCCAGGATTCGATTCCCGTTCCAGCCCATGATGCCGATATTATTCCTATTGGGACATTTAATCTTTCCTGTAATCGAGCTGCAAAATAATAACTCATTGACGAGAAATATTTCAACGTCTCAGCGTTACTATTTTTCCATGCAACATTATTTTCAAAACGCTTACACTCTTTTTCTTCAGTCCTGTGTGGCACCAAAAAAAGGCGAATTTTTTTATTATTTATATTTTTTATAAATTTCAATCCATCTTTTTCTTCAAAAAAAGACCAACCCATATTTGATTGCCCGCTTGTAAACCAAACTTCACCAATTAGAATATCAGATAAACTAATCCTATCTGTGCCTTCTATTAGTATGTTGTAAGGACCTCCTGCAGCAGGCGTTTTGACAAATATTTTCCATTGACCATTTTTGTCCGTTTTCGTTCTGTATTCTTTGTTATTCCATCCGGTATTAATAGCAATATTTGTTTTGGGTTTATCCCATCCCCAAAGAGCAACATTGGATTTTTGTTTCAGAATCATATTATTGCTGATAATATCCGGAAGAATAGTTGTTGCCGCATCTGAATTTCCAATGCAAATCAGGAAAGCACAGAAAAAAAGTGATTTAGAAAATTTTAAATGTCGTTTCATTATAATTTATTCAATATCAGTTGATAACAAATAATTTAGACGGAGAATATTTCTTAGTAAAATGTTGATTTCCACAGACAACACTTATTATATAAATATCTTTACGTAAATCATTCATCGAAACAGTTGAAGAGAAATAAAAACTATCTTCAGCTATTAATTTTCCCATCATATCATAAATTTTCATCTCCGCTTTCTCATTTTGGAAACCATTCAAGCTAACGCGGCCATTGGAGTCAATTTGAATCATATCTCCTAATCCTGTAACTTCATTTATTCCTGATAAAAGCGGGTCTTTATCAGTAATAATGTTTTTTACATTTTTTGTATAATACTCTTTATTGTTTGGGATTAAGAAATTCGCGCCATGATCACGCGCCCAGGTTGCCGGCTGTATTATATTTTGATAATAATACCCTCCATCTATCGCATTTAAAAATACGCATGGTTTTGGGCAATCTTTTATCGTATTACGATGAATAGCTATATTTGTAAATCCACCGGCAGGAGACAAATCTCCGTTTGCAGATTCCAATACAACTGTGATGGCTGCACATTGTGAACGATTCAAATTCTGCCGCCACATACACGTTTCTATATAATTCTCACTAATATCCAGATTACTTGATAATCCGCCTTCCATCCAGTTAAATTCTGGTGCAACTATAATAGGTCCTGCCCCTGTATAAGTAAGTGTGTTTTTTTGTATTTTACCATTCGATGCTTTTATCATCATTCCTCTTCCAAGCACATGTCCTATTGTATTATTGACAACTTCAAACCCGCCGCCTATTCTTTCATTCGGACAAACCACATCACCCAACTGAATAGTTCCCATTTTGGCCCAGTCTTCAGCTGAAAACCGCACCATAATAGTATTGATGTATCTCTTATCTTTAATATCGTTAAAATAAGACAAGCATGTATTTATTTCGGTTGTTGTCGGAGGAGTCGATGATGATACGTAAGTTGGTTGAGCAGTCCCTCTTACAACTCCATTGTTTGTTATGATGGATACATTTTCACCCTGCTTTACAGATACATCATTAAAAGAGTAATCCCTTGTTATAAAATACAACTGGTAACGAGTGTTATCAATTTTTGAAACCGGATAAAAATTGCCATGAATAGCAATAGGATCATCAGTCAAATAACGAAGTGTGCATTCTTCAATTTTAGGTCCTATTTTCGCGTGCAGGCTATGAATCCCGTCAGCTATCCCAGGACGCAAACGATCCTGAAGATATTTCGGATCATTCAATTTCCGATCAATCACACAGCGGTAATAATATGTGTTTTCACAATTAGAGTCAGTAAAATGAAAAGTAGGAGAATCGTATATGGTAACTCTATCCATTGTCATGTTTTTACAATAATTCATTGTTAAGCAATGTCCCAGGTATCCGGTAGGAATATTGTTTAATACAATGAAATCTCCCACTTTATATGTATTCGATTTCGGCATGGCTAAAATCAGTCGGACTGTTCTTCCGCCCAAAGACTGAATCGGATCGTTAATTTGATTGGCGTATAAATTCCAAATCATCTCCCGCGTATTTTTATCGTAAAAAACTACTCTGTTTTGTATAGTTGCGGGATTAGGCATTGGCCATCCATCATGTATTTCAACGTCCAGTGTTTTGGCATCAGACGACATAGCAACGATAGTTCCCTGTGTTGAACAAGGAGGATCATACTCAATGATTAAGTTCGAAAAAACCACATTTTCACAATTTTCAAAAGCAAAAGCCTGTTTCTGGTAGTTGCAAATTATAGTGGAACCATTTCCATTTATTTGGACATTCTTCTTATTGTAAAATAGATAAGCGCCTTTTCCATTTTTCAAATCAAGAATATACGTTCCTTTAGGTATATCAATAACAGAATTATTGATTTGGGCATCAAGAACAACGCGCAAATCATCCGTAGTTTGTGCATTAACGAAAATAACGCTAATAAAAAGCATTGAGAAAGCGATATATCTTATTTTATTTTTCATTTCTATTAATTATAATGAGTTGGTAATTATTATATTATCCCCTATAATGGCTTAAAATTCTTTTAATAGTGGCCTTTTCTCCATCCAAGCCAGCATATTCAGAACTAAATAATTCCAGTTCTGAAATCCGGAATTAAGAATAGGTTCTCCATTTTCAGGCTGATAGTATTCGTGTAATGCTCCGAAACGTTTAAAATCTTTACCAAATAATATTATTGTTTTTGATGCAAGTTCATCCGCTTCTTTCTCAAATCCATAGTTAACCAAGCCTCTCCAGATCATATAATTTGAAATTCCCCAAACAGGACCTAACCAAGATGATGGATTACCGGTAGCTTTTAAATTATACATTTTCTCCATCTTTGAAAGTGTTCGAATTCCATACGGTGCATTAAAAGTAGCTTTGTTTTTAAAATGCTCCTTTACCATTCTTTCAGCTTGTTCCGGTGTTGCTATGTCTGCCCACATTGCCAGGAATCCCGACCACACTCCTATTCTCATAATTAAACAATCCCAATCCCTTGGCATTCCCGAATGTCTTTCAAAAGTATCTGGTTCTTTTACCGGCAATAAATTGAGGTCCACGCTATAAAAGAATCCATCTCTTTCATCCCAGCAATTTTTTTGAATTGCGGCTTTGAGATCCATGGCATTACGTTTATATTGAGGTGCTATCTCATTTAGATTCAACGCATCACACAGGTATGACATAGCTTCCAATTCTTTATACATCAGACAATTCAACAAAATGGATCCCGAACTTTTCTCTGGTCGATAAAATGTACAGGGGTCGTTATCCACTCCAATCGCAACATCGTTTTGCCAGTAATACAATCCTGTCGCCCGATCCCGGTGATGGTTTACATAATTATTTACAAAAGTTTGTAAATGATAAAATTTACTTCTGAGCCATTCAGCATTTCCACCGTTCAATTGGGTAAGAAAAGCGGCATGTTGTGCGAGACATGGCTTATGCATATTTACCCTGTAAATTTCTTTAGGGTGGATTTTATCTCTTTCCGCATCACGATTTAGACTTATCGGTATCCATCCATCAATTCCACTGAATTCTAAAAAATTCAATACGCAACCCTGTTCATATTTTAAAGCTTCTTTCGAATCATTTTTATTTCCTGTGTCAGATAAAATCTGACGTAACGCTATATTTGTCAACCAGGAATCCCAATCCCATAAGACATCGGAATATTGGTCGCTTCCGGGAGTAATAAAAGGAAACTTTAAAGCGCCTCCTGCTTCCCTGTACATACCTTTATAGTCATTATAAATAGTTTTCTTTATGATAAGACTATAATTCTTCCATTCTGTATTTTCCTGAGAATGGAGTAAAATAAATGGCAATAATAACGTTATAAATAATAAATATGGTTTCTTCATTTTTGTGCGTATAATTAGCCCATCCAAACTTTCCACAAAGAAAGCTTAATTAGCGGTACTTAAAGTTAAGGTGTATATTTTTATGAGACACTTGATTTGAAACAAGGGGAGTAAGGTAAAAACACCGGTACTCCTCCTTGTTCTAATGATTTTATTTCAGAATTTTATGTGTGTATGAGTTGCCTTGATTGTCTACAATTTGCACCAGATAAATTCCTTTTTCTAAGGACTCTACATGCATAGATTTTGTGTTGCTTGCAGATTTCAAACAAGAACCTGAAATTGAATATATTTTTGCAGAAATGATTTCTTTCGAAAAATACAATATATTATCCCACGGATTCAGGAAAGCCATAACTTGTGTACCCCCCTTCACCGTTGGCACAGATGAAAAAGAATTGTACTCAAATGCACCTAAATCTTTAAAGGAACCTCCAATGGGAACACCTCGCATATCAGTTTGGGGAATAAGTTCTTGCCCTTTGTAAATAAGACTTGAAATACCATTGTCAATGGCATAGGCGCTTTCACTATTAATTTCAATATATGGAGTCACCGAACTCTCAGAACTACTTAATACTCGGGAAATTCCAACCTGATTCAGCTTTTGATCTGTAGTTTTACCCCGAATACTTTTGTTGTAGTTAGCTGTAGCTGCATCCGTATTAAGGAAATAATACAAAAAACCATTACCCCAAGTATCGCTATAACTTCCCCCTACACCATCAACAACATTATTCTGAATGATATAGGTACCTGTTGATCGTCCATCTGTCTCTCTGATCGCCCAACCGTATCCCATTTGGTCGACAACAGTAGTTGCATCAATAGTTATCGGTTCCGTCATACAATCCAACAGGATATTATTTACAAAAATCATATCAAAATTACCTCCGAAATCGGTAAGATTTATTGCCGTCTGATCGGCCAAAACCAAACCATCGGCTCCCGTGTTATTCATAATTGATGTGTTATTAACAAAAATCATGCTTCCGGATAAACCAGTATTAATTGTAGGCCTTTGGCTTGTTATGATATTTGCTTGAGGACCACTTGTACGATTTTTATACATTACATTGTTTATAAATTTCAAATTCATAATACCGTTATCAGGTCTTATCCAACGTAAAAAACCGCTTGATCCATCCGATTTGTTATTTGCAATGGTACAATTTGAAAAAGTAACATTCGCATTACATTGATTCCCTATCTCAAGCCGGATACCTCCTGAATTAGCATTTTTTGCCTTGTTTTTTGCATAATTAGAATCAAAGAAGCATTTATCAAACAAAACATCTATGTTTTTACCATCAATCCAAAACGCTCCGCCTCCGGCTCCAGTACCATCTACTACTGTGCCGTTAACCGTTTGATTATTTCTAAAAATGCTATTTTCGAAAGAAGCAGATAAAGGCATTTCTGTTTCTTTTAAAAATATAGCTCCTCCTTGAAAAGCTTTACAATTTTCAAAAATTGAATTTTTAACCGTTAATTTACCTTCGCTCCAAATGGCACCTCCACGGCAATTGACACCGGCATCCACCACCACATTTTTCACAATAACATTGTCAAGAACCAGTTCAGAATAGGGGTTTACATAAATCATTCCACCTGCACCGTTTCCAGCTTGTCTGTTCATGTTTTTCAGCGTAATGTCTTTCAGTGTCAGTTTAACATCCTTCAGATCGAAAAAATACGATGTATTTATATCTCCACCATTAAATTCATCATCGTTTAGTGCCATTAAAGCAGCTCCGGGTGCGCCTCCCTTTATTGTTACTTCCTTAAGAGTTTTTCCCTGACTAACATCCACGACCGGATCCAGATAAACTTCATCCAATACAACGATAGTACATCCTTCCGTCCAGGCTGCTGCATTCAATGTTCCCCAGGTAGCATCCTGAGTTCCCGCATTCGAATCTTGTCCTGTTGAGCTTACATAAAATGTGTCTTGCGACATCAAATGAACAGGCAATAAAAATATTGCCAATAAAACTAAGTAAAATAATTTCTTCATGATCTTTAAAAATTAATTGTTAAACAAATTATTAGTTAATAAATTATTATAAAAGCTGTTTTCTAACTGTTTTTTGATCTAATAGTTATTAATTCATCTTTAATGTTTGGAAACTGATTCTGAAAATGTTGCTTTTTTATGAATAAGTTTTAAAGTTTGGAATACGCCTTTTACAGCGTATCCCAAAACTAAACAACTTTTTTACACCTTAATCACTAATTTGCTTTCATTTCGAACTCTAACGTTCCACCGTGCATAATATCGTCGTAAGTAATTACATAGCCTGTTACCTCTTTTCCATTGAGTTTAACAGAATTTACATATTTATTTGTTTCAGATAGATTGTGGGCTATCATTGTAAATATTTTTCCATTTTGCAACCTTATTTTCGCTTTTGGAATTTGCGGAGCTCCTATAATATATTCTTTGCTGACCGGATTAACCGGATAAAATCCTAATGCACTAAACATATACCATGCTGACATCTGACCGCAATCATCATTTCCACATAATCCGTTAGGTTTTGGTAAATAAAAACGATCAAATATTTCACGTACCAATTCGGCTGTGCGATGATTCTTACCGATCATCGAATAAATATAAACTACATGATGGCTTGGTTCATTACCATGTGCATATTGACCTATCAGACCGGTCACATCGCTTACAAATCCGTTCTGAATTTCTCTTTTATCAATATTAAAGAGCGAGTCAAGCTTCACCGAAGCATTTTGTTTCCCTCCCATTAATTTGATTAACCCATTTATATCTTGTTGCACATGCCAGGTATATTGCCATGCGTTTCCTTCAGTATAGTCGCCACCGATGTCTTCTGCATGCGATAAATGATAGGGATTGAAGGGTGTACGCCACACGCCTTTGGAGTCTTTACCCCTCATTAATCCTGTCACCGGATCAAATAAGTTTTTATAATATCCGGAACGTTTCATAAAAAATTTGTAATCACCATCTTTCCCCTGATTTTTTGCTAATTGAGCTGCACAATAATCATCGTAAGAACATTCCAGAGTCCTTGAAACAGATTCTTCAGGTACAATATCAAATGGGAAATAACCATATTTATCATATATGTCCGAATCATATTTATTATGCGAAATAGTCAGAGATTTTTTAATCAAGTTGTACGCTCTTTCGGAATCAATGCCCGGTAGTTTTTTTAAACAGGCCTCGACGACTATAGGGACGGCATGATTGCCAATCATACAGTAGGTTTCTTTTCCCCATAAAGTCCAAATAGGTAAGTAACCGTATGCTTCAGCATGAAGCAACATTGAATTTACCATATCTGGTACTAATTCGGGAGTGAGGATTGTGTACATTGGATTTGCCGCACGGTAGGTATCCCATAAAGATAATGTAGAATAATACTTGCCGAAAGGGGATTTGGAAACTAAATCAGTCGGTCCTCTATATTGACCATCTACATCGGCAATATTATTTGGTTGTATCAATAAATGATACATGGAAGTATAAAAATTCGTTTTTTGACTATCGGAACCTTCTATTTGAACCCGAGATAAATATTCTTCCCATTTGTTTTCAGCAGCCAGCCTTACTTTTTCAAAATTCCAATGATTTATTTCTGTTATCAGGTTCTTTTTTGCTCCTTCAATACCTGTCATGGAAAAAGCTATTTTCATTTGAACTTGCTTTACATTCCGGTCAAAATGAAATATTTTCCTGTACTCTTTATTATTATCATCAGGGATACTTTCAAGGCTGATTATCGGTTTATCAAATTTAATCACATAAAAAACATCACGTTCAACCCATGCACGTACTCTTTGATGTCCGGTAACAGTATATTCATCTATTACTTGAATATCTGAAACAACAACCCTGTTATTGTAGCTCTTTTGGCTACTGTAGCTCTTTTGACTACCAATTAAACCACTTTGAAAATCAATATATATTGTTGGATTTCCTTCCTCAAATAAATAACGATGCATTGCAACATGCGGACTCGCTGTTAATTCAACATTGACACTATTATTAACAGCAAGTCCGGTCAACTTAACCTCATAATAGCCAGGTGACGCTTTTTCCGAATCTTTTTTATAATCGCTCTTAAAATCATCCGTCGGTTTACCGGAAAAAGGCATGACTAATAAGTCCCCCATATCAGGAACCCCCGTACCATTGAGTCTGTTTTGGGAGAATCCCCATATTTTAGTATCCTCATACCGATAGCCGGCACAATAGTCCCAACTGAAATTACCTGTTTGAGGACCGGGTTGAACCATGCCAAATGGATAAGACGCTCCAGGGAAAGTGTGACCATTATCAGTGGTACCTATAAAAGGATTTACATAATGTATGATATTCTTTGATTGCGCTGCGAAACATACAACCATTAGACAACATACAATTAAGAAATAATTAATGCTTTTCATAATATAGATTTTATCAAGTATAAGATTTTTATAATGAACAAAAAAAATTTCCGTTTCATTAATATGCAAATGTATTCCTACTTGATTAATCAAACCTTAATCAAACCTTAATCAAACCTTAATTGTGTGTATTTGTTGAAAAAAAAACACAAATATATAATAATGAACAATATAAAAGAAGTTAAAAATAATTTTGATTTGACAGAAAGTTTAGTCTAATCTCAATGCATCATTAATTTAATGAGTAAAATAACATAATAGAAAAGGATTGTAGGTTGATGTGTTAAATGAGAGTGCCAAATTATGCAATAATATCCTCATAATTTATTTTAGGAGTTTCATTCAGCAAACGTTGATAATCCTGAATAAACCTGTCAAAGCATTGTTTGGAGAGTCCTTTTTGACCAAGAATGAATAAAGTACGGCATTTTATTCTTATAGCCTCTTCATCAATACTATCATGAAGTAACATTACGTTTGCAATTTTTACTAATAATCTTGGATTTGTATTTATTTCCGTAATGGAAGTTGCTTTAGACAGCAATTCCATTAAAAGAGTTGAATATTCCGATTTGTAATCATCCAACCATTCAATATTCAGAGTTGGTAAAAGAACACCGTTTTGGGAAATATCAAGCACCTTATCAATTATTTTTTGAATATTCGATTCTTCGTCTCTTGCCTGTCTTAATAAAGCCATTATTTCTTTGTAATCACAAGTTACGTCATCAGATATATCTATAAACCAGTAAGATCTTTTATTAGAAAGAACAATATTTCCTATCTTCTCGAGTAACAACCTAAGTTTACGAACATTCACACTCCTGTTATTTAAAGCACTGGCTGTATCCATATCAAACCAGAATGTTTCATCCAGTGTTTCAGAAGTTATTTTTCTACCATCTTTGATTGAACTCAATAATATAAATAAAAATATCTGTTTCAATATAGGTGTAAAACTATCGGTTATATCATTTCCTTCTTTATCAAAAACCTGAAAACCACCCAAAAGCTTTATTGTTGACACATTCTTTGATTTACCAGAAAACTTTTCTATTGTTCTACCACCCTGCTCTAGCCAGACTTCCTCCTCTGTCAAAAAATATTTTTGTTTTTTTCTCTTTCTTGCAATTGCTCCAATAATAATTAAACCAGAAAAAAGCATTAATAAAAAAACTGGAATTATACTCTTTTTTTTATCTTCAGATACATCTTGCTGCGTTACATCGGATATCTTTAGTGGCGGATATGATAAAGAATAAATGTCCATTGTGTTGTGTTCTGAGACTTTTTGCAATAAAACTGCGTATAACGTAGATTTTTCTTTATCTAATATGAGATCACAAAAAGATTCCATATCGTTAAAATTATATGGAATAGAATTTGCCAAAACTGTAACAGCACCATTAATAAGACTTATTTCACAAAGTTGCAAACTTGTATGGAAATGTTGGTTATCAAAACCTAAAGCATATATATTTTTTTTATTTTCATCTATGACCATTGAGTTCGAGAACACTATTGAGTGCATTGGAATAGTCAAATCGAATAACTTCTTGCAAGTTAGCCTGCGTGAATCTATTTCGTATAAATCATAAAAATTTTTAGGAGATTCTTCCTGTTTTCCGGAAAGACTCCCATATCCTCCCAGAATCAGGAATTTACCATCTCCCATATAGCCTAAAGCACTTAAATATCGTGGCTCGATGTAGTTGGAAAAATCTTTTATTTCCCATTTATCAGTATCAAGAGGATGAAAAGACAATAGTCCTTTGTATGTTTGATATCCATAACCACCAAAGATGACTAATCTGTTTTTTTCGAAGTCAACAAAACGATTATGCTGAGAATAAGAATACCCAAGCTTTTTATATATATTATTTCGAGACCATTCGTGATTATTTCCAGACCATTCATTGGTTTCAAAATTATAATAATTTAATTCAGGATATGAATGGCAATAAGAAATTAATCTGTTTTTTGTACTATCATAAATTAACTGGCTACTCATGTTTGTTGCATAAGGAGAACCCTTTTTTGTCTTTTTCTTTTCGATAGCATCTGTTTGCATATTGATGGAAAATAGCGAATCAGCTGTGGCAACATAAAATATATTCTTTATTGAATTGTAAGCAAGTTGCGGATTATTCTCAACTATCGGAATTGATATTATTTTATTCCATCTGATATATTTATCAATATCCCAACTGCCATTATCAACTATTGCTAATTTATTTTTAATACTATCAAAAACTTTATTACCTGTATATTTACTCAATTGCCAATTCAAAAGAACTTCACCTTTTTCATTTCTAATAATCAAATCTTTAATTGAAATAGGGGGTACATCTGAACTGTAAAACATTTTATCCAAATTTCTACCAAAACATATTCTTATGTTTTTGAAGTTAGTAAATGAATAAGGAATACTTTTAACCTCATTATCTAAATAGCAATCGATTTTGTCTGATTGGAATTCAATCTTAATCTTATACCAGCTTTTTTTGTTTGAAGAATCTGTTATTTTAAAATCCACATTAGATAAAGCTTTATCGACATCTATTAAGACACAATTAAGTTTTCGTCCATTAATATTGGATATTATATCAAAAGTTTTAGTGTCATTTGAAATTAACCTACAAACATATCCATAAGTTTCTTTTGCGGGGTTAAACTTTATTAGAAACTCAAAGGAAAAACCAACAGGAAGAGATAGAGGTCCATCGGGGGTTAAATTCAATGAAGTTCTGAGATCCTGATTCACAGAATGAGAATAAAAAGTCAAACCATATTGGATACTATTACCTGTTACAACTAAAAAGAAGCAAGTAAATAAAAGTGTAAATAATTTTCTTAGCATAAATTATCTCAATAAGTATAGACAAAAATACAATATTTATTCGAGAATAAAATTATATTATAATGTGATTTAATTTATGTGCAATTTGCAAACTTTCCAAACAGGCCACGAAACCTTTACTCTAGTTATTTCAGCGGTTTCTGTATTTATATATATTCCAATGTATCGCCTGCAAAATCGACATATAATTTTTCACCTGGAACATACGTATCGATGAACACAGTAGTAGGCGTAAAGGCTACTAATTGTTGTTTTAAATGATGGAAAAAATGAGACTTACGATAACCATCCGGATGCTTGGCTATGTAATCCTACCACACTAAAAAAAGCGTCACATGTTTATGACTCAATGAAGTCTTAAACTCTGGCAACTCATCTAAAAATGTTTGATGCTGGTAATCGGTATATGCCGGATTTCCGGCTCTGAAGCGTGCTTCAAGTTCCATATCTTCTATGCTCAATGCTTGTTTTAGCGTCAATGAATCAAGGTTAATAAACCGAACATATTTATTAACAGTTTCCTATTTTATATCCAAATCCTTGGAGATTTGAATGAACATTCGAGTGAACGCATATGCTCAGGAAAATGAAAAGTGCCAATCCGTGAACTGGTATGCTCCGAAATTTAGGTGATTTTGTTTCAGTTTTTTGTCTTTTCATCCCGTTTAAAGCCTATTTTTTAGCACAAACAAACATGAAAAACGTGGTTTTGAATGGTCAACTTTCAGTTTGTAACTGAAAAAATTCTATTCTAAAGTGGGTGGGTATGCTCCGGAATATATAATGTAACTACTCAGCGCCCTTTGTTTTTATAACCTTTTGATTTTCAGTTCGACTATGTCGAACTGAAAATCAAATTACAAATAGGCTCCCTTTATCCGAAAAAATCCGTAGCGCCCAACCTACAAATCTTAAAAAATAAAGTAACTGAAAATTATATTTTTATAACCGGATAGCTGCAAAATGGGTTAAGGCGTTTATTTGTATCCTTGTTCATGCACGCTTTTTACCGAACGTCCCGAAGGGTCGTTTATGTTTTTGAAGGCGGCATCCCATTCCAAAGCGATGGGAGTGCTGCAAGCTACCGAAGGTACCGAAGGCACACATTTCGATGCCGATTCTGAAGGAAAGTGATCGGTAAAGATAGTTCGATAGTAATACTCCTCTTTGTTCATCGGCGGATTAATGGGGAATGCTTCGTTTACATGAGCCATTTGCTCATCACTTACCATACTGCTTGTTAATTCTTTTAAGGTGTCGATCCAGTTGTAACCCACACCGTCCGAAAACTGTTCCTTTTGCCGCCAGGCAACGCTTTCGGGTAAATAATTTTCGAATGCTTTGCGAAGAATCCATTTTTCCATTTTACCATTACCAGCCATTTTATCTTTAGGATTTAAGCGCATGGCTACATCCATGAATTTTTTATCCAGAAATGGCACACGACCTTCAACTCCCCATGATGCCAACGATTTATTGGCGCGGAGACAATCATAAAGATGCAATTTATCGAGCTTGCGAACAGTTTCTTTGTGGAATTCTTCGGCATTAGGCGCTTTGTGAAAATAGAGGTATCCTCCGAAAATTTCATCCGCTCCTTCGCCCGAAAGCACCATTTTCACGCCCATCGATTTGATAACACGCGCCAACAGATACATAGGCGTGCTGGCACGAATGGTGGTAACATCGTAAGTTTCGATATGATAAATTACGTCGCGAATAGCATCCAAACCTTCCTGCACGGTAAAATGTATTTCGTGATGAATGGTTCCGATATGGGCGGCCACTTTGCGGGCGGCCACTAAGTCGGGTGAGCCTTCCAAACCTACGGCAAAAGAATGAAGTTGCGGCCACCAGGCATCCTGCGTATTCCCCGATTCGATACGTTTAGTAGCGTATTTTTTCGCAACTGCTGAAATTATAGACGAATCCAAACCTCCCGAAAGTAATACGCCATAAGGTACATCGGTCATCAACTGGCGTTCTACGGCATCTTCGAGCGCCTGACGAAGTTCGTCAATGTTCGATTCATTGTCCTTCACGGCTTCATAATCCATCCAGTCGCGAGCATACCATTGAACGGGTTTTTCGTCCCCGCTGTAATAATACTGACCGGGAAGAAATTCTTCGATTTTCGAACATTTACCTTCCAAAGCTTTCAGTTCGGAAGCCACATAATAGGTGCCTTCGTCATCCCA
>DIFH01000073.1:36873-39475 GCA_002427615.1 Paludibacter sp. UBA5753
GGACCTTTTTCACGATAAAGCGCCAGAATCACTTCACAATCCGATTTGGTCAGGAATTCATATTTTCCTTCAAATTGTTTGCGAATTTCCTGATGATTATAAATCTCACCGTTTACAGCCAACACGAGTTTGCCATCTTTACTGAAAAGCGGTTGTTTTCCCGATTCAGGATCGACGATGGAAAGGCGTTCGTGCGCCAAAATGGCTTTCTCGTTTGAGAAAATACCCGACCAGTCCGGTCCACGGTGACGGATTTTTTTAGACATTTTCAATACCTGAGGACGCAAATCCTGAACAGGCTGTTTTATATCAAATGCACATACTATTCCACACATATTTTTATTAAGTTTTGCCCCTAAATCCTCCAAAGGGGGAATTAAAGACGCAGTATTTAAAATTGTAATATTAGACTCTTCAAAGTCCCCATTTTTAAGGGATTGTTATTAAAGCATTTTATGAATATTCTCCGCCACTTTGCGACCGGAAGCAATGGCGCGTACAACCAAACTGGCTCCCATAGCGGCATCTCCGGTTGCAAAAACTTTCGCTATACTGCTTCTGTTTTCAATATCAGTTGCTACATTGCCACGGGCATCGAATTTTACACCGAGTTCGGTCAATAAACCTTCCTGAACGGGATGTACGAAGCCCAAAGCAAGGAAAACCAGATCCGCTTTGATGGTTTCGGTTTTTCCGGTTGATTTCATATTGAAACGTCCGGTTTCGTCTTTGGTCCATTCCACTTCTTCCACCAGCACCTCGGTTAATTTTCCATTTTCACCTTTGAAAGCCACCGTGTTCAGGCTCCATTTACGCTCACAACCTTCTTGGTGCGAACTTGATGTTTTCAGAATATTGGGGTAATAGGGCCACGGCGTATCCGGATTTTTACCTACCGGAGGCTGAGGTAAAATTTCAATCTGAGTTATTTTTACAGCGCCCTGGCGAACAGAGGTTCCTACGCAGTCGGAACCTGTATCGCCACCACCGATTACCAACACATGTTTATCCTTTGCGTTGATAATTGCCTTTTCGGGAACAACTTCACCGGTAATCAACTGATTTTGCTGGCTCAGAAATTCCATGGCAAAATGAATTCCTTTCAGGTTACGGCCTTCAGGGTTGATGTCGCGCGGATGTCCGGCTCCGATAGCAATACACACCGCGTCATAGTTACTCATAATTTCCTTGCCTGAAATGTCTTTGCCAACTTCAGTATTTGTTTTGAACTCAATGCCCTCCTCAATCAATTGTGCCATACGGCGGTCGATTATATTCTTGTTCAGCTTGAAGTTTGGAATACCATAGCGCAACAATCCACCCAAACCGTTCTCTTTTTCAAAAACAGTTACATAATGTCCTTTACGGTTCAATTGTTGCGCAGCAGCTAATCCGGCTGGGCCAGAACCAATTACGGCAACTTTTTTGCCGGTGCGTGTTTTGGGTGGTTGTGCCTTGATCATGCCTTCGCTGAATGCCACTTCGGTTACCGCACATTCGTTTTCGCGAATGGTAACCGGTGATTCGTGTAACGCGAGCACACAGGATTTTTCGCACGGAGCAGGGCAAATGCGCCCCGTAAAATCAGGAAAGTTATTTGTTTCGTGCAACACTTCAACGCCTTCTTTCCATTTTCCTTTATAAATCAAATCCTGCCATTCAGGCATTTTATTGCCAAGCGGACATCCCCAATGACAAAAAGGAACGCCACAATCCATACAACGTGAAGCCTGCAATTTGCGGTCTTCGTGATTCAATGTCTGTTCAACCTCCCCAAAATCGTATATACGTTCGTTTATAGGGCGGTAGCCCGCTTCTTTGCGGGGTATATTCATAAATGCTTTCGGATTTCCCATATTGTTATCAGCCCCTCCAAATCTCTCCTAAAGGAAGACTTAGAGATTGCATTTTTGATAAGTTAATAATTTTATTGTTTTTAGTCTTCTATTCCCCTTTCGGGGATTGGGGCTTAATAATCCCTTTCTACCTGAGCAATTTTTTTGTTGATTGCTTCCATTTTTTCTTCCTGCAATACTTTTTTGTATTCAATAGGAACTACTTTAATGAATTTGTCGACATACTCTTTCCAGTTGTCAAGTATCTGTTTAGCACGTTTACTGTTTGTATATCTATAATGATTTTCAATCATGGTTCTCAGTTCTTTGCTGTCATGACTGTCTTCGATCAGCGAAAGTTCAACCATTTCCATATTACAGAAGAAATCGAAATTACTTTCTTCGTCGAGTACGTAAGCCACACCGCCACTCATACCGGCAGCGAAGTTACGCCCTGTCGGTCCCAGAACGACTGTACGTCCACCTGTCATATATTCGCAGCAGTGATCGCCGGCGCCTTCAACCACCGCAGTTGCTCCTGAGTTACGAACGCAAAAACGTTCGCCGACCACACCGTTGATATATACTTCGCCCGAAGTGGCGCCATACAGAATGGTATTACCGGCAATTATATTCTTTTCCGGTTCAAAGGTACTTTCTTTAGGAGTTATCATAATAATTTTACCTCCCGAAAGCCCTTTTCCTACATAGTCGTTTGCTTCGCCCGTCAGTTCAAAGGAAACTCCTTTGCTCAAAAATGCGCCGAA
>DIFH01000073.1:39561-49284 GCA_002427615.1 Paludibacter sp. UBA5753
GTATTTCTGATTTTACTTTTAATCTCAACAGGCATACACAAATCAAGTGCAGGAAGCGATTTTTTAATCAGTTCACGATCCAGTATTTTGTCGATTTTGTGATCCTGTGTTTTAACCTGACGAAGTGCAACATTAGCTCCCTGATTAGGAACAAACATGATTCTCGACAAATCCACCTTTTTCAGTTTTGAGTTACCTTCAATTTTCTTGCGTTGGAGCAATTCGGAATGTCCGATAATTTCGTCCATGCTGCGATAGCCCATTTGAGCTAAATGTTCACGCACATCTTCTGCAAGGAAATTGAAAAAATTCACCAGATATTCGTATTTCCCTACGAAATGTTTACGCAACTCTTCGTCCTGTGTGGCAACACCGGCCGGACAAGTATTCAGGTGGCATTTGCGCATCATTACGCAACCGAGGATAATCAGCGCACTGGTTGCAAAACCGTACTCTTCGGCGCCCAACAAGGCTGCAACAATAATATCGCGACCTGTTTTCAACTGTCCGTCGGTTTGTAAACGAATCTGGCCACGGAGATTGTTTAATACCAGGGTTTGTTGGGTTTCTGCCAGTCCGATTTCGACCGGAAGACCCGCATGTTTGATAGAACTCGAAGGACTTGCCCCGGTGCCACCTTCGGCTCCACTGATCAGAATCAGGTCGGCTTTAGCTTTCGCTACACCGGCGGCAATTGTTCCTACTCCTGTTTCCGACACTAATTTCACACTGATCATGGCAGCGGGGTTGATATTTTTTAAATCGAAGATAAGTTGAGCCAAATCTTCGATAGAATAAATATCGTGGTGGGGCGGAGGTGAAATCAACGAAATTCCCGGAATAGAGTGACGGGTTTTGGCAATGATTTTATCTATTTTATGTCCAGGAAGTTGTCCACCTTCACCTGGTTTAGCGCCCTGCGCAATTTTAATCTGTATTTCGTCGGCATTTACCAGGTATTCTGCAGTTACACCAAAACGCCCCGAAGCAACCTGTTTAATGGCGCTCCGCGTGCTCAAACCATCTTCGCGCTTTTTGAAACGTTCGGGGTCTTCGCCGCCTTCACCGGTATTGCTTCGTCCGCCAATTATATTCATAGCCATAGCCATTGCTTCATGCGCTTCGCGACTGATTGATCCATAGGACATGGCTCCGGTTACAAAACGTTTCATGATATTTTCTGCCGGCTCTACTTCGCTGATGTCAATCGGATTCCGTTTGTAGTCCATCAAATCACGAATAAAAATCGGTTTTGGTTTTTCATCAACAATTTTAGTGTATTCTTTGTATTTTTCGTAACTGCCTGTTCTGGTTGCAATTTGTAAACGGGCAATTGTTTCAGGATTCCAAGCGTGATTTTCGCCATCTACACGATAAGCGTACTGCCCCAAATTCAATAGTTGGCCGGGGTCGCTTCCTTCTTCGGGATAGAACGCTTCGGTGTGAGGTTTAATCACTTCGGCGGCTACATCATCGATGTCGATACCTTCGATAGCCGAAGAAACTCCCTTGAAGTATTTATCTAAGAATGAGCTTGATATACCTATAGCCTCGAAAATATGTGCTCCACGGTAACTGCGTAGAGTAGAGTTGCCCATTTTCGAAAGCACTTTCAATAAACCTTTATTAATAGCTTTGATATAATGTCTTTTGGCTGTTTCGATATCCATGTTGATATCGCCAGATTTGATTTTTTCGTTGATAATGGCAAAAATCATATACGGATTCACCGCATTAGCGCCAAAACCAAACAGGAGAGCAAAGTGCATTACTTCACGGGGTTCGGCCGATTCAACTACAATATCGATCTGCATTCTTTTTCTTTTCTGAATAAGATATAAATGCACAGCCGAAACTGCCAGCAACGAAGGAATCGGCGCATGGTCTGCGTCTACACCGCGGTCGCTCAACACGATATAATTTTTACCATCGTCCACAGCTTTTTCAACGGACAGGCAAAGCTCCTGAATAGCCGACTCCAATCCTTTTGCTCCTTTTTTCGGATCGAAAAGCATAGGTAATGAAATGGTGTAGAATCCTTTGTAATTCAGGTTCATTAAAATGTCGAACTGAGTATTGGTTAGTACCGGGCTTTTCAGTTTCACCATTTTACAAATCTCACGAGCCGGTTCCAACAGGTTTTGATGCACCGAACCAATGTATCCGGTCAGCGACATCACCAATTCTTCACGAATTGGGTCGATAGGCGGATTGGTTACCTGGGCAAATTGCTGGCGGAAATAATTGAAAAGGCGTTGTGGTTTGTCGGAGAAAACCGACAATGAAGTATCGTTACCCATCGACGAAGTAGGTTCATATCCATCGTTCGCCATGGGGAGGATTATTCTTTCGACGTCTTCTGTCGAATAGCCGAAAGTATGCAACAGTGTCCGGTAATTATTCAGTTCGTTTTTAATGTTACGGCCCGAAGAAATATCGTCGAGATTGATGCAGTTCCTGTTCAGCCATTCGCGATACGGGAAAGCTTTAGCCAAGCCTTCTTTCAATTCATTATCGTAATATATTTGTCCCAACTCGGTATCGACCATCAACATTTTACCCGGTTTCAAGCGACCTTTTTCTTTAATCCGTGAAGGTTCGAATTCAATAGTTCCTGTTTCGGAAGCAATAACCATCAGGTTATCGTGTGTAACCAAATAACGGGCGGGACGTAAACCGTTGCGGTCGAGCATACCTCCGGCATACCGTCCGTCGCTAAACAACAAAGTTGCCGGACCATCCCAGGGTTCCATAAAAGTACTGTGATATTCGTAAAATGCACGCAGATTGTCCGAAATAGGATTCTTTTTATTCCAGCTTTCGGGAACAAGCATAGCCATGGCATGAGGAAGGCTTTTGCCCGACATTACCAGGAATTCGAGCACATTATCCAACGAAGCGCTGTCGCTCATGCCCGCTTGCACAATAGGATATAAATCCTGTAAATTACCTAACTGATCCGATTTTAAAACGCTTTCACGCGATTCCATCCATTGTCGGTTGCCGCGAATAGTGTTAATTTCACCATTGTGTCCCAATAAACGGAAAGGTTGAGCTAAATCCCAAGTAGGGAAAGTGTTGGTGCTGAAACGCGAGTGTACCAACGAAATACCGCTTGTAAAGTTTTCGTTCGATAAATCGGAGTAGTATTCGCGTAATTGCAGCGAAGAGAGCATGCCTTTGTAAACCATTTGTTTGGTCGAAAGACTTACGATATAAAAACTACGCTCTTTGGCAATATTGGATTGGAGAATGGATTTTTCGATTTTTTTGCGAACCACGTAAAGTTTAAGCTCAAGTTCCTGTTGGTTGGAAGCTCCTGTAACAAAGATTTGTTTGATTTGCGGTTCGTTTGAAGCGGAAATTTCTCCAAGAATATTGCTGTTAACCGGAACATCGCGAATAGACAGAAGATTTAATCCTTCTTTTTCCACATTTTCTTTGATCACATTGAGGCAGAGTTGTGCTTTGGAAGCATCTTTGGGGAGGAAGACCAATCCGGTTCCGTAGCGGCCTTTGGCAGGCACGGGAATGCCCTGAAGCAAAATAAATTCGTGGGGAATCTGTACTAAAATACCTGCTCCGTCGCCTGTTTTGTTGTCGGCGCTTTCGGCTCCGCGGTGTACCATGTTTTCGAGTACCTGCAGCCCTTTTTCAACTATCTCGTGCGATTTTTCACCATACAAGTTTAAAATAAGGCCTACTCCACAGGCGTCGTGTTCGTTTTGAATTGAATACAGCGAACGCTGCTCATATTCATCTATATTTAATTGAGTTGAATTCATAAGGATGTCGTTTTTCGAGTTTAAAATCAAATTAAACTCTTCATAATATTGTCGTTTTATTGTTTTTTTTTATAAATAGTGGGAGAACTTTAAAATAAGCCTCCCACTACTATTATAGAGATATTTATCTAAAGATAAATGGCTTATCGAATGAATAATAATTCGCGATATTTAGGCAAAGTCCACATTTCGTCGTCAACGATTAATTCTAACTTGTCCGAATTATAACGAATGATGTCGAAATAAGGTAGAACTTTGTCGTGATAGGCGACAGCTTTCTCATATTCATGCTCAATTTTATTGACCTGACGGCGTGTGTCGATCAGATCATCAACGGCATTTTTGATAGCAGCAATGCGTTCGCCGATTTCAATAATCATCGCAGTGTCTAATGTGCTGAGCTTGTCGGCTTTTTCGCCCGAGAAAACTGCTTTGATTTTACTTACATTATCCAACAAGAAACTTTGGTAACGGGTTGCCAGCGGAATGATATGATTCATAGATAAATCACCTAAAACGCGAGCTTCAATTTGTAACCATTTAGTGTATGTTTCCCATTTTACTTCGTTACGGGCATGTAATTCCTTTTCTGTCAGGACTCCCATTGATTCAAACATTTTCACACTTTCGGGAGTTGTATATGCTTTGTAAATTTCAGGAACACTTGTTTCGCAGTCTAATCCGCGTTTTGCAGCTTCAGCCTTCCATTCGTCGCTATAACCGTTTCCGTCGAAACGAATTGCTTTAGAGGTTTTGATATATGATTTGATTACTTCAAAAATAGCGCTTTGTTCGGTTGAACCGGTAGCAATTTTTGCATCAACTTCAGCTTTAAATTCTATCAACTGAGCAGCGACGGCAGTATTCAAAGTAGCCATAGCCGAAGAACAGTTTGCCGATGAACCAACTGCACGGAACTCGAAACGGTTACCGGTAAATGCAAACGGAGAAGTGCGGTTGCGGTCGGTATTGTCCAACAATACTTCCGGAATATGTGCAATACCAAGGCTCAATCGTTTTTTGTCATCCAATACGATAGCTTCGTCGCTGGTGCTATTTTCAAGTTTATCGAGCACGGCTGTAACCTGGGTTCCCAAAAAAGCGGATATTATGGCCGGAGGCGCTTCATTAGCTCCCAAGCGGTGAGCGTTTTGAGCCGTCATGATGGAGGCTTTCAGTAAAGCATTGTTTTTATAAACCGCCATCAAGATATTTACCAGAAAAGTAATGAATTGAAGGTTTTCTTCGGGAGTTTTTCCCGGAGTCAACAAACCAACGCCGGTATCAGTGCCGAGCGACCAGTTATTGTGTTTTCCTGATCCGTTGATGCCTGCAAATGGTTTTTCGTGCAATAACACCCGAAACCCATGACGACGGGCTACTTTTTTCATAATTGACATAACCAACAAGTTTTGGTCAACGGCCAAATTACATTCGCCAAAAATAGGCGCTAACTCAAACTGATTGGGAGCCACCTCGTTGTGTCTGGTTTTTAATGGGATTCCATATTTATATGCTTCGAATTCAAGATCTTTCATGTAGGCTGCCACACGGGTGGGAACTGCGCCAAAATAGTGGTCTTCCATTTGTTGGTTTTTAGCCGATTCGTGTCCAAGCAAAGTGCGCCCGGTCAACACCAAATCGGGACGGGTTGCATATAAACCTTCGTCAACCAGAAAATACTCCTGTTCCCAGCCTAAGTAAGCAATCACTTTTTTTACGTTAGGATCGAACATTTGACAAACTGCCGTAGCCGCTTTATTTACAGCGTTCAGCGATTTGATCAAAGGCGCTTTCATATCAAGCGATTCGCCTGTATATGAAATAAATATAGTAGGAATACATAAAGTGTCATCTACAACAAATGCAGGAGATGAAGGATCCCAAGCTGTATAGCCGCGGGCTTCGAACGTACTGCGGATACCTCCACTCGGGAAAGAAGATGCATCGGGTTCTTGTTGAGCCAGCAATTTGCCGGAAAACTCTTCGATAATTGCTTCTCCCGGCGCACCGGCATAGTCGATAAATGAATCATGTTTTTCTGCAGTTCCGTCAGTCAATGGTTGAAACCAGTGTGTGTAGTGAGTTGCACCGAGTTCCATTGCCCACATTTTCATGCCTGTTGCAACGTCATCGGCAATATTACGATCAAGTGTAACTCCTTTTTCAATGGCGTTATTCAGTGACTTCATAATGTCTTTCGACAAGTATTTAGCCATGACAGATTTTGTAAACACATACTTACCATAATAATCGGAGGTAAATTTTGAAGGAGGTGTAACACATAGCGCTTTTTTCTTGAAAGCTTCTTCTACTGCTTTAAATCTTAATGCTGACATAATTTGTTGTGTTATTTAATTGATTGTTTGTTTTATTATTTTTTACTTTTTGTCGTAATATGCTTTCTTTCTGATTTTAATTCAGTACAAAAGTAAATAAAATGATAGTTTTGAGCAATTCTTTCATTAGTTTTTAATATTAATTCAGTACTTTGTTATAATTTGACACTAAAATCGTTTTATTTGTTTTATTTGCAAAGTAATATGATTATATTTATTTCAATTTGGTTTTTTTATAAATAAAATATGATTTCAAACGAGCCATTTTATCTTCAGGAGAGTTGTTTACAAAAGTAACTGAAATAATTGAAATAATAACATTGATTCAATTTTGACAATAATCTTTTGACCTAAGAATGGTTTGTTTTTTATCCTATTAAAAAAATGAACAGACTATTTCATCACGAAGTAGTCTGTCCGAAACAATAAAACTAAAAACACACGATAAAAAAGTTGAAATTGAATTTACCGTGTATACCTTTACAGCTTTGGCACAGACAAAACGGAATACCTACCGTTTCGCTTAATTCCGGCTAATTTTTATAATCTTTTATTAACATTTTAATAAATTAAGACATTTATAATATATGATTTAATCAAAATTGGTGTATGCTGTTTCGCCGTGTTGGGTTTCATCAAGTCCGATGGCTTCGTGCCTATCATCGGCGCGTACTCCTACTAATTTATCGGTGATTTTGAATAAAACGAACGTACCTACTCCCGAGTAAACTATGGTTGCTCCAACAGCGATCAATTGTATCCATAATTGATGGAAATTGCCGTAAAAGGCTCCGCTATAACCCGATTGTACAAAAGGCGTAGCTAAAACACCGGTCAGAATGGCTCCGACTATACCTCCGATTCCATGAACGCCGAAAGCATCTAACGAATCATCGTATCCCAATCTGGGTTTTACGTACGCAACCATTGCGAAGCAAATTAATGAAACGATAATTCCAATTATCAACGCACCGCCAACTCCCACAAAACCGGCTGCAGGAGTAATGGCTACCAAGCCGCCCACTGCGCCGGTACTGATGCCGACGATAGTGGGTCGTTTATCTAAAATCCATTCGAGTAAAACCCAGGTTAAAGCTGCTGTTGCCGCCGCTATGTGTGTTACCATGAAAGCATTCCCTGCAAGTCCATCAGCCGCTAATCCGCTTCCGGCATTAAAGCCAAACCAACCAATCCAAAGCATGGCAGCCCCGATCACTACATAAGTAATATTATGAGGCGGAAGCGCATGTCCTTTGTAGTCGCGTCGTTTACCAAGCAACAGGGCGGTTACAATTGCAGCGATACCTGCATTGATATGAACAACCGTTCCACCGGCAAAATCCAACGCTCCTAATTGATATAACCATCCGTCTCCCGACCAGACCCAGTGGGCTACGGGGTTGTAAATAAATAATGACCAAAGTATTGAAAATACCAGAAAGCCTTTAAAACTGATTCGTTCGGCAAATGCTCCGATAATCAAAGCCGGTGTAATAACGGCAAACATGCCCTGGAACATGATAAATACAACGTGAGGAATAGTGCCAATTGAACTACCGTCAGCGGCTGTTTGAGAACGCGAAATGAAGTACGGACTTAAGTCGTTGACGCTTATGTTATTAAGAAATGACCAATCGAAACCTCCGAAATAGGGTTTCAACCATTCAATGGAGCTTGAACCAAAGGCATTGCTGTAACCGACTACGACCCATTCGATGCTAATCACTGCCACGAGAATAAAAACCTGCATAAAAATATTCAAAACGTTTTTACGTCGTACCAAACCTCCGTAAAAAAGAGATAGTCCAGGAATAGACATGAACAATACAAGCGCTGTGGCTACAATCATCCAGGCTGTATCCCCTGAATTGATGGTTGGAGTTACGTTTGGTGCAGTAGTCTGAGCGACAAGCGAAGAACTAAAGAATGCCAATATTGCAGATATTGTTATAATTTTTTTCATTTGTTTGGATGAATTACAGTAATTAAATTTCCTCTTTGTTGTAAAGCGCACCGGGACCTGATTCGCCGGTTCGGATACGATAAGTTTCTTCAATATCGTAAACGAAGATTTTTCCATCGCCGGTTTCGCCCGTCCACGCTGAACTGAGTATGGCTTTTACTGTTTTTTCCAAATTTACATCGCGTATGACTATTGAGATCATTCGCCGTTGAATGTAGCCTGATTTGAATACTTGTCCACGAACTACCTGTTCTTCTGTCGATTTTCCAAGACCTGTTATGTCCCAATAGGAAAACCAGTCGATGTCGGCATCGTATAAAGCCTGCTTGACATCTTCAAATTTTGACTTTCGGATTACGGCTTCAATCTTTTTCATGTTCTTTTTGTTTTTATTTTCTATTTTATTGTAGGATATTGTATTTGTTTTTATCATTTTATTGAGCAATTTCTCACGTAAATGAATTAAATACTGTCAATATGTATAATATTTTGTTTTCGGGTGCAAAAGTACATTATTAATTTAAATTGACAAAGCAAAATGGCAAATAAAATAGGTTAAATAAAGAAATATGTAGTATATGTGAATGATAATATAACATAATAACAAATAAATGCTACATTAACTTACAATAAAAATAAAGACAGACTATTTCTCACGAAGTAGTCTGCCCGAAACAATAAAACTAAAAAACACACGATTTTTAATCCTTTTACGTAGTTGCTGATATTCGATGATTATTTCGATAATCATCATTTTTATCGTCAATAATAAAGTGTAAGCTCGAATCAGATAATTTTTAATGTTTTTATAATTGATATACAATGACTTTCGATATTGAAATCGAAAGTCATTGTGTGTAAAGAATTAATTGTATGCTTTCTCGCCGTGTTCGTAGTAATCCAGGCCGTTTTCTTCTTCTTTCTTGGTTACGCGTAAACCTATGGTATTTTTAATTCCCAAGAAAAGAACCAGACCTGTGCCGATTGCCCAAACGGCGACTGCTCCGACACCTATCAACTGGGTTACCAGCAAATCGGTTCCTCCACCATAAAATAAACCTTTGATTCCGTTTCCTTCGGCAAATAAGCCAACCATGATGGTTCCAAAAGCTCCGTTTATGGCATGTACCGAAATTGCGCCAACAGGATCATCTATTTTTACCACCTTATCGAAGAATTCTACCGCAAACACTACAAGCGTACCTGCCATTAATCCTATTAATAGGGCTCCTCCCGGCGTTACTGTGTCGCAACCGGCGGTTATTGCTACAAGTCCGGCCAGAACGCCGTTTAATGACATGCCTAATCCAGGTTTTCCATAGCGAATCCATGTGATTGTTAGCGCTGCGATACCTCCGGCTGCAGCTGCGGCATTGGTTGTTACAAATATGTTGGCCACCAATTCCGGGTTGGACAGGCTTAATGTGGATCCTGGATTAAAACCAAACCATCCCAACCAAAGTATAAATACGCCTAATGCACCCAAAGTAATGCTATGCCCCGGTATGGCGTAAATTTTACCATTTTTATATTTACCGATACGTGGACCGAGTATCCATGCTCCGGTTAATGCCAGCCATCCACCTACAGAGTGTACAACAGTTGATCCGGCAAAGTCATGCATTCCCATTTGAGC
>DIFH01000073.1:49321-53943 GCA_002427615.1 Paludibacter sp. UBA5753
CTATAAACCAAATAAGATATGAACTTCGTGCGTTCGGCCATGGCGCCTGAAACAATGGTTGCTGCCGTGGCGGCAAAAACCAATTGGAAGAAAAAGAATGCCATGTTGGGGATGCCTAAAACCGCACCGTGGTCTGTTTTCGATAATAGTTCAACTGCTCCAATTAATCCGTTTCCTGATCCAAACATCAAACCGTAACCAATCAACCAGAAAACAATTGTTCCGATACAAAAATCCATTAAATTTTTGAAAAGTATATTTGTCGTATTTTTTGAGCGGGTAAAACCTGCTTCGACTAATGCAAATCCTGCTTGCATAAAGAAAACCAATGCGCCTGTAATAAGTACCCAAAAGGTGTTTAACCCTGATGTTAATCCTGCTAAATCCATAATGTATATTTTTTAGATTATTATTATTCTTTGATATATAATGATTCCGGACCTTTTTCGCCGGTGCGAATGCGTACCGATTCGTCGATGGTGGAAATAAATATTTTCCCATCGCCCATTTCGCCTGTTCGTGCAGCTTTAATTATTGCTTCGGTGGCTGCATCTACAAATTTGTCGCGGCAAACGAACGATATTACCCGTCTTTCGATCAATCTTGTTTCGTAAACAGTAGCCCGATAAATAACCGCGCTTGTTTTTTCGTTTCCAACTCCTGTTACATCCCAGTAGGTGAAAAAGTCGATGCCAACTTCGTGCAGCGCTTCGGTAACTTCCTCGAACTGTGATTTTCTGATTATTGCTTCAATTTTTTTCATGTAATAATATATTTATGAATTAATATTCTGTAAGCGATATGTTGTTTTGAATATCCTTTTTATAGAGTAATTCCTGCTACAAGAAAAAACTGCTCGGTTGTGGGGTTGAGAATGGCAGTTACTTTCACGGGAATTGAGAATGTGTCGGAAACTTTAATTTCTTTGGATGAGCTAATACCTAAATTTACGAAGTCGAAATCACCTGTGGGCGTGTGCCAGCCATCGCCTGCGCCTGCAAAAATGCTGAATTTATTAAATGCGTAGCCAAGTTCAAAATATTTGTCTCCGCCTGCCGTTGCAGCGCCGCCCGCTTCGTTTAAAATATAGTTAGCTCCAATCGATAAACCTCCTGTTGCATAACCCAGGTTTACTTCGTAACCGTGAGCTCCGGTAGCAGTGCTGTTATCGAAATAGTCTGTTCCGGGATAATAATAATCTGTCAAACCAACTGTCAAACCAAAGTCGAAAGCATATTTTGCATATAAGTCCATTTCCAAGAACCCATCAAATCCGGCCGAACCCCATGAACCGATAGAGAAACCACCGGTACTGAACTGGAGAGTCGGTTGGATGGAAGCTCCTGAATATTGAACTCCACGCCAAACATACGAACTAACAATGTCTGCATTTACCGAGAATTCCTGAGCTTTAACACTTGTTGTAGCTACCAATGCAATGAATACAATTGCGAAAACTTTTACTTTTTTCATACTCTTGAAATTTTTTAAAATTAATAATTTAATAACTGTATTATAAATTGTACGTGTGGAACGTTTCTGTAACTGATGATTGACGTATTGTTGCGTATTATCCAGTTTTGTTGTCTTTATGTTTTTAATTCTCTGCAAAAGTAATCATAATGATATTACACTGCAATAAAAACTATCATTTGTATATAAACAATTTAATGCGGGTTTCAGAATGAAACCAAATCATTATTTCAGGTTACAATTAGAAATAAAAAAGATACAGTAAGTTACATTGTGATAATATTAATAATTGAATAAATTAATAATGTCTTGTGAAAAATATGTTTTATAATCATATTTATGCTGAAAAATTACTTTTTGTGGCAAAATGACAATCTAATTATGCGGGATGATGGAAATACCTGAGCAAAAACATGTTTTTCGGCATAATTTTAATGGGTAGCGAGTTTTTTTGTCAGGTACAATGAGTGGATGTGTATGAACACAAAAAACCCGGTATAACCGGGCTTAATATAGGACGTATTAATCAGAACAATTAATACGCAATTCAAATGAATATGAAATTTTATTTTTCCAGGCGTTGCATGGCTTCAATGGCGTCCTGGCGACTTCCGAAAGCGGAGAACCGTACAAACCCTTCGCCACTCAATCCGAAGCCTGCCCCGGGTGTCGTTACAATATTTTTTTCTTTCAATAAATAATCGAAATATTCCCAGCTGCCTAAACCTTCGGGCGCTTTTGCCCAAATATATGGTGCATTTACCCCGCCGTATATTGTGTAACCGGCTTTTACGAGCCCTTCGCGAATAATGCGGGCATTTTCGGTGTAGAATCCGATCAAAGCTTTTACCTGTTTTTTTCCTTCGGTACTGTAAGTGGCTTCAGCCGCACGTTGTACCACGTATGAAGTTCCGTTGAATTTGGTCGAATGACGGCGATTCCACAGTTTGTTCAGCGCTACTTTTTCGCCTTTTTCGGAATAACCCATTAAAACTTTCGGCACAACTGTATAACCGCAACGTGTCCCTGTAAAACCGGCAGTTTTTGAGAAACTGCGGAATTCGATGGCAACTTCTTGCGCTCCATCTATTTCGTAAATGCTGTGAGGTACGTTTTCCTCGGTAATAAATGCTTCGTAAGCTGCATCGAACAGGATAACTGCTTTATTTTCTTTTGCATAATCAACCCATACTTTCAGTTCTTCTTTGGTAAGGGTCGTTCCCGTGGGATTGTTAGGATAGCAAAGATATATCATGTCCACTTTCTCGGTTGGCAGCTGTGGCACAAAATTATTTCCGGTATCACAGGGCAAATAGACCAAATTGCTCCAAACGTTCAGCTTGTCAGGCTCGCCTGCACGTCCACCCATAGCGTTTGTGTCAACGTAAACCGGATAACTCGGGTCGGTAATGGCCACGCGGTTGTTCACGCTAAAAATATCGCCGATATTACCTGTATCGCTTTTTGCCCCATCACTAACAAACACTTCATCAATTTCAATGTTGATTCCTTTCGACTTATAATCGTTCAAGACAATAGCTTCGCGCAAAAAAGCATAACCTTGCTCCGGACCATAACCACGAAAAGTTTCGGCGTGACGTTGCTCTTCGGCTGCTTTAATCATGGCATCCACCGAAGCATCGGGCAGTGGGAGGCTTACATCCCCAATCCCCATACGGATAATTTTTGCTTCGGGATGGTTTTCTTTGTGTTGCGCTACCCGTTTAGCAATTTCTGAAAATAAATAAGTTGACGGTATTTTGATAAAGTTGTCGTTGATAAGCGCCATATTGTAAAATTAATCAGTTCCTAAATCCAAACCTCACCCCAACCGTCTCCTTGAGGAGAGGGAGTAAGAGGAGGACTTCAAGAGCATAAGTTTATTTGTTAGTAATTCATATATTTTGTAATAGAAATGATATTAAGTTCCTCTGTGGGAGATTTAGGGGCTATATTATTTCTCCTTCAAAAACTGTTGTTGCGCCACCGGTGAGATACACATGATTATCTTCGGCATTCCATTCTATGGTCAATTCGCCGCCAAGTAATTCAACAGTTGTCCGTCGCGAAATCAATTTATTTAGCACGCCTGCCACCACTGATGCGCAAGCGCCTGTACCGCAAGCCATAGTTTCACCCGAACCTCGTTCCCAAACGCGCATTTTTACATGGTCTTCGTTTACAATTTCAATAAATTCAGTATTTGTGCGACGTGGAAAAATGGGTGCATTTTTAATTACCGGTCCGATGGTGGGTAAATCGAGTTTCAAAATGTCTTTCGTAAAAATTACCGCATGAGGATTACCCATCGAAACAGCAGTAATATTGTATTGAATTTCGGGGTTAAATATAACCGGCTCATTGATAACAATTTCTTTGTTTAAAGTTGTAGGAATTTGGGTCGCTTCCAGGATGGGTTCTCCCATATCGACAGTTACTCTGTCAACTAAATTATCATTCCCAATAAAAAGTTGGAGTACTTTTACACCCGCCAGCGTTTCGAGTGTAAGGGTTGTTTTGTTTGTCAGCCTTTTGTCGTAAACATATTTACCAATGCAGCGTGAAGCATTTCCACACATTTCGGACTCAGAACCATCGGCATTGAACATGCGCATGCGAAAATCACAGACATCCGAAGGCATAATCAGAACCAGTCCGTCGGAGCCGATTCCTTTGTGACGATCGCTGTATTTAATAGCAAACTCAACCGGATTTTCGATATTTTCAACAAAACCGTTGACATAAATATAGTCGTTTCCGGTTCCGTGCATTTTTGTAAATTTCATTTTCAAAAATATTGGGTGTAATACTTATACAAAAGTAATTATAATATATTCAACTTATTTCCTCTGCTTTCAATAGTTTATTTGCGCACTGCAATATTTGAGAAATGATATTATTATTGCCATTTTTATAACATATTTGTATATTTATATGAATATCTATTTTAGATTGTAATTTATGAATGTGCCGGCAACGATGAAAAAAGAGGATTGAAAGCAACTTTCAATCCTCTTTTCTGGTATTCCCCGGTGGGAACAAATTTAGAATCTGTTTATAAAGTACTGTATTTTTGCTCGATGATTAAAAATGAACTAGTTGCACTTTTCCTAACTTTAAAAACTACCCCACGCTGCCGCACGAATCCT
>DIFH01000072.1:0-18472 GCA_002427615.1 Paludibacter sp. UBA5753
ATAGAATCTGTCAAAGTAGAAATAAAAAATGCCGAAACTGCAGCCGGTTGAAGTGGGTCCGGGCGTTTTGCCGTCGGGTTTTCAGCTACTTATGTTATCGTTCGACAGATCGGAATTAGCAGCATTTATAGTACCCATGTCCTACCGGATATCCTTATTAAATGTTCAAAGTTTCGTAACCATTGGTTCCCGGCAACGGACGCTAACTTCAGGTCTCCTAATCACCTATCAGGGAGAACAGGGTTGTTTTCCGCCATTTGCGGGGACTTATCCATTCCTTACCTTGAGTTCCTGCAACCTGCGGGGACTTATCCATTCCTTAGCTTGAGTTCCTGCAAGCTGCGGGGACTTATCCATTCCTTACCTTGAGTTCCTGCAAGCTGCGGGGACTTATCCATTTCTTAGCTTGAGTTCCTGCAAACTGCGGGGACTTATCCATTTCTTACCTTAAGTTCCTGCAACCTGCGGTTATCCATCCATCGATGAACATACCTTGCATTTTGCGGGGGATTGTCATCCGTCCTACCTACCGGATGTTCTTATTCAATAGACAAAACCTCGCGGAAGTGTGAGATAAACCTTTGGTCATGACCGTTAGTTACCGGCAACGGTAGCTAACTTTAGGTCATCTAATCATATATCCGGGAGGACAGGGGTAAGACGTATAGTTGTTTTTTCATTGTTTTATCCATTTAATATTGGTAGAAGTATTATCCCTGAAATAGGCTCGAATTATATATGTCCCTTTCGACAAGTCTGTTATATTGAGACTTTTCGATGTTTCATTCGCATGAATGTTTTCAGATAGTATCTTTAATCCGGTAATACCGTATAGTTCAATTTTATCCAATGTTTCATTTTCAAACTGAATAGTTAGCTTGATAGAATTAGCCATAATGGATATTTTTTTATTTTCAGTTTCGTTTATTCCATCAGGTATTATAATTACAGGTACATATTTTTTCAGATGAAACAATAAAGGACCTGCAACGAGATACTCGATGCTATCATTCACAAAACTCATGTCTGCATGATCCATATAATGTATATCTGAATAAGACGATAAGTTCGATAAGTCAATATAATCTGAATAAGAATAACTATTGCTTGAATTGAGAATATTTATAACAGGCATTAAAATACTGCATCCACTGCTACCTGCTAAACAATCAGCAGTGAAACCATATCCGATACTATCATTTTTCATTACAAAACTAGTAACAGAATTTAAAGGATATGGGGGATGAATAAATGTATTGTTATCGACATTGATGAACATACCTCTTTTCTCATTTCCGATTAATATACAAACATGGTTTTGTGTTTGATTGACAGAAAGTAAATCAAAAGCTGCAAGTGAATAATTGTGAGGATTTTCAATGGCAATATTTTTAAATGCCCAACTATTACCCTTATCGGAAGAAAAGAAACAGGTATCAGCATTTCCCACAATATAACCTATATTATTCCTGAATGAAATATCATTCAGATTGGTTAACGTAGAAAAATCATTTTTTTGCCAGGTCACTCCGGCATTGGTAGAATATACCACTTTTCCGCTGTCACCCACTGCCCATATATTATCGGTTCCCGTAGCTGCAATGGCATTCAGATTTACGGTAACGCCACTGTTTTGTTGTGTCCAGCTTGCTCCGGCATCTGTTGTTCTCAGAATTGTTCCATTGTTGCCAACGGCAAATCCCGTTGTGTGGTTACAAAAGATAATGTCATTTAGTTGTGCGGTTATGGGATATTGTTTTGTCCAGGTTGCACTACGGTCGGTGGAACGGGCTATTAATCCATTACGTCCTACAATATAAACCGTATCCAATCCTTGCGTACAGATTTTTCGCATCCACTCGCTTTCCAAGGCGTTGGAGTATTCCCAGGTTTGGGAAAACATAAGTTGCAAACTGCTTGTAAAAAGCAAGAGAAAAAATGTAAGTTTTGTTTTCATAAACTATTCGTTTTATTTGAACCTTTCGTAAAATGGCACATCACTAACTTTTACATCTATAGGCAGTACGTAAGTAACTCTATAAACAGGCAATTCGGGATTACCCACCTCAAGGGTAGTATAATCGGTTTTCCAACCTATATTATCATATCCGTTTCCGCTTTTGATGCGCGAAAATCAGCTAAATTAACTGTTAATTTGTCGGATATTTGTGCATTTAGAAAAATGCCTGATAAACTTAGAATTATAGTTATTAATAATTTTATTTCTTTCATAATATTAGCGTTTTATCCATTTTACAGAAATCTGTGTATTATCTTTCAAAGTAATTTGAGAAATATAGATTCCTTTAGTGAATGTACTGGTATTTATAGAAATTTCATTTTTGTTAATTTCATTTTGTTGAAATACAGTTTGCCCTGAGGTGGAGGTTATTTTTACGTTTGAGATTGTTTTAAAAGTATAATTAATATCCAAAGAACTTCCAGTTTGAATTAAGCAGACATCTTGATATAACCTTGGAATATCTGCAATAATATCTCCTACATAAGGAGTTCGATACAAATAATTTCCGCTTACCAAATAACCAAATGATGAACCGGCAAAAGCTAAATTGGAAGTTCCGTCACCTTCCATTCCTCCATATTGAATATATTCACCTTTTCCCCCACCATCCAAAGTCCAGCTATTTCCTCCATCCATAGTTTTAAATACACTGAGATATGCATTATTATCTCCAGTTGTGACAAAAGATATAGTGTAATACCATATACTGTCAGTAATAAAGCAAAACCCTGATGCTGTGCCATTACCATCAATTATATTGTTTTTTTCCCAAATGGAATTTGCATTTACATATATAAAATTAGAAAAAGAAGAACGCAAAAAAACTTTGTTTTCGGTTATCGATAAACAACAAAATTCTTCTTGTCCGGTATATTCTTCAATATTGATTTGCTGTACCCAAGAGTCTCCATTATCCAATGTTTGATAAATACTTCCTATGTTACCAACAATATATCCTTTGTCATTTTTAAATCCAATATTTGAAAAATTAGGTGTTTGGTTTGTAATTGAAACTGTATTCCAGGACTGTCCAATATCATTGCTTTTTATTACCACACCATTATCACCTACAGCCCAGATATTGTCAATACCGGTTCCGGCTATGGCGTTTAATTTTTGAGTTGTACCGGAAATAACAGGTATCCAACTTGCACCTGCATTGGTTGTTTTTAATATCGTTCCATTTGAGCCGACAATAAATCCAACATTGTTTGAAATAAAGTAAATGTCGTTCAGCGTATTGGCAGTAATATGCTGGTAATTCCAGTTTTTTCCTCTGTTTGGTGATTGAGCTATCAATCCGTTCTGTCCTACTACATAAACAGTATCAGTTCCTTGTGTATATACATTTGTCAAATAATCGGAAAAAGAGTTTACAAACTCCCAATTTATAGATTGATAAGCGTGACCATTCTGGAAACAGCCTGCCAAAAGTAGAAGAAAAAGTGTGAGTTTTGGTTTCATATTGAAGGGTTTTAGTTTGTCAATATCATTCGTTTCACAGATTGCAAATCCCAGCAACGTGTGCCAACTTTTAATCATTTAAAGAACATCCGGCAGGACGGGGTTGTTGTGAAGCAAAAACAAACAATCCCCGTAAAGTATTTAATTGCTCTTTCCATTTCACAATTGTTTAATTATCCCCCGCTGCCGCACGATTGCATCGTGTGGCAATACTAAATAAAATCATTATCCTACGCGATACAATCGCGCGGGAGCATGGGGGTTATCCATCCATCGATGGACATACCTTGCATTTTGCGGGAGATCCCCTCCGTCCTACCTACCGGATGTTCTTATTCAATAGACAAAACCTCGCGGAAGTGTGAGATAAACCTTTGGTCATGACCGCTGGTTACCGACAACGTGCGCCAACTTCAGGTCATCTAATCACATATCCGGGAGGACACAGATAATTATGTATTTTCCTCATAACTCAATGATTTAAAAATTAAATATTTTAATATCAAAACGTCCATCAGTAAATTTAATTATTTTGGTACTGTCTTTTGCATCTGTCAGTTCAAATTCAAATTTGCCACTGACAATACCGTTGATTGTATCCAATCTTGTTAAATAAACATACGGGATATTTCTCCCGATGCATTCATACTCACAATAAGTATAATCATATGGCGTTTTGTAAATGGTATCTGCAAAATATGTATAATCAGCCTGCGTAATCATTATTTTTTTGTTAAGCTGGAATGTATCAATACCAATATGGATATACTTATCATTGTATTTTGCATAAATATCAACTATACTTCCATAAAAATTGTGAACAGAACTTGTATCTCTGTAAAAAGAAGCGCCAATATTTAAATAACTTTTCCCCGGATTTAAAAATAATGCTCCATCCACATAGCATCCAAACGTATTTTTCCCTGTCTGAGTTTCAGCAGGAAGTATAGTCGTATCAACGTCTTCACATCCAGAAAAAGACGATAAAACAAGCGCTAAACAAGCACAATATAAAAAATATGTTTTCATATAGTCTTTATTCCGTTAAAATCATTCGTTTTACATCAATTTATCCCGTCCTACCGGATATCCTTATTAAATATACAAAACCTCGCGGAAGTGTGAGATAAACCTTTGGTCATGACCGTTGGTTACCGGCAACGTGCGACTTAATCTTGACATTTTCTTATCAAACACCGATTTTTCTTTCTGACATTAAATAATAGAGTTATTTCTTTTAAGTCCCCACGCTGCCGCACGAATCCTTTCGTGTGGCAACAACTTTAAATCAACACAATGTCCAATAAACCTTTTTCTCCGGCATAATCAATAGCACTACTGTATAATAATGCTCGGCTCTAAAAACCAAACCCTCTTCAACAGGATTGTTATGAATGTAATTCAGCTTCTCATCAATTACCCCTACGCTGCCGCACGATTGCATCGTGTGGCAACAACTTTAAATCAACACAATATCCAATAATCCTTTTTCTCCGGCATAATCAATTGCACTACTATCAAGGATTATGGAACTTATAATTTCTACTCATTGTAACTCTTGTTTCTTGATTATTGTTTACTTGATAACTTACCTGCCACACGATGCAATCGTGCGGCAGCAGAGGGGTGCTTTTAAAGGCAATTAGGATGTTTGTTCTAAAATTATTTTTAGATTTTCGTAATGCAATTTTAATTTCTCTATAATCAAATCCATATTATTTTCTTGAATTTCATCTACTTGTAAAACAACTTTTTTCCCCTGATCCATTTGAGATTTATTAGGATATTTCTCATTTAACAATTTAGAATATGGCTGATATTCTTCTTTACTCCAAGTTACGATAAATATTTTGAATTTACCAAAAGGGTTGTCATCAACATTTTCAAAACAAGCTTCAATACCAATATTTATTAATCTTATACCTAATAACCAGCCACCCCAAGTCCACCATTCTTCATTGTTGGTCATTTTGCATATTTTTTCTTTAATTTCATTTATCTTTGGTATTTGATCGTGACGTTTTTCTAAACTATCAGCAATTATTCGTTCGAACTTATCTTTATTTTTAAAACTTTGTCCATAATTTGCCCAATATGAACTCATATGCCATTGTCTTGAGGGATGAGAAGTGTATTCAATTTTGACGTTTTCAAACGATTTGTTGTGTTTTTGAAAAGTGTCGAATGAGAATTTGCTTAAAAAAATAACAATATCTGGTTTCAAAGTTTCGACTACACCGCAGAAAGCCTCATAAGCCACTGTTCTATCAATCTTTTTACAATAGTCTTTATCCCCAAACCCTTTAGTGCCATTATTATTATAAGCTGGACGCAAAAAATAGTTGTAAATGGAGATTGAACGGCATTGAGATTCAAAGTCACCACCTTTCACTGCACATAAAGAACGATAAATATTAGGATATGGACCGTCCGTTGGATTACAAATCCAATCCTCCCGCATATTGACATTCCTTTCAGAAATTTTGGGTATAAGATTTGCACCTTCCGTTTTATACCAATCATCAGCATTTGTAAACACGCTACCATTTTCTAAGTCTTTATTGTCAAAATAGTAGCTTTCAAGCACTAATAATATCTTCGCAGATTGCTTTTCATAATCTGCACCAACCATTGGCATCATTCGTGAAAAACGATTAAAAATGCCTTCAGACACGATTTCGCTTTCAATCAAGCGAAAATCATTGTCAAATTTTTCTGTAAAGAACTGTTCTTTCGTTTGATTTTCCATCTTTTCTAAATTTAAATTTATAATTATTAGTTGTTTAATTCACAATTCCATTCACTTTGAGTTGCTCTAAAATTCTGCCTGCACGCATGCGACCCACAGTATACTCTGTCTGAATCTGAGCTATTGAAACTTGTTTTTTGGGTTTTGCCCATTCTGATACATCTTCATAGAGTGGGTCTAAATCTATTTTTTTAATTTCGGGAAACGATGGTTTCTCACTACTTTTTGGCAAAATAAACGTGTCGTAAACGCTTGTTTGCTCACCAATATATTTAGATTTTACAAACTTTTCAATTTCTGGCGTATCAATAAAAGCTGATTGAATTCGCATAAGTTCATTGCCTTTCGAGAAAAGCATATCACCTCGTCCAAGCAAATGTTCAGCTCCCGGCGCATCTAAAATAGAGCGTGAATCAATTATTGAAGAAACCCGAAAAGCAACTATAGCAGGGAAATAGGCTTTTATAGCTCCAATCACATTTGCAGATGGACGCTGAGTAGCAATAACTATGTGTATACCAACCCCACGTCCAATCCGTGCTAAAAGAGCAATAGGAATTTCAACTTTTTTACCAGCTATCGCTAATAAGTCAGCAAATTCATCAAAAACCACCACCACATAAGGCATTAAGCGATGTCCTTTCTCAGGGTTCAAGTGTCGTTTTTTGAATTTTTCATTATATTCTTTTAAATTTCGGACTTGTGCTGCGTTAAGCATGTCGTAACGGTCATCCATTTCAAGACAAAGTGAATTGAGTGTTTCAATAACCTTTTTGGTCTCAGAAATAATTACGCTTTCTCCATTATTTTGTTTTGCTAAAAAGTTATTTTTCAGGTCGGCATAAATGCTAAATTGTTGATTTTTTGTATCTATAAGTACCAATTTTAGCTCTTCGGGGCGTTTCTTATGCAATAGTGAATTGATAATTGCATGTAGAAAAACAGACTTTCCCTGACCTGTTGCTCCGCCTACGAGTAAATGAGGCAATTCTGCCAAATCAGTTATAATGGTCTTATATCCAGACGTTTTTCCCAAAACAATCGGTAAATCAAACGAGCAGTTTTGAAACTCATCAGAAGTCAAAATTGACTGTAAAGATACTTCTTTGGGATTTTTGTTGGCAGCTAATTCCGCCTGTGAAATTTGATTTGAGTTTTCCATTTTTTGAGTTTTTAGACGTTTAACGATTATTATTTCTGCAAAATTACGAACAACCTACGCCAAAAAACGGCATGGTCTCATTTCTTTTAATATTTTCTCAATGCATTTTCATAAGTAGCTTTCAATTTGTCAGCAAGCTCTTGAGGCTGAATAACTTTTATGGTGCTTCCGTAAGATAAAAGTTCCATAATCAAATCATGTGTGAGATATACTGTTAGTGAGATACCCCTACGCTGCCGCACGATTGCATCGTGTGGCAATACTAAATAAAATCATTATCCCACGCGATACAATCGCGCGGGAGCATGGTGTCCTCTACCGGATATCCTTATTAAAAATACAAAACCTCGCGGATGTCTGAGGTGAACCAACGTTCATGACCGTTGCTTACCGGCAACGTGCGACTTAATCTTGACATTTTCTTATCAAACACCGATTTTTCTTTCTGACATTAAATAATAGAGTTATTTCTTTTAAGTTGCTTTGTGGGCTTTGGTTTTTAACTTTTTAATTTCATTTTCCAGATTTTCAATTTCCTTTTCCTGTTGATTGATAGTTTTCAATAATTCATTGAGCTCCTCGTTGTCGATATTTGTCGGATATTGAGCATCAACCCGTTCAAGAAAGTCGGCGAGCACATTCATGTAATTTATAAAGGCATCGTAAGCCGTTTCGTAGTTTGTTCCGTAAGGGTCTTTATGGCTCATATAACGGAAATGATCGGATGATTGTAACATCAGCCAATCATGTTGCAAAGGTCTATCTTTGCAAAGATTTACCCGCTCGCTTACCGCATAAAGTTTAGTCAAAGCTTCTTGTTGCAGGTCGTTCCCCGTCCATGGAGTAAGGTCTTTATCGTTTCCGACCCAACTTATTGGAGAAGGAGATGACAGCGTATCCACAGGATCGATTTTTTTTGTAAAATCGGATGGAAGAACAAAGTTCATTTGCTGTTCCATGGCATGATAAGGTAGCGCTTTAAGAAACTCAAAGATGCCTGTATGAGCCGGTTGCGTGATTCCAAATACTTCATAACCCATTCCTAAATTGATAACGTTTTCTTCGGCAGGCAAAGCGGCAATCCAACCAATGAATTTCTCGGCTGTGAGCGAAAGATTGGCAAAACGAAAAGCAATATCATCGCTTAACTTATGGTTTCTGACCAAAAGTTTCAATTTAGGATTGTAAGCATGCCTGTACACATAGTTCGGGCTTTTCCATCCCATAACGTGTTTTGCTTCGTCAATCAGCATGGATTTGTAACCCATTTTTGAAACCAACTCGCCAATTTCGTCGGAATAAATTAATTCGGTATTGTAAAAAGAAGTAGGTTTTCTTCCGAATAATTGTTCAATTTTATCGGCATGAATATTTACCTGACGCTGAAATTCGTTGGCATCGAATACCGAAGCCAGCGAATGTGCATAAGGTTCGGCCAAAAACTCCACGCTTCCTGTTTTCGATAATTCCTTAAAGTTATCGATCACTTCGGGAGCGTATTGTTCAAGTTGTTCCAGCGCCGTGCCTGAAATTGAAAACGAGCAACGGAATTTTCCATTTGAACTGCGAATCATTTCGGCTATGGTGCGGTTGGCAGTTAAATATGATTGTTCAACTACTCTACGAATTCGATCTTCAGTCTGAAAATCATCGTAATAATAATGATCTTGTCCGATTTCGAAGAAACGATAGCGTTTCAAACGCAACGGCTGATGAATCTGAAAATAAAAACAAATGTTTCGCATATCTTTAGGAATTAGTTTGTTAGTTTATATATTGGTTAATCGGTCGATTAGCCGATTGTTTGTCCATTATTAATATTAAAAATTGCAAATAATCAATGATTGATTCTGTCCTTTTGACAAAGTAGAACCAGCAAAATTGCATGTCTCTTTTTTTAGTTTATTTCAGTTCTTTGTACTTCCAAACTTGTCAGATTTTTGAAATCGGACAAGCTTAAACAAGAGAACAACAAATAAGATAATTTGTCAAAGAAGAATTTAGTCAATCATAATACGCTATCGTAAATTGCCCGAACTTTTAAGCCGGCATCGTACCATTTAATGTTGTTCACCTCCTCACGGCCAAGTTCGCGAAGGCTTTTGTATATAGCCGGATTTTTTACGATGGCGTAAATAGCATCAGCCATGGCATCAATATCCCAGTAATCGGTTTTGATGGCGTGGGTAAGGATTTCGGCGCAACCCGATTGCTTTGAGATAATACTTGGCGTCCCTACCTGCATGGCTTCGAGCGGCGAAATACCAAATGGTTCGGAAACCGATGGCATAATATACACATCGCTTTCGGCGAGCATTTCGTGCACCTGGCGACCTTTTAAAAACCCTGTAAAATGAAACTTATCGGCTATTCCCCGTTTGGCAACCAAATCAATCATCGCATTCATCATATCGCCGCTTCCGGCCATTACAAAACGAACGCCTTTGGTTTTCTGCAATACCCTGTGAGCTGCTTCAACAAAATATTCCGGTCCTTTTTGCATGGTGATACGTCCCAAGAAAGTAACGATTTTATCTTTTCGGGGAGTTTTGGTAAACGAATCTACATCCGGTAGCGGTTCAACGGCGTTGTGCACAGTGGTTACCTTGCGCGGATCCTGATGATATTTCTCAATAACAATTCTGCGGGTCAGTTCGCTCACGGTCATGATGTGGTCGGCAACATCCATTCCCCGTTTTTCGATGCCGTAGACGGTCGGGTTTACCTGTCCACGACTGCGGTCGAAATCGGTAGCATGCACGTGAATGACGAGCGGCTTACCACTGATTTGCTTGGCAAAAACTCCGGCAGGATACGTGAGCCAGTCGTGTGAATGAATGATGTCGAAATCCAGTTGATGCGCTAAAACACTTGCAACGGCTTCGTAATTCGATATTTCTTCCATCAAATTGTCGGGATAACGGCCGGAAAAATCAATGCATCCCAAATCGTTGGTATAAATACGGGTAAAATCATATTTAATGCCATTACGCAGCCAGAAATATTCATCGGGATGCATAACGGAGCCAATGCGATGATTCACATAATTCCAGTCATTTTCTTTCCATACCACAGGAACATTGCAGGCGCCTATGATTTTTAAAAAACTCTGGTCTTCGTCGCCATGAGGTTTTGGTATGACAAATGTGATTTGCATATCGGGCTGCATAGCCATTCCTTTGGTAAGTCCGTAACTTGCTGTTCCTAAACCGCCTAAAATATGAGGAGGGAATTCCCATCCAAACATTAATGCCTTCATCATCTATTCGTTTTCGTATTTTTTCAAAAAATCCAACACTCTCAAAACTTCAGCTACGCTCATGGCAAACGACATCCCTCCATGACCTTTATAAGGGGGGTTTCCATCAAATAATTCGGGTAATGTGCCGACGCAAAGTTCAGTCATTTCAGCTTCCAAACCAATCAACATACGTTCGATAAACGATTTACCGCATTGTTTGTATATTTTGAGATAAGCCAAGGCAAATGCGCCAAATGTGCATGGCCAAACTGGGCCATTGTGGTAATTCCTGTCGCGTTCGAGCATTCCTCCAACATAATTCGGCCGATAGAAACCGCTTTTAGGGCTCAGGCTTCTTAATCCCTTCGGAGTTAAGAGCTCTTTAGTCGAAATATCAAGAACAGATTTCTGCTGTTTTTTATCGAGAGGCGAAAAATGTAATGCAACCGCTAAAAGCATATTGGGGCGGACTTCCATATCGTTGTAATTTCCATCTACGTAGTCGTATAAATAGGCGCCGTTCCAAAAAGTCTGAATAAAAGCCGCACCGGCTATTTCAGCCTGATAGTCCAACAGGTCGGCAGCATGTTCTTTACCTAATTCGCGCGTAAGTTGGGCAGTGAATTTCAAGGCATTATACCAAAGAGCATTAATTTCGACGACATATCCTGTGCGCGGCGTGATAGGCCGCCCGTTTTCTTTGGCATTCATCCAGGTCGCCGGTTTTTCCTGCCCGTTCACATACAATAAACCATTGTTGTGCAGGAATAAATTCGGATGATTGTTTTTGCGTATAAATGCGATTATATTTGTTACAATTTCCTCAAATCTGGCAGCAGCTTCCTTCATCGTCGTAGCAAGTGAATATTGTTGCACAACCCATATAAACCAAAGCAAAACATCCGGATCGTCAATAGCTTGTAATTTTATCCCTTCTTTTTTGCCATCCATGAATAATTGCACTTCTTCCAACGAAGTTTTCATTATTGCATCGAAATAATCCATTCGATCGATGGTCAGTGTACAGCCGGGCAAAGCTACGAACTGATCGCGGGCGCGGGCGCCGAACCATGGATAACCAGCCAATAAATAGGTTTTGTCGCCTTCGCGTTTGTAAAACTGCTGAGCCGAGTTTTTCAAACAACTGAACATGTCGACCCGATGATTGCGACGTTTCATTTCTTCGTCCCAAAGAGCCTGCAGTTTTCGGGGCGAAGTTTCGGAAATGCCGGCAGAAAAAATGATACTTTCGCCATTTTTTATAGGCATCTCGAAATAGCCGGGAACAAGTAAATCTTCCTTGTAATCGTAACCACGTTCCTGTTCCTTATAATATTCTATGTTTTTATACCAGTTCGGTTCATGGATATAGGTGTTTTTTTTCGAGAACTGCATGTGCAGGCAGGGATATTTTTCGTACAGACACATACTGATTCCCTGTGCATCCTCGGCGAATGAGGTGTTGGCCTGGCTGTTTTCGTGTGTAAGTTCATTTACGCTTCTGAAAGCCAGAAATGGTTTAAAACGAAGTGTTGTAGGCGAATGAGTTTCAAGCAGAGTGTATTTAATGAGTACGCGCGGTTCGAAAGAGACGAGCATACGTTCTTTGGATAAAATTACGCCTCCAACGCGATAAACTGTGCGTGAAATCACATCGCAATCGAACTGACGAATGTATTTATGCCCGTTCGGACTGAAATTATTCCCTTCGTATTTATGTATTCCAAGATTGAATTCGGCGCCATGTTGAATAACCGTTTCGTCGAGCGAAGAAAGCAACACATGATTTGAGTCATCGATATCGGGGAGTGGAACCACCAATTGTCCGTGATATTTGCGTGTGTTACAATCTATCAACGTTGTACTGTTGTAAGCTCCTGCGCGATTGGTACGAATCATTTCTTTCGAAAGTGATTTATCAAGATTCATCAATAGTGTTTTGTCAAAATTAAGGTAACTCATATTATGTATATTTTAAATCGTTGGTAAAATTCGTCAGCCAAATATAAATATTGAAGTAGATACAATCTGTTTTTTAACGCAACCATTTCGGCCGTGTCTTAGCGTTCGCAATTTATTTAAAATTATTCTATTAGCAAAGCAAATTGTTTGTGTTTTTTTATGTTTTACAGTATGTTTATTGATAGTTTTAATTAAAAATATCTCGTATATATCCATAACTAAACTTAATCATTTGCTAATCATCGGATGGTTTTATTTTGTTTAATTTTGCTAAATCGCAGTATTTCAATATGTCAACTGGTAACTTGTGAATATTATATCGTTATTTCTTGCCGAATTGTAAATAATATTGTGGAATATATTGTAATTTTGCAGAATAAAGTTAAAATATCATGCTTTTTAGTGAAAAACTTTCTGCAGGCCGACGACAATTTATTCATGCAGTATTTATTCCTGTAGTGATTTCTATCCTAATTATTTTGGTTTTCTTGCTCGAAAAAGGCATGAACTGGGATTTTCACAAAGCCGGAATTATGCCCCGTGATTTTAAATATTTAACCGGAATATTTACATACATTTTCATACATGCCGACTGGGGACATTTAACTAACAACCTATTGTCTTTTTTAGTTTTAGGGAGTTGTTTATTTTATTTCTACAACCTGATTGCTACAAAAGTTTTGTTTTTTTCGTACATCTTAAGTGGCATATTGCTGTGGTTAATAGGCCGTGAAAACTGGCATATCGGAGCGAGCGGTTTGATATATTCAATTGCTTTCTTTCTGTTTTTCAGTGGATTGATACGAAAACACATACCGTTAATTGCTATTTCGCTTATTATCACTTTTCTGTATGGCAGCATGATTTGGCATGTTTTCCCGTGGAAAGTGAACGATCCTATTTCGTGGGAAGGACATTTGTCCGGTGGAATCAGTGGTTTGGTACTTTCAGTCATTTACAGAAAATCAGGTCCGCAGCGCCCTGAAATTGACTGGGGCGAAGAAGATGATGACTTTGAAGAAGCCGATTCTGAATTTATTGAAGATGAAGAAAGTACGGAAGAAAAACTAAAAGTGGATTAGAAAAAAAGGCGGTTGGAATCTCGTGCATTTTTCCTCTCCGTTTATTTTCCGTACCTTTGCACAAAATCGTCATCCCTCAGGTTAATATATGAGCTTGTGAAAGAAGAACGGATGCGTAAAATATTCTATGACATTTGAAAAATTAGATCTTATTGAGCCGATCTTAAATGCTCTCCGACACGAAGGCTATACCCAACCAACTCCTATCCAGGAAATTTCAATTCCCATTATTCTTAAAGGTCGTGATTTATTAGGATGCGCCCAAACGGGTACAGGAAAAACTGCTGCATTTGCTATTCCTATTCTGCAACAACTGACCAATTCAGGGGTAACAAAAAGTAATCATCGTAAAATTAAAACATTAATAGTTACGCCAACCCGCGAACTTGCTATACAAATTGATGAAAGTTTTGCCAGTTACGGACGGTTTCTGAATATACGTCACACGGTAATTTTTGGCGGCGTAAATCAAAACTCACAGGTCAGTGCGCTGAAAGCAGGGGTCGACATTTTGATAGCCACACCCGGCCGGTTACTCGATTTACATAATCAGGGTTTTGTGAAACTGAACGAATTAAGCATATTTGTGCTTGACGAAGCCGACCGGATGCTTGATATGGGTTTTATACATGACGTAAAAAAATTGATTAAACTCATTCCTGTCAAACGGCAGTCCTTGTTTTTCTCGGCCACCATGCCTGAATCTATCCGGACGCTCGCAGGTACTATCCTGACGCGTCCCGAAGAAGTGGAAGTTACTCCCGTGTCGTCCACTGCCGAAACTATCCGGCAGGAGCTTTATTATGTAGATGCCGCCAATAAAAAAGATTTATTGATTCATTTACTGAAAGATAAATCGATAGCTACGGCTTTGGTTTTTACCCGTACCAAGCACGGAGCCGATAAAATTATGCGCATATTGGTGAAAAACCAGATTAAAGCCGAAGCTATTCATGGTAATAAATCGCAGAATGCACGCCAAAATGCGTTGAAGAATTTCAAAGAACGTACTACCCGCGTACTTGTTGCTACCGACATTGCAGCCCGCGGGATTGATATCGACGATTTGAATCTGGTTATCAATTATGATATTCCTAACATATCCGAAACTTACGTGCATAGAATCGGACGAACAGGCAGGGCCGGACTCGATGGAAAAGCCGTATCGTTTTGCGATGTAGAAGAATGCGAATATATACGCGATATTCAAAATTTGATTTCCATTCAAATTCCTGTAGTGAAGGATCATCCTTTTCCGGCTGAAAATATGGAACCGGTTAAAGCAATAAAAAGTAAAAGTAAAGTTAAAACGCCAAGCGGCGCTAAAGACAAAGGAAAACCTGACCTGAATAAATCACAGGCGAAAAGAGCTCATAGTACCAGTTCGGAGACGACTAAAAAAGTGCTTATCCGTAAAGATTTTTAGATTTCACTTTGCAGGTCAAATAATTATTTGTATCTTTGCCCCGCTTTAATAAAATCAGAATTATAAATTTTAAAAAGTTAGTAAACAGTATGTTAAATCATTATGAAACCGTTTTCATTTTAACTCCCGTTTTGTCTGATGTCCAGATGAAGGAAGCGGTAGAAAAGTTCAAAGCCATTTTGACAGAAAATGGTGCGACAATCACCAATGAGGAGAACTGGGGCTTACGCAAATTAGCTTACCCAATTCAAAAAAAATCGACAGGTTTTTATTCGTTGCTTCAGTTCGATGCCGATCCTTCGGTCATCGCTACCTTGGAAACACAATTTCGCCGCGATGAACGCGTGCTCCGTTTCTTATCGTTCCGTTTGGACAAATATGCTTACGAGTATGCCGAAAAAAGAAAGAATGTTAAATCTAAAGAAGTAAAGGAGAACTAAAATATGGCAGCAAATAACGGAGATATCAGATACCTAACTCCACCGTCGGTAGATGTAAAAAAGAAAAAATATTGCCGTTTCAAAAAGAGCGGTATTAAATACATCGATTACAAAGATCCTGAATTTTTGAAAAAATTCTTGAACGAACAGGGAAAAATCCTTCCACGTCGCCTTACCGGTACTTCGTTGAAATATCAACGTAAAGTAGCTCAAGCAGTTAAAAGAGCACGCCATATCGCGTTGCTTCCTTATGTAACCGATATGATGAAATAATAAAGAAGGAGAAAAAAGTATGGAAATTATATTGAAAGAAGACGTAATCAATCTTGGTTACAAAGGAGATATCGTTAAAGTAAAAGATGGTTACGGACGTAACTTCCTGATTCCGACAAAAAAAGCTGTTTTGGCAACCGAATCGGCTAAAAAAATGTTGGCTGAAGATTTGAAACAACGTGCCCACAAATTGGAACGTATTAAAAACGAAGCAATTGAATTAGCTGAAAAAGTAAAAGATATAACTTTGTCTGTTGGTGCAAAAACAAGCACAACGGGTAAAATCTTCGGTGCGGTTGGTCCTATCCAAATCGCTGATGCTTTCGAAAAAGCAGGTTTTGCTGTGGATCGTAAGATAATCGTACTTAAGGAACCCGTTAAAGAAATCGGTTCGTATAAAGCTACATTAAAACTTCATAAAGAAGTAACTGTTGAAGTTGCTTTCGAAGTAGTAGCCGAATAAGTGGTTTGCTCTTCAAAATCAAAAGAAAACCGGTATTCCTGGATGGGGGGTATCGGTTTTTTTGGTGTCTTCGGGAGACACCGAGTACCTGAAATTCAAAAAATAAAGAAGGAACAAACTATGATTTATATCCTTCTTTATGGCAATTGCCAACTAAACTTGATTTAATCGGAAAATGATATTTATAATTTACGGGTTACCCCGTAAGTCGGAATACTTTCGTGTTTATAACGGTTCAATGCCGTAACCACAAAAGTGTAATTCCCCTTGAATCTCTTTTCAAGTTCGCGCAGGTCGAGGCAATTTTCGGTTGTACGCGCCACTATTGCAGCCGGATCGTCCAAATTACCAACCTTTTTACCTTTGAACGCATAAACCACATAATAAGCAATCTTACAACCACCTTCCTCTTCCACATTGTCCCAAAGCAGGTATGCATTGTCGCCGTCTTTCAAAATCCTGATATTTTGAGGTTGTGCCGAGGGTTCGCCCACAATATTTCGATTAACCGGACAAAGCGCCGGATATTTATAATAATTATTTTGCAGACTGTCGTTTAGACCCTGTTTGTTTTGCATAAAACCTTTGGCGCTGAAAAATACTGCTCCATCTACCTGCGAATATTGTTTGTTCATATTGAGTTGACGCGCCAGTTCATTGCCTTTGCGCCAGGCGGCAGGCGCTTTCGCCTCGCCCAACTGCGATGCATAAAGGCCGATATACAGGTTTTTGCCGAATGAATTTTCGCTCCACCATTTTACTAATATTTCATAGTCTGCCACTTTTTTCCCAATTTCCCAATATAGTTGAGGTACAACATAATCGATCGTTCCTTCTTTGAGCCATTTCAGAATATCTGCATAAAGATCGTCGTAGTTTTGTACTCCGGCGCGGGTTGCCGACCCACGCGGATCTACACTGTCGTTGCGCCAAACGCCGAAAGGTGAAACGCCAAACTCCACCCAGGGTTTGATACTTTTGATAGTATGCTGCAACTCTGCAATAACCAGATTTACATTATTGCGACGCCAGTCGTCTTTCTGGTTGGGCGCAAAGCCACGGGGATTGTTTTTAAATGATTTATCGTCAGGAAATTCTTCATTCTTCACCCGGTAAGGATAAAAATAATCATCGAAATGAACGGCATCAATATCATAACGTTCCACCACATCTTCCACCACACGGTTCAGAAATTCACGCGTTTCATCGAGCCCCGGATCAAAATAATATTTACCGCCGTATTTTAAAAAAAGTTCTTTGTTTTTATAATACAAATGATTTTTACTCAATATGTCAAGATTATCACTGTTTGTAACGCGATAAGGATTAAGCCAAACATGTACTTCGATACAACGTTTATGGGCTTCTTCGATAACGAATTGCAACGGGTCGTAAAACTCTGCGGGACGAACCCCTTGCTTGCCGGTAAGCCAATGCGACCAAGGTTCGAGTGTGGAAGTATAAAACGCATCGGCTGTAGGGCGGATTTGTAGGACTATAGCGTTGATGTTGTTTTTGGCAAGCTCATCCAATATTTTACGCATCTCTTCGCGTTGCGCTTTTGGGGTGAGATTACGTTGACTGGGCCAGTCGATATTGGCCACTGTGGCTATCCATACGGCACGCATTTCACGTTTCTTCGGCTGCGCCAGCAGGGTTGAAAATAAAGTAGTGAAAATAAGTAAAGTGAAAATCGTTTTCTGCATTAGATAAAAGTTATATGTTTTCTGCAAAAATAGTAAAAAATATATTCTCTTAAAAATTTACAGATAACCCAAATTAATCTTTCATCTCGGAAGAGCAAAAAGGGAAACGTCTTTTGCATGATTATTTATCAAAAAAAATCATGGTTTTGGTATATAGAAACATGTAGTGTTATGTTAAGTTGAAAATGTCGTACTTATCATCCTACAAACCACAAAAAAAGCGGTTATACGGAACCAGCGCGGCTAACCGTTTCTTTCACGGTTTGACGCAGAACAGAATAACCGTCAAAATTAGATGAACACAACACTATGCTAATAAATCAATTCAATAAAAAATTCAGCAAAACAGGATAGAACCGGCGTCCACTCCAGGGGAATGTCCGCAGGAGAAGTCCGGCAGGCTTTCACCAAGCGGGGAAAGCTTGTCCGAGTGGTCTGGCAAGCTTTCACTACTTTGGGAACGGTTGTCCGAGGGGTCTGG
>DIFH01000072.1:18548-18714 GCA_002427615.1 Paludibacter sp. UBA5753
TCACCACTTGGGGAACGGTTGTCCGGATGGTCGGACGGGTTTTCCCCTCCAGGGGACAGTATTTTCAACAATTCATTTTGATAGTAACACAACTGTACATCGCGTATGGAACGGTCATACTATTGTTATGTTAAGTTGAAAATGTCGTACTTATCATCCGACAAAC
>DIFH01000072.1:18856-19825 GCA_002427615.1 Paludibacter sp. UBA5753
GCTACACCATATTTTTTCCCCCTATCAATTACAATTTTTGTCAGCGTATCCAACTCGGTATTTCGTCCGGCTTTGAAGTCGCTGTGCATCGACGAGGTGGCGCCGAAAGGCAATCGTTCGATATGATGAATAGTTGTATCAACAATATCGGTATCAAAAACGACGCCCTCGGCTTTTGCTACGGCAGCCACTTCATTTAAGAATGCAATTGTTGCACCCTTGCGCTTTTCATCGGTGAGCAAATCACGAAAACCGACATTGAAATAGGAAGTCAACGAGGCTGTTGTAGATATAAAAATAAACTTACGCCAAATATTCATGCGGATGTTTTCGCTGAAGAATGCCTTTATTCCGGCATCTTTCATTAATTTCTCCATAAACAACAACCGATCTGAAGTCTGATCCTCATAACCGAAAAATAAATCGTGCAGGCCGCCCGAACTTTCTACTACACCGGGTTCGTTCAGTCGCCCGACTATATACACACAACCGTTCCACACTTCGATTCCGGGCAATAGAGTCCTGATTCTCTCACTGATATCGACACCGTTTAGCAAGGGCAGAATAACTGTTTCAGTTCCTATACAAGGTTTAATTTGCTTAATGGTAGGATGCAAATCGTAACTTTTGGTACACAGGAAAACATAATCGACCGTCCCGATTTCCAGGACATTATCGGTTGCCAAAGTCGGGCGGACAACAAATGTTTCTGTTTCAGTAATCACGGTTAAACCATTTTCTTTCACTTTCTGCAGGTGCGCTCCGCGCGCCACAAAATATATCTCAATTTCAGGGTTACCGGCATATTGTTTTGCCAACAATCCTCCGTAATACCCTCCTACTCCGCCAATTCCTACAATTACTATCTTTGTTTTCATCTGTTTATTTTTAGCGTTCCTAACCCCCAAAAAGGGGAAACAGGAAAATTTATATCCAATTACTTATCTTTAGTACCTTATCTTTCAAATT
>DIFH01000057.1:0-3954 GCA_002427615.1 Paludibacter sp. UBA5753
CGGCAGACAGTTTTAGTCCTGTCGGTGCAAAGAGTTTAAATACATAACATTCAACTAAATGGCCGATTATTATCAAATTTATTAGGGTGCTGAGTAGTTACAATCAAACATATAAATTAAAAACTAAAACAGTCGGTTCAGAATTGAACCGACTGTTTTACGTATTAGGGATTCAAATTCTCCATCTCCTGAATTTTCATCCTGATTCCGTTTGGCAGAGGTTGTTTGATGTTTTTTTTTGTTATAAATCTCGTGTGCCATTTGGGAAAAAGTTTTGGGCTATCTCTTTGTTTATGACATTCTTCCTTTATAATCTTCGTAACCAAATTCACGAATCAATTTAAATTCGTTCTCCTTTGTCCAAATGCCGATACTTGGATGCGACACACCGTTAAACATAGTCGTTTTTACCAGCGTGTAATGAATCATATCTTCGAAAACGATGCGATCGCCTATTTTCAGTTCTTCGTCGAACGACCACGACCCGAAGAAATCGCCCGACAAACAGCTGTTTCCACCCATACGGTAAGTCGGTTTTCCCTTTACAGCATCAGTTGCCCCGAAAATGACAGGCTTGTAAGGCATTTCGAGGCAATCGGGCATGTGGCACGAGAATGAAACATCGAGCATGGCTGTTTTAATCCCTTTATTTTCGACAATATCTATCACAGATGAAACCAAAACGCCTGTTTGCCAGGCAAAAGCGCTTCCGGGTTCAAGAATTAATTGCAAATGCGGATATTTGGCTTTAAATTTTTTGAGCAATACAATCAAATGTTCAACATCATAGCCTTCTTTGGTCATTAAATGTCCGCCACCCATGTTCAGCCATTTAATCTGTGAAAAGTACTTGCCAAACTTTTCTTCTACCACATTCAGGGTTTTTTCCAAATCGAAAGAAGTTGATTCGCAAAGCGTGTGAAAATGTAGTCCTTCCACGCCGTCCGGTAATTTGTCACCCAGCAGTTCAGCCACAATTCCCAAACGCGAACCCGGCGCGCATGGATTGTACAAATCGGTTTCCACCTCGGAAAATTCAGGGTTGATGCGCAATCCGCAGGAGATATTGTAAAATTGCGTTTGTGGATAAAAGCGCTCGAATTGCGACAAAGAATTGAAAGTGATATGGCTGCTGCAACGAACAATTTCGGGAAACTCGCGGTCGGTGTAAGCCGGCCCGTAAGTGTGTGCCGGACTGCCCATTTCCTCGAAAGCCAGTCTGGCTTCAGCCAGCGAGCTTGCCGTGGAATAGGGGATATATTCACGTACAACAGGAAATACACTCCATAAGGCAAAAGCTTTGAAAGCCAAGATAATTTCAACGCCGGCTCGTTCTTTTACCGACTTAATCAGTTCCAGATTTTTGCGAAAAGCCACTTCGTCGAGCACATAACAGGGGGAAGGTATTTTTGAATAATCGATCATTTTTCTTGTTGATTAAAATCTATTTATATGATTTAAAATGAATTTTGGAACAAAAGTAATGATTTTTTTCTGGTAATCTAAAGATGGATGAATTCAAAAAGATGGATATTGTAGAATTAATATCAACTTTATTTATATCCGTTTGTTATATTAATCAACAACAAATTAATTCAATAAATATATGGGTAAAATTTCAGATGCAGTTAAACCCGGTGTTGTAACCGGAGCCGATCTGCAGTTTATTTTTAAAGTAGCAAAAGAATCGGGATTTGCCATTCCGGCTGTCAATGTAGTAGGTTCATCAACTGTAAATGCTGTAATGGAGGCTGCTAAAATAGCCAATGCGCCGGTAATGATACAGTTTTCGAACGGAGGCGCTGCTTTTAACGCAGGAAAAGGTTTAAAGCTCGAGGGACAACAAGCTGCTGTTTTGGGTGCAATTGCCGGAGCAAAACACATTCATACTCTGGCAGAAGCTTATGGGGTGCGCGTTATTCTTCATACCGACCATGCCGCTAAAAAACTCCTTCCGTGGATTGACGGGCTGCTGGATGCGAGCGAAAAAAACTTTGCCGAAACGGGAAAGCCGCTTTTCAGTTCGCACATGCTCGATTTATCCGAAGAACCGATTCAAGAAAATATTGAAATCAGTAAACGTTACCTTGAACGGATGAGTAAAATGGGCATGACGCTCGAAATTGAACTCGGCATCACCGGCGGGGAAGAAGATGGTATTGACAACAGTGGCGTTGACAACAGCCTGCTTTACACGCAACCTGCCGATGTCTACTACGCGTACAAAGAATTGAGCAAAGTATCGCCTAATTTCACAATTGCTGCTTCGTTTGGAAATGTACACGGCGTTTACAAACCCGGAAATGTAAAACTTATGCCGGTAATTCTTAAAAACTCACAGGAATATATCAAGGAGAAAGATGGATTGACGGTTGATCATCCGGTAAGTTTTGTGTTCCATGGAGGTTCCGGCTCCACTCACGCTGAAATTCGTGAAGCTATCAGCTATGGCGTTGTAAAAATGAATATCGACACCGACACACAATGGGCCTATTGGGATGGCATTCGTGGATTCGAGGCTAAAAACCACGATTACCTGCAAGGACAAATCGGGAATCCTGAAGGAGCCGAAAAACCGAACAAAAAATTCTACGATCCGCGTGTTTGGTTGCGCAAAGGCGAAGAGTCGTTGATTGCCCGCTTGCAAGTGGCTTTTGAAGATTTGAATGCCATTAATAGTTTGTAATAGCATTCCTCTAAATTCCTCAAAGGTAGACTTTTAGTCATCTGTTTAATATAACAAAGGTCGTTTCTTTATTGAAACGACCTTTGTTACATTTTAAAAGTCCCCATTGGGGAATTTAGAGGGTTCGGTTTTATGCTTTTCCTGCGCTGCCCAACACATTTACAGTTTTGTGAGCATAGAGTTTTTTCAATTCGTCACGAGCTGGTCCTAAATATTTACGAGGATCAAATTCGCCCGGCTTGGTAGCCAGAACTTCGCGGATAGCAGCAGTCATTGCCAAACGGCCGTCAGAGTCGATATTGATTTTGCAAACAGCCGAAGCGGCTGCGCGGCGAAGTTGTTCTTCGGGAATACCGATCGAATCTTTCAAGGCGCCGCCGTATTTGTTGATGGTGGCAACATATTCCTGTGGAACTGACGATGAACCATGTAAAACGATAGGGAATCCGGGGATTTGTTTTTCAATTTCTTCTAAAATGTCGAAACGCAAAGGAGGTGGGATTAAAATGCCGTTTTCGTCGCGGGTGCATTGAGCCGGAGTAAATTTGTTGGCTCCATGCGAAGTACCGATTGAAATAGCTAACGAATCAACACCTGTACGTGTTACAAAATCAATCACTTCTTTAGGTTGAGTGTAGGTGTGGTGTTCGGCCACTACGTCATCTTCCACGCCTGCTAAAACTCCCAATTCGCCTTCAACGCTTACATCTTGCGCATGAGCATATTCAACTACTTTCTTGGTCAGGGCAATATTTTCTTCGTAAGGAAGGTGCGAACCGTCGATCATAACAGAGGAAAAACCGGAATCGATACAACTTTTACAAAGTTCGAAACTATCGCCATGATCTAAGTGCAAAACTATAGGAATGTTACAGCCTAATTCTTTGGCATATTCCACAGCGCCCTGTGCCAGGAAACGCAGCAAAGTCTGGTTGGCATATTTACGCGCCCCGCTTGATACCTGAAGAATTACCGGCGATTTGGTTTCAACGCATGCAGCAATGATAGCCTGCATTTGTTCAAGATTATTGAAATTGAAAGCAGGAATAGCATATTTGCCTTCAATAGCTTTTTTGAATAAGTCGTTGGTATTGACCAATCCAAGTTCTGAATAATGTACCATATTGATTGATAATTTATTGATTGATAATTTGACTGCAAAAGTACTATTTTTTTATTAATTATAAAAAGAAACACCCTTACTGAACGATAAAATGTAATATATTTTAAACAAATAAAATAAATAGTGTTTGCAAGAAAACGCCAAT
>DIFH01000057.1:4027-4904 GCA_002427615.1 Paludibacter sp. UBA5753
AGTTTTCTTTCTGACACTAAATAATGTTTTTTTGTATATTTAGGCGCTGTTTATAAGAAACTTGCACATAAACCCTAAAAAATTCACCGATATACTTGCAAATGCTTTATGATTTTATAACTTTGTGGCGACTTAAATTGAATTTTTGTGTTAATTTAAAAAGAATTGTGCCATGGGATTATTGAAAGAGTTTAAAGATTTTGCCATGCGTGGCAATGTAATTGATTTGGCGGTCGGCGTTATTATCGGAGGAGCATTTGGGAAAATTATCGCATCTTTAGTTGCCGATGTCATTATGCCCCCGATCGGTTTGTTGGTTGGTGGAGTAAACTTCACTGATTTGAAATGGGAGATGAAAGCCGCTGAAATAGTTGATGGCGTTGAAAAAGCAGCTGTTACAATGAATTATGGTAACTTTTTACAAGTAACTTTCGATTTTCTTATTGTCGCATTTTGTATTTTCTTGTTTGTCAAAGGCATAAACAAATTAAACAAAAAGAAAGAAGAAGCGCCTGCACCCGCTGCTCCTCCGGCTCCATCAAAAGAAGAGTTACTTCTCGCAGAAATACGTGATTTATTGAAAGCTAAAAAATAATCCGAATCAATATTTTACAGCAAAACAGTTCGTTTTGAAATCGTACATAACACGTTTCATTCCGAACTGTTTTCTTTTAACTGTATAATTGTAACCTTTCCGAAAAGTTGCAAATTAACGTTTTTGATTGTTTCAAACGTGCGTTTTATCTGTTTTCTTAGGTCGTTTTGTCGGGAGATTTTTTTTGTTCGTCGATGATTGTTTGTTTGATAATATGGGTTAACTTACTTTTGCTACTTATTTTTTCTCACTACTTCTATTTGTAACTACTCAGCACTCTTT
>DIFH01000122.1:0-2645 GCA_002427615.1 Paludibacter sp. UBA5753
ATTCGCTCCATTTCAATTCGTGGTTACCTACTGTTATATAATACGGAATATGCAAACCATCGAGTATGGATTTTGCTTTTTGCAACGAAGCTAAATCGCCCGATTCGGTTACATCGCCCGAAACAATCACAAAATCGATGTCTTGCAAAGCATTTACATCGTTCACTACATTTTGCAAATCTTCGGCAGGTTGCTGATTGGCTATTTGAATATGTAAATCGGTAAACAACGCAAAACGAAAGGCATCTGACGCATAAACCGAAGAATAACAAAGTAATAAACTTATAAATAAAACAACTCTTCTCATCATTCTCTTTTATAAAATAACCAGTTACAAAGATACAATATTCAATTTTATAAAATAGTCTTTGGTATTGAAAAAACAAAATCAAAATTAGAATACAGAAAATCAAAAAAGGCCATCCCGAAACCGGAATGACCTAATTATATTATCTAAAAAGAATCTCAAATCCGAGCTCTTTTACATTTCAAATTATGCTTCTGGAGTTGCTTCTTTAGCAGGTTTTACTTCTTCCTTAGCAGTTTTTTTTTCTTCTTCTTTAGCAGGTTTTTTTTCTTCTTCTTTAGCAGGTTTTACTTCTTCTTTTGCAGGTGCAGCGGTCTCAACAACAGGAGCAGCTTCTACTACAGGAGCAGCTTCTACTACAGGAGTTTCTGCTTTTGCTTTTTTGGCAGCTTTGGCAGCCGATTTAGCAGCAGCTTCAACCATTTGGTCCTTCAAATCGGCCAATGATTGAATATCACCTAAAGTAGTCTTTTCAATTGTATTCGAAGGAATAGTTACTTCTTCTTTCTTTGCTTTTTTAGGAGCAGTTTTTTTCATTGAAGGCGCTTCGCCCGATGCAGCCGCAACTTCAGCCTTTTCAGCACGTTTCACATCTTCGTGAATGCGGCTGTGCGAAAGAATAATGCGTTTTGCCTCTTTGTTGAATTCAATTACTTTGAAAGTGAGTTTTTCGTCAACCTGAGCTTGTGAACCGTCTTCCTTGATCAAATGTTTCGGAGTTGCAAATCCTTCAACGCCATAAGGCAATGAGACAACTGCACCTTTGTCCAAGATTTCAACAATCACACCTTCGTGAACACTGTCAACGGTAAACATGGTTTCCAAAACATCCCATGGATTTTCTTCCAATTGTTTGTGTCCTAAGCTTAAACGGCGGTTCGCTTTGTCGATTTCCAATACCTGAACATCGATTTCGGCGCCGATCTGCGTAAATTCAGACGGGTGTTTTACTTTCTTGGTCCATGAAAGGTCGGAAATGTGAATCAAGCCATCAACACCTTCTTCGATTTCAACAAATACACCGAAGTTTGTAAAGTTACGTACTTTAGCAACATGTTTGCTGCCAACGGCGTAACGTTCTTCGATGTTATCCCATGGATCGGATTTTAATTGTTTGATACCCAATGACATTTTGCGTTCGTCGCGATCCAGGGTAAGAATTACGGTTTCAACCTCGTCGCCTACTTTCAGGAAGTCCTGAGCAGAACGCAGGTGCTGTGACCAGCTCATTTCCGAAACGTGAACCAAACCTTCAACCCCCGGAGCAATTTCAACAAATGCACCGTAATCAGCCATTACAACCACTTTACCGGTTACTTTGTCGCCAACCTTAAGCTGAGTACTCAAAGCATCCCATGGATGAGCGTTCAATTGTTTCAGACCAAGAGCGATACGTTTCTTTTCATCATCGAAATCAAGGATAACTACATTCAGTTTTTGATCCAACGAAACGATTTCTTCCGGATGCGAAACACGTCCCCAAGAAAGGTCGGTAATGTGAATCAAACCATCTACGCCTCCAAGGTCGATAAATACGCCATAAGAAGTGATGTTTTTAACGGTACCTTCCAGTACTTGACCTTTTTGAAGTTTGCTGATAATTTCTTTTTTCTGGTTTTCGAGTTCAGCTTCGATAAGCGCTTTGTGCGAAACAACAACATTTTTGAATTCATGGTTGATTTTGATCACTTTGAATTCCATTGTTTTGTTTACAAATACATCGTAATCGCGGATAGGTTTCACGTCGATTTGCGATCCCGGTAAGAAGGCTTCGATGCCGAATACATCTACGATCATACCACCTTTTGTACGACATTTTACGAAACCTTTAACGATTTCCTGTGATTCAAGAGCCGCATTAACGCGATCCCATGAGCGGGTTGCGCGGGCTTGTTTGTGTGAAAGGAGCAATTGTCCTTTTTTATCTTCCTGGCTTTCGATATAAACTTCTACTTTGTCGCCGACAGCTAAATCAGGATTATAGCGAAATTCGCTCATAGGCACAACGCCATCCGATTTATAGCCCACGTTTACAACCACTTCACGTTTATTAATCGAAATAACCGTTCCTTCAACCACTTCTTTGTCTTTGATGGCATTCAAAGTGTTGTCGTAAATTTTTTCCAAATCTTCCTTAGCTTCTGCTGTCAGGGTGATTCCTTTTTCGTAAGCATCCCAGTCGAATTCAGCTGCAGGAGCAGCAACTTCGGGAGCTTCATTTTTTTTAGAAGCAGGAGCTTCTTCAATAACTTCTTCAATTAAAGGGGATTCTTCAACTAAAGTTTCCTCAACGACAGGAGCATCTGCTATCACTTGTGTTTCTTCGATTGCTGTTTCC
>DIFH01000122.1:2765-7119 GCA_002427615.1 Paludibacter sp. UBA5753
TGTTTCTTCGATTGCTGTTTCTTCAACGACAGGAGCTTCTGCTACCACTTGTGTTTCTTCAAATACTGTTTCTTCTACGGTTGGAACTACTTCCTCCGAGATGTTTTTGTTTTCTTCCATTACAGAAAATTGCTTTTTTTTAATTACTAATAAATTAGTAGGTTAGACATTATGTTGACTTTAAAAATACAGGGTGCAAAGGTACAAAAAGTTAGTGATATACAAAATACTAAGCCAAAAAAAGAAGATGGAAGTAAATAATTCTTATGATAATCAGATTTTTAAAAATCCGACAGGTTTGAAAATTTAAAAAACCAAAACCGGCTAAAAAAATGAAAGAAAAAGCAATTTTGCAGGTTTTCAGGGCATAATCATTTGAGTTTTCCTGAAATTTTTGTAAAAAATAAAAAATGTAATTGCCGATGTTATCGACGATAATCCGTCGGAAACAGGTATTACCGCCCATGCCCCGTTTAATCCGAAAATGATGGGTAATACGAAAATTGCGGGAATCAGAAAAATAAACTGACGTGTAAGACCCAGAAAAATGGACAACTTAGCCTTTCCGATAGATTGAAAGAAATTGGAAACTACAATCTGAAAACCAATAACAGGAAACATTATTACTGAAATACGCAAAGCGACAGCTGCCATTCGTTTCAATTCAATATCGGACGTGAAAAGCGAAACCACTTGGGTAGGAATAAAAGTACCTATCATGAATCCGATGGTCGATAATCCGGTTGCTATAATGATGGTATAACGGAGTGTTTTAAACACCCGTTCAAAATTCCGCGCACCATAATTAAACCCGACTATGGGCTGCGAACCCTGATTAAGCCCAACAATAAACATCACCACTAACATATTGATACTATTAATAATACCATAAGCTCCAATGGCTAAATCGCCGCCATATTTCAACAAAGTACTGTTAATAAATATAACAACCAGGCTAGTGCCAAGCTGCATACTAAAAGGCGACATCCCAATACTCAGAATTGATTTTACTATATCTTTTTCGAGCTTGAAATTATGAATATGAAAGCGCAAGGTACTGCTTTTGAGCATAAAGTGCGAAGCCACATTGATTGTTCCGATAAAATAAGAAATAACGGTTGCAATGGCGGCTCCCTGAATTCCCCAATCAAAAACAAAAATAAATATCGGATCCAAAACGATATTAATGCTTGCACCCAGCAGAATATTGTACATAGCTTTTTGTGGGTAACCCGAAGCCCTCAGAATATTATTTAATCCGAAATATAGCGCCGTAAAAATTCCGCCCGGAATAATAATCATCATATAATCGTGCGCATATTGAATGGTATTATCGGTTCCACCAAACATTCGAAGTAAATCGTTCATGAAAATCACCGACAAAATGACTGCCGTTCCCGAAATCAGAATTGTGAGTATAACTGCATTGGCAAGAATTTTTTCTGCCTTGTCTTTGTCGTTTTGACCCAAAGTAATGGATACCCGCGATGCAGAACCGGCTCCTATTAACATGCCAAAAGCCAGGAGTATGTTCATGAACGGAAAAGTCAGTGCAAGTCCCGAAATTGCCAAAGGGCCAACTCCCTGCCCGATAAATATCCGGTCGACTATGTTATACAGCGACATTACCACAGTACCAATTATGGCAGGCAAAGAATAATTCCACAAAAGTTTTCCGATATTTTCTGTTGCTAATTTATTGGCTGCGGCAGCTGTTGGCGACATAAAAAGTAATTATATGATTGATAAGAAAACAGTTGTTGGGTGTTTTTGTTCTATCGGGAAAAACAGGAATATCCGACTTTCACTGTTTGTAGTTGATTTTGGTGAAGGCGCGACAAAATAGAAATTGGGTGGTGATACAAAAAGGATGATAGTATCATCAGTTGAATATCAATATATTAAAATAGGCAATACTGTTAAAATGGGATGGAAACACTAAAGTAAGTTACTTGCCAACTCCGACAGATAACTTCTTTCACCTTTCACGAGATTGACATGCGCAAAAATGTTTTGCCCGTGCATGCGGTCAATCATATACACCAGTCCGTTCGAAAACATGTCGAGATAGGGAGAATCAATTTGCTGAATATCGCCTGTGAAAACAATTTTGGTTCCCTCGCCTGCCCTTGTAATGATGGTTTTTATTTCATGAGGAGTAAGGTTTTGAGCCTCGTCAACAATAAAAAATGTTTCGCTCAGGCTCCGTCCGCGTATATAAGCCAACGCTTCTATAACCAGCTGGCCATTTTTCTGCATCTCGTCAATTTGCCTGATTTCTTTTCCCTGATACGAAAAATTATGTTTTATCACATTCAGATTATCGAAAAGAGGTTGCATATAAGGTGCAATTTTTTGTTTTTCATCGCCCGGCAAAAAACCTAAATCTTTGTTAGCCAACGCAACTATAGGTCTGGCAAGGAGTATTTGTTTATAATTCTCATTTTTGTGCAGAGCCGCAGCCAAAGCCAACAGTGTTTTTCCGGTTCCTGATTTCCCTGTGAGCGCTACCAATTTCACATCATCATCCAACAACACATTCATTGCAAAGGCTTGTTCGGCATTTCTGGGTTCTATACCAAAACAACGTTCTTTTTCAATACGTTTAACAATTCCTTTGTCCTGATTGTAACGTACCAATACGCTTGAACGAACGCTCTTCAGGATAAAACAATCCTGCGGTTCAATATCGGAAGCAAAATCTAGTTCGTCCACCAGGATTGAACCCTCACTACTATAAAGTTTATCAATGATTTCGGGCTGAATATGAGTATAAACCTCATGATTTTTTTCAAAGATATTAATATTGGTTACTTTGTCGTTAATATAATCTTCGGCCTCGATTCCGATCGATAAAGCCTTCATCCTCAAATTTATATCTTTGGTTACTAAAATTGTCTTATAAGCTTTTTTTTGTTCCCGCAAGGTATAAGTCGAAGCCAGTATGCGATGATCCGATGTTTTTTCTATAAACGATTTGGCAATTATATCGGGGTAATCGCCGCCCGTGAGTATAAAAAGTTTTCCTTTCCCTTTTCCCAGTCCTATCCCTTTTTTGAAAAGACTTTCGTTCGCTATCAAATCGAGTTCCCGGGCAAACTCGCGCGCATTGAAATTGATTTGTTCGTTTCCTTTTTTAAAATGGTCAAGCTCTTCTAAAACCACTATCGGAATATAAATATCGTTTTCTTCGAAATTCTGAATACATTTGTAATCGTGGAGAATAACATTCGTGTCTAAAACAAAATTCTTTTTTGCACCCATATTTTTTTATTAAATTTAGTAGGGAAGTTCCCTATTTAGCTGCCACCTATTTAGCGCTCTGTAAAATGGCATGTAAATATACGTATTTTATCAATTCTTGAATTGCATTTTATAAATAATATAAATAATTAACAAATTCTATTCAATTGCACGTAATATATGCACCGGATAGAATTGGTTATATTTGCAGCGAGTTACAAAAATATGAATTTTGAGATGAAACTTATGAAATAAAATGAGAAATAAACTGTTCTCAATTGCTGTTATCTGTCTTACTGAAGTTACATTTTTTAGTTGCAGCGATGAAGTTGTTCCCGATTTTACGTATACGCCTGCCATGCCAAAATGCGGTCAGAAAATTACTTTCACCAACTTAACCCATCAATAAATTTCTTTTTTCGTTCAATTAATAAACCATTGTGGTTTCTCAATTTATTTTTTAACTCGGAAAATAAGCCTTCCAACGCATTTGTTGTGCCGGAATCATTAGTTCAGGAAATACCTCAAAGGTAAAAAGCCAAGGCATATTTCTTTTCAAGCTCCGACAGGCGCTACGTAAGGTTTTATGTGTATAAAGCTTTTAGCTGTTGTAGATGAAACACTCCTCTCTTCAAGAAAATCCGTCCATTTTTCATTCCACTTATCCAATTGAAAAACAAATTTCTTTTTAGTCATCTTTGTAATTTGTAAAGACAACATTCTAAGCTCCTTATATATTTCTAATTTTGGGGTTTTTGTAAGGTAACGCGTTATTATCTGAGTTTGATGTTCTGTTCGTATGTTTGTTTTCCTTCAGCGTAATCTTTCCATATAACATTGCAAAACAAAGTCTGATACCACCAATGTACGACTACAAACGTAACATTTATAACACTGAACACCCTTTACTTGTCCATTTCTTTTCGTGATTTTTGAATCACAGAAAAAGCAAATTTCTTATTCATAGGCTTTCCAATGCCTCAAAGGTAACAGTAAAAGATGGCAGCAATTTTCAGCATTATTTTTGTCTATTACATTCTTTTTTGAAACAAATAGCTCTTTATTAATTAGGGCCTGCTGAAAAAATATAATAAGTCTGATAAATAGTAAT
>DIFH01000114.1:0-21613 GCA_002427615.1 Paludibacter sp. UBA5753
TTGCGTTCTACCTTTTTGGTTCTGGCTTGTCCAGTTTAGGTTTGTCTGATTATTAACCGACAACAAAGATGATCGGTACTCCGTACCTAAAACATAGAATATAAAGTTAGTTACTCATAAAATGGACAGCGTCCCGATCATCTTTGTTGAAAGCCAAGCCACTCAAACCAGAGGTGCAGCGCACCTAAACATAAATTAGGACAACATTGCCGATAATCATTAAAGAATCTACTCTTTATGCAACATTGGAACAAAAGCAACATGAAGCCTTTCAGCCTGACTGATTATCCCATCTTTTTTTTCTACAAGATAAAGTTTCTGATCATACTTTTCGCCTGCAGGAATGATCATTTTCCCTCCTTCGGCCAATTGTTCCGATAAAGCTGCCGGTATGTTCGCGGGAGCGCAACTTACAATGATCCTGTCGAAAGGGGCAAATTCCTTCCACCCTTCGAAACCATCCCCTGTTTTTATCTTTATATTACGGTACCCTTCTTCGTTCAATATTTTTTGAGCGCGATGAGCCAGTTCAGCATTGATTTCAAGAGAAAATATTTCTTTGAAAAGAAGAGAAATAACGGCTGTCTGGTAACCCGACCCTGTCCCGATTTCCAAAACACGCATATTTTTGTCGGGTTCAAGCGCATTGATCATATAGGCAACAATATAAGGCTGCGAAATGGTCTGGTTAAAACCTATAGGTAAAGGATGGTCTTCGTATGCCCTGTCCCTGAGTTCGGCGGGTAAAAAAATATGGCGACGTACATTCAAAAATGCGTCCAAAACATTCGGGTTACAAATGCCCCTCCTCTTGATTTGCTGCTCGACCATTACTTGCCTGAGCCGGCCATATTCTATTTCTTTCATGTTCTGACCTTTATAAAAATTATTCAGCTACAAAAAAAGACAAATATACAAAGATTTTGGTAAAATATTCTTTCAGCCATTCCCGGGATGCCGGAGTTCCGTCGTCCCAGAATTCCGACTCGGGCAACTTCGACGGAATCGGAATTCAATTATCCCTGAGTTCCGACTCCAGCATCTTCAGGGTCAGGAGGTGAGGTTTTATTTGTTTTTTTCCACCCAAACCCGTGCGTTTACAAAGGCTTCCACCCACGGGGTGATTTGATCGTTGTTCCGGCGGTCGGCAGGATAATGCGCCCATTGCCATGGGAAAACGGCGCGTTCCGGATGCGGCATCATGGCTAAATGACGGCCGTCGGCCGAACAGATACCCGCTACATTATAATCTGATCCGTTCGGGTTGGCAGGATAGCCGGCGTAACTGTATTTGGCTATTATATTGTATTCGCTTTCAGCTTCCGGCAGATAGAACTTACCCTCGCCATGCGCTACCCAAACACCTAATTTACTTCCACTCAACGAGCCCAGCATCACCGAATTGTTTTCGGGAATTGTCAGACCTATAAAACCGGATTCAAATTTATGCGAATCGTTGTGCAACATGCGTGGTTGAACATCGTGTTCGGGAGTTATCACGCCCAGTTCCACCATCAGCTGGCAGCCGTTACAAATACCGAGGCTCAATGTGTCGTTGCGTTCGTAGAAGTTGTCCAATGCTAATTTAGCTTTTTCGTTGAATAAAAAGCCCCCGGCCCAACCTTTAGCCGAGCCCAATACATCGGAATTGGAGAATCCGCCGCAGAAAACAATCATGTTTACATCTTCCAGCGTTTCGCGGCCTGTGGCAAGGTCGGTCATGTGAACATCTTTTACATCGAAGCCGGCCAAATAAAGCGCGTAAGCCATTTCACGGTCGCCGTTGGTTCCTTTGTCGCGGATAATGGCGGCGTGCACACCACCCGGCTGACGATCCTGTGAAATACCGAACTGGGAGAATTTGCCTTTGAAACCTTCGTTGAACAGAAATTCGAGCGGTTGGTTTTTATAATTATTAAAACGTCCCTGCGCACATACTTCACCGCTTTGTTTCCGGTCGAGCAGGTATGAAGTGCGAAACCATACATCCCTCAAATTATTAATGGAGAACGAATAGGATTCTTTCTTACGGGATATTTCGAGGCGGCGTTCTTCAATTGGCGTAGCAATGCGGGCAAATCCCACGCCATTGGCATCGAGTATTTTTTCAACTGCTTTGCGGTCTTTCACCTGAATCAATACGCCCGGGTTTTCGGCAAACAACATGGTTACCAGTGAATTTCCGGCAATGTAATCCAGATTTACGTTCAATCCGCCTTTCGCATTTCCAAAACACATTTCGAGTAAAGCCGTAATCAGTCCGCCTTCCGAAATATCGTGACCAGCCAAAATCAGACTGCTGTTAATCATTTCCTGAATGCTGTCGAAAGCAGCTTTGAAGTATTCGGCATCTTTTACGGTGGGCACATCGTCGCCGATTTTATTCATGGTTTGCGCCAGTACCGAACCTCCGAGCTTATGACTATCGAAAGAGAAATCGATATAATAAACCACTGATTTCGGATCATTAACCAAGACGGGAGAAACGGTTTTCTTTACATCCGAAACTTCGGCTCCCGCCGAAATTATCACGGTTCCCGGCGAGAATACTTTCTCGTCGCCATATTTCTGAGTCATCGAAAGCGAATCTTTTCCGGTCGGGATATTGATGCCCAGCGAACAAGCAAAATCCGAACAAGCTTCAACAGCTTTGTACAAACGGGCATCTTCGCCCGGATTCTTACAAGGCCACATCCAGTTGGCGCTGAGCGAAACGCTGTCCAGTCCTTCGGCCAACGGAGCCCAAACGATATTGGTCAACGCTTCGGCAATAGCCAGTACCGACCCTGCTTCGGGATTAGCCAGAGCAGCTAACGGCGCATGACCGATAGAAGTAGCGATACCTGCATTTCCGCGGTAATCCAGCGCCACCACTCCCAGGTCGTTCAACGGTAACTGGATTTCGCCGACACATTGTTGGCGGGCAATTTTTCCGGTTACCGAGCGGTCTACTTTGTTGGTTAACCAGTCTTTACAAGCTACCGATTCAACTTGCAATACATTTTCGATATATGATTGAAGTTTTTCTTCCGAAATCTCGGGAGCTGTATAATGCTCAGAGATTGAATTATCAACTATTATTGTTCTCGGTGGCTTTCCAAAAAAATACGCTAATTTTAAGTCAATAGGCTTTTGTCCATCTTTTTGTTCGAATACAAAATCCATATTTCCGGTGGTTTCACCTACTACATAGAACGGAGCACGTTCGCGTTCGGCTATTTTGCGTACTTTTTCAATATCTTTTTCTTTGAGCAACAAACCCATGCGTTCCTGGCTCTCGTTGCCCACAATTTCTTTGGCGCTCAGGGTCGGGTCGCCAACCGGAAGCGCGGAAATATCAATTTTCCCGCCGGTAGTTTCAACCAATTCCGATAAGCAGTTGAGATGGCCGCCTGCACCGTGATCGTGAATAGAAACAATAGGATTTACATCGGCTTCGGCCAGGGTACGTATCACGTTCGAAACACGTTTCTGCATTTCGGGATTAGCGCGTTGAACGGCATTCAGCTCAATGGCATTATCGTATTGGCCGGTTTCGACCGACGAAACAGCGCCGCCGCCCATGCCGATACGGTAATTATCGCCACCCATTACAACCACTTTTTCTCCAACTTCGGGCGTCCCTTTCAACGCGTCGCGACGTGTTCCGAAACCTACCCCTCCGGCCAGCATAATCACTTTGTCGTAACCGTATTTCTTGTTGTTTTCTTCATGTTCGAAAGTAAGCAACGAACCGCAAATCAGCGGTTGTCCGAATTTATTACCAAAGTCTGAAGCCCCGTTCGAAGCTTTGATCAGAATTTGTTCGGGAGTTTGGTACAACCATTTACGTGGCGCAATATTGTTTTCCCACGCCCGGCTGTTATCGTTGCGGGGGTATGAAGTCATATATACCGCCGTACCTGCAATCGGCAAACTGGCTTTACCGCCCCCCAGCCGGTCGCGGATTTCACCGCCGGTTCCGGTAGCCGCACCATTGAATGGCTCAACAGTGGTTGGAAAGTTATGGGTTTCCGCTTTCAGCGAAATAACCGATTCAATTTCTTTTGTTCGGAAAAAGTCAGGTTTATCGCCGCTGGCAGGTGCAAATTGTTCTATTTTAGGTCCGGCATTGAAAGCCACATTGTCTTTATAAGCCGACACCAATTGATTCGGATTTTCTTCCGAAGTTTTGCGAATCAGTTTAAATAGCGTAAGCTCTTTTTCTTCCCCATCAATAATATATTGACCATTGAAAATTTTATGGCGGCAATGTTCGGAATTTACCTGTGAGAATCCGAAGACTTCGCTATCGGTAAGCCGGCGGCCTATTTTTTTGCTTACATCATTTAAATATTCAATTTCGTCGGAACTCAGCGCCAAGCCTTCTTTTTCGTTATACGCCGCAATGTCGTCGATAGACAAAATCGGTTCGGGCTGTTTGTTAATTGTGAAAATATCCTGATTCAATCCGGTATAGATGCGCTCCAACATCGGATCATATTCCAGGCTTCCCTGCACCGAGGGAATCGGCGGCATCATGCGGAATTCTTCTATACGGGAAATGCCGTTGATACCCATGTTTTGAGTTATTTCAACGGCATTTGTACTCCAGGGAGTAATCATTTCGCGGCGGGGGCCGACGAAATTCCCTTCTACTGAAGGTTGCGGCAGCAATATCGCTTTGCTGAATAGCCATTCTAACTTTCTGACATCATCATTCGACAAATTGCAGGCAGATTGCACCGCGTATATATGTTGGGCGGGTGTTCGGAAGAATTGAATCATTGTATTGTATGAAGTTATTGAAGTTACAGAAGAAACAAAACAAATTGATAACCAATGATTTGTACAGACATTTTGTTCTTCTTCAATTTGTATGCAAAGATAGTCAATTTTTGTTGGGTGAAAAAATATCCCGAATGCTAAAAAGACAGTAAAATAAAACTTATTTTAGTCCGTCCTATGCTCCTTCCGATAATCCAGCCAAAGCAAAAACAGGATAAATTGCGAAAATGCGGATTACAATATTTTCTGTTCAATCGAAAGACGATGAAAACCCGTTTTTTTAAACCGATCATCAAAGCAAGTCTAAAAAAATAAGCCAACCTCTTAATATCAGTTAAAAATGCGAACAAAACATTCAAATTCCTAAAAATTGCAGGCAACGAGTATCTAAGTGTTCTAAAAAAATTATCTTTGTATGAATTTTTAAAATAACAAAACATGTTACAGGCATTTATAATATCAGCCATATTATTGATAATAGGCGTTTTAATAATGGGATTCCGTATTTTTTTTATAAAAGGAGGCGAATTCCCCAACATACATATAGGCGGAAACCAAGCGCTGAAAAGCAAAGGAGTACATTGTGCCACTACGCAGGATCGTGAAGCGCAGAAAAAAGTAAAACCGTTAAGCAACGAAGACATGATGCAGGAAATAATAAAAAAATTATAATTGAAGAGAAAAGCATGAAAAATCTATCACTCATTTTAAATGCCGTTTTGGCAATCGCTGTAATTTTCCTGTTTGTGAAAGTATTCAGCAATAATCCGAAAGCTCCTTCGGATAGAGCTATTTTTACCAAAGATTCAGTGAATCCCGGAAAACTGCCCATAGCTTATGTCAATGTCGATTCTTTATTGCTCAACTATCAGTTTGCAAAAGAAGCCAATGAATCATTGATTAAAAAGCAGGAGGATTCGCGTTTGAATATCAACACAAAAGCGCGTCAATTGCAAACTGAAATGAGTGAGTTTCAGCGCAAACTCGAAGCAAATGCGTTCCTTAGCCGCGAACGCGCCGAACAGGAACAAACACGCTTACTCAAACGTCAGCAGGATTTACAGGATTTGGATAAAGAATTAAGCCAACAATTGATGCAGGTGCAACAAAAAATGAGCGAACAATTACGCGACACCATCAATTCTTTTTTGAAAGCATATAACAAAGACAACAGGTACGAAATTATTTTCAGCAACACTTCGGATGACAATATTCTGTTTGCTACGGAAGAGTACGACATTACTTCGGAAATAACCAAATTACTCAACGAAAGATACGCGGCAAAAAAATAAAACGGTTTGAAAAGACTATGAAAAAAGCGCAATTCTCCTTGTCGGAGGATGGCGCTTTTTTATGGAATTAAATTGGAGATTATCTGGTTCTGAAACTCAGGAACAAAGTAGTAAGCGCATAAACCAATATGGCAACCACCCACAAATTGGAATGGGTAAACATTAAATAGGCGGCAAGTCCCAAAAAAAGACTTACCATAAAACCTAACCTCGATAAACGTTTTTGGCGTAAATCATCACTTTTATCATTAAGCGCCTGTATAAACTGTAAAACAATTATTACCAAGGCACCGGCTGAAAAAATAAAAGCCGCCGGCCCGAGATCGAACAGTTGAGCCACCGCTCCAACTATTGTTATTGTTCCGCCGATGAGAAGAAATAACCGGGAATTTTTATCTGACATTTATTATTCCAATTTCTTGTTTGTATTCTAATTTCTTGTTTGTTTTAATTTTTGATTATAAAAATCTCTTCATCCTCGTTTTTCATGTGATAATGTTCACGTGCAAACTTTTCGAGATATTGATCGTCGTTCTGCAACTTTTGCATTTCCAGTTTATCGTTCGTAATTTCATCCTGATAGTATTTATACTCCTTTTCCAACTGACGGATTTTGTGGTAGGTTTCCCAACGCTGAATTAAATTATGCTGGTCGAAAAAAGTAATAAATACGGCAAAGCCAAGCAGGACAATCAGGTATTTATTTAAAAATACCGGCTTTATAAACTTCCACGTTTTGGCTAAGAAAGACATAATTCTGTTTTACAATGAATTGATTAAAAATACATTCCACCCGATTGGCTATCAACTGCTGCTTCTGTTTACAACAAGGCTGAGAAACATTTAAGCGGTAAAGTACAAGACAAAGGTAAGCATTTTTTATGAACTGTATTTTTTTCAGAAATCTTTTTTTTTATTGAAAACAATTGGCTATTTTTTCAGTATATTTGCAAGCCTAAGAAAAAGCATTTCGGTTTATGGATAATTTTATTGTTTCGGCTCGGAAATATCGCCCTTCGACGTTTAACTCGGTTGTAGGCCAGTCGGCATTGACAACGACATTGAAAAACGCGATAAAAAGCAATCATTTGGCTCACGCATACCTGTTTTGCGGACCGCGTGGCGTCGGGAAGACCACCTGCGCCAGGATTTTTGCCAAAACAATAAACTGCCAAAACCAGACAGAAGACCACGAAGCCTGTAACCAATGTGAATCCTGCGTTTCGTTCAACGAACAACGCTCATACAACATTCATGAGCTTGATGCCGCCTCGAACAACAGTGTGGACGATATTCGTTCGCTGATTGACCAGGTACGTATTCCGCCTCAAATCGGCAAATACAGCGTTTATATCGTGGATGAAGTGCACATGCTTTCGCCGGGCGCTTTCAACGCGTTCCTGAAAACGCTCGAAGAACCGCCTTCGCATGCCATATTTATTCTGGCAACCACCGAAAAACACAAAATTATCCCTACTATTTTATCCCGTTGCCAAATCTACGATTTCAACCGCATTACCGTTGCCGATACGGTGGCGCATTTACAATTTGTGGCAAAAAGCGAAAATGTAACGGTTGATATAAACGGGTTGAACGTTATTGCCCAAAAAAGCGATGGCGGTATGCGCGACGCGCTTTCTATTTTTGACCAGTTAGTGAGCTTTTGTGGCAATAACATTACGTACCAGGGCGTTATCGACAACCTGAATGTATTGGACTATGAGTATTATTTCAATCTTGTTGAAGCATTCCTGAAAGGAGACATAACCAAATCTCTGTTAATTTTCAACGATGTATTGAACAAAGGTTTTGATGCTCATCATTTCATTACCGGACTGAGCGCTCACCTTCGCGACGTTCTGGTGAGCAAAGATGCTGCAACTATTCAATTGCTCGAAGTCGGCGCCGATATTGGGAAACGTTACCAACAACAAGCTCTGCTTTGCAGCCCTGAATTTTTATTTCAAGCCCTGAAAATAAGTAACGATTGTGATTTGGATTACAGAATTAGTAAAAACAAGCGTTTATTGGTAGAACTTGCATTGATTCGGATATGCCAATTGAACGGTGAAAAAAAAAACTTTCTGAATGACGATGTAATTGTTCCCATTCAAAAAATCAATGCAGACCAAACTGAAATTAAGGAACAACCCAAGTCTGCACTTGCCGAAAAACCTGTCGTTAAGAATCCTGTCGCAACCGATACAACCGTAAGAACCACACCTGCCTCAACTCTTACAAAACCACAGGTTCCGGTTGTCAACAATCAACGCCCGGTGAGTATTTCGATTTCAAAACCCACATCAGTGGCAGAGCCTGAAACAAACTACCCGCTTAAACCAACAGAGCAAGTAGTTTTGAATGAAGACTTTACGGACAATGACTTGTTGGAAGCATGGAAAAATTTTGGGTCGACCATAAATGATAAAATAAAAAAAATCGGTTTTCTGAATTCAAATTTACCCAACCGGATTTCAAGAACCGAATTTGAGATTTTGGTAAATAATGTGATGCAGGAAAATGAACTGAAAAAAATTCAAACCGACATCGTTCAGTTCCTGTCCAATCAACTAAAGAATTCATCAATAAAAATGATTATCAAAGTGGCTGAAGAAAACGAAACTCAACGCGCCATTTCTCCCGAAGAACGGTATAAAATCATGATGGAACAAAATCCTGCTTTAGAAAAACTCCGAAAAAATTTACATCTCGAAATAGATGAATAAAAAAAAACGACAAAGCCCGATAAAGGGTTTTGTCGTTTTTTTTTATTCTGATAATGATGTCCTATATTCCGGCAATTGCTTTAATCTGTTGAATAATATCCTTTGCAAATTTATCAGCTTCATCGTAAGTTCCTGCTTCGGAATAAATACGGATAATCGGTTCGGTATTTGATTTGCGTAAATGTACCCAACCGGTAGGAAAATCAATTTTCACCCCATCAATATCATTTACTTCATATTGTTTGTGGCTTTCTTTAATCACTTTTAGAATGCTATCAACATCAATAGCCGGTGTAAGTTCAATTTTATTCTTTGAAATATAATATTCGGGATAAGTTTTGCGCAGTTCCGAAACTTTCATTTTCGATTTTGCCAACAAGGTCAGAAACAAAGCAATTCCCACCAAAGCATCACGTCCGTAATGACTTGCAGGATAAATCACTCCGCCATTCCCTTCGCCTCCGATGACAGCATTGGTGGCTTTCATGGCAGTAACCACGTTTACCTCTCCCACAGCGGCAGCAGTATATTCACAATTATAATTACGTGTAACATCGCGCAAAGCCCGTGTTGAACTGAGATTCGAAACCGTGTTTCCCGGCGTGTTTTGCAACACATAGTCGGCAATTGAAACAAGCGTGTATTCTTCACCGAACATGCTTCCGTTTTCGCAGATAATAGCCAACCGATCGACATCCGGATCGACAACAAAACCTACATCCGCTTTTCCTTGTTTCATCAACGAAGAAATCTCGGTTAAATGTTCGGGAAGCGGTTCCGGATTATGTGGAAAATGACCATTCGGCTCACAATATAATTTTTCAATTTTATTTACGCCAAGCGCTTTTAATAAAGCAGGAATTGCCTCACCGCCAACCGAGTTCACACAATCGATAGCCACGCTGAAATTAGCCGCTTTGATTGCATTTACATCCACTAACTTGAGGGCTAAAACGCTTTCGATATGTTTTTCGGTATACGAAAAATTTTCGGTAAGTTTTCCTAATTCGTCCACACCGGAAAATGAAAACGATTCTTCGGCCGCAATTTTCAGGACATCTTCACCTTCCTGAGCATTCAGGAATTCTCCCTTTTCGTTCAGTAATTTCAAAGCATTCCATTGTTTCGGATTATGGCTGGCAGTCAGGATAATTCCTCCAGCTGCTTTTTCCATAGTTACCGCAAGTTCGGTGGTAGGAGTTGTTGCCAACCCGATATTTACCACATCGAAACCCATACCCAACAACGTACCAACAACCAATTGATTCACCATTTCTCCTGAAATCCGGGCATCACGGCCAACCACTATTTTATTGACATCAGTTTGCTTATGAGCGCTGATATGTGCAGCATAAGCCGCTGTAAAACGCACAATATCAACTGGATTTAGGCCATCTCCCACCACGCCGCCAATTGTGCCGCGGATACCGGAAATTGATTTTATTAATGCCATGGGGTTTTATTTTCTAAAGTTATTTTTAATGGATTCGGAATTTTAGAATTGATTTTACAAATAAAAAGTAGAATTTTTTATATTCTACTTCTACAAATCAAATGGACGCTTTCCAGCGCTTATTACTTACTTTTGAATTTTTATTTTCATTTCATATCCGTAAGGAATAACGGCATCTCTGGCATCGCTAAAACCAATTTTTGAATGCACAATAAATTTGGCCCGCGAATTATTTCTTTTCATATAGGATACAGCTTCGTGCCATCCGACGCATACCTGTGTTTGGTCCAAATAGTTGAATGTAGTAGGATAAGGATAATCAACTGTATTCCAATTAGAAACAACAGTATCAGATTTTGCATTCAGCGTGTATTGATAATAACGAGGCACTACCAAATCGTTGGCGACGAGTGTATCGGCATCGACGCCCGTATCACCCTCACTTACCAAATGGAAGTATAAGCCTGATTTAGTGAGTACATAAACGTTTTCGGCCCAGGGGAATTCAGTTGGAAATTCAGAAACAACCTTAATATTATTGCGTTTGATATAATCGGCTATTAATTCTTTTTCGGCTTTGAGTTGTTCGGCATAAGTTTGAGTGTCGCTACATGATGAAAAAACAAGGGCAACAAGCAGAAAAACAGGAAATAATTTTGAAAATACTTTCATATAAAGTTTTAATAAAATTCGTTTGCAAATATCCGATTAAATTCCGAAAATTAAAAGTTAAGAATAACAAATATGATTATGAACAATTTAATAATTTACAATTAAATACTGAACTATTATTGAACCAAATGCAGATAAACAATTACCGATGTATAGGGATTTACATTTCCCCCCTCTCCTTTCATTCCGTAAGCCAGATACCATGGAAGAATCAGGGTGGCTTTTTCGCCTTTACGCATAAGTTTCAAAAGCTCTTCGATACCGGTAATCGTTTGTTTTTTCCCAAGTGTAATCATCTCTTCTTTTCTGAAAAGAAACTCTTTATCAAGTGAATATACGCTGTACGAAATTTTACAGGTTTCAAGTTCTTTCAGTTTTTCTGATTTGGTTGCCAAATTTATTTTATACCAAAAACCCTGATTATCCTTTGTGTAAATGCTGTCCGTTTTCAAAACATACCCGGCAATCAGGCTATCTTCTGCTACAATCAGGCTCTCATTTATTTTCAACAATGCCAGTCCCACGCTGTCTGTTTCATTTGGCTTATTGGCAGGCAATTGAGGCGCCGGCTTTTGGCACGATATGAACAGGAATATTGAAATAAATATTGAAAAGAAACGAGAATATCTCATTGTTAATAATTTGACAGATTAACAAAATATCAAACCGTATTAGCGAATATTGGCAATACTGATAATATCCGAAAATACGCCGGCAGCAGTAACGCTTGCTCCTGCCCCATATCCTTTAATCATCATCGGAAATTCATTGTATCTTTCGGTGGTAATCAACACGATATTGTTACTTCCCTGCAAATCGTAAAACGGATGCAGGCTGTCCACTTCCTGCAAACCGACATCGCATCTGCCCATTTCCATCGTCGCCACAAAACGCCAACGTTTACCCTGTTCAACAAGTTTTGCGCGTTTTTCTTCAAATTCCGCATCAAGTTCCGGAACTTTTTTCCAGAAATCGTCCAAACTTCCCGAAAAATACTTATCCGGAATAAACAATTTTTTGTCAACATCATCCTGTTCCACTCTATAACCGGCTTCGCGCGCCAGAATCACTAATTTTCGGACAACATCCTTGCCACTCAAATCTATACGCGGATCGGGCTCCGAAAATCCGGCTTCTTTTGCCATTAAAATTGCTTTGCTTAACGGTATTTCTTTGCTTATGGTGTTGAAAATAAAATTCAGCGTACCTGAAAGAACCGCTTCCATTTTTTGGATGTGATCGCCACTGTTTATCAGGCTGTTCATGGTGTTGATTATAGGTAAACCCGCTCCTACATTCGTTTCGAACAAAAACTTGACGCCTCTGCGACGCGAAATTTCTTTCAGCGTATTATAATTATTAAACGATGACGATGCGGCTATTTTATTGGCAGCTACAACCGAAACATTGTTTTCGAGTAAAGTCTGATACAAAGCGGCAATTTCGTGGTTGGCTGTACAATCCACAAAAACCGAGTTAAAAATATTCATATTCACCACTTCCTGGCAAATGCGCGTCGACGTGGCTTCTTGTCCGTCCGAATTCAGGCTCTCCCTGTAATTTTCGAGATTGATACCCTCGCGTGAAAAAAGCATTTTTTTACTTGATGCTATTCCCACTACATTGAGTTTAAGTCCGTTCTGCATCATCAGTTTGGGCTGTTGTTTTTTAATCTGCTCCAGCAAATTACTACCAACCGTACCCACTCCGACTACAAAAACATTCAACACCTGATATTCCGAAAGAAAAAATGCATCGTGAATAACGTTCAAGGCTTTACGTAAAGATTTCCGGTCGGTTACGAATGATATATTTGTTTCGGATGCCCCTTGCGCACAAGCAATTACATTGATCCCGTTTTTACCCAACGTTCCGAACAGTTTTCCGGCAATGCCCGGAGTACGTTTCATGTTGTCGCCAACAATAGCCACAGTGGCCAAATCGTCTTCGGAAAAAATATTGTCAATTTCACCCTGCAATATTTCGGCAGCAAATTCCTGCCGTAAAACTTTCACAGCCAACTCACTGTCGGCATTGCGAACACCGATGGAAGTTGTATTTTCGGACGAAGCCTGCGATACCAGAAAAACACTGATGCCATTTTTTGCCAATACGCGGAAAATACGATAATTCACACCGATAACTCCCACCATTCCAAGACCTTGAATGGTAATGAGCGAAGTATCGTTGATTGATGAAATGCCTTTAATAGCCTTCGACGCTCCACCTGCTTTTTCCTGTGATATATAAGTCCCCTTGGCTTCAGGATTGAAAGTATTTTTAATTACGACCGGAATATTTTTATGAAAAACAGGGAAAATTGTAGGTGGATAAATGACTTTTGCCCCAAAATTACTAAGTTCCATGGCTTCGCTGAAACTCAGTCTTTCAATCACATAAGTGTTGCTGATAATACGCGGATCGGCTGTCATAAAGCCATCCACATCCGTCCATATTTCGAGAATCGAGGCATTGAGTGCAGCAGCCAGAATGGCGGCGGTATAATCGGAACCGCCTCGTCCCAGATTGGTTATGAAGTTTGTTCTACTGTCGGTTGAAATAAATCCACCGCAAACTGAAATCCGTGTTTCGTTTGCAAATCGTTCCTTGATCAATTCATTCGTTTTGGGAAAATCAACCACGTGTTTATCAAACTGATTGATAGTCTTTATAAAATCTTTCGATTCAAAATGAACTGCTCCTGAAATGACATTGGCCACTATGATTGAAGAAATAGACTCGCCATAACTCACAATCGTGTCAATTATTTTTGCTGAAGTATCCTTGATTAAAAAAATCCCACGAAGTATATTGGACAAATCATTAAACTGAACTTTTACCTGTTCAAGAACAGTTTGTAACCTGTCTCGGGGTACAACCGCTTCAATCACATTAATATGGCGCTGAAGCATCGACTGGTATTCGGTCAGGTATTCTTCATTGCCATCAGAAGCTAATTTTGAAACTCTATAAAGTTGATCGGTAACATCCGAAAGCGCAGAAACAACTACAATTACCGACTCTTTTTCAGCCTCTACTATCTTTTTTACGCTTAAAATACCATTGACAGAACCTACGGATGTTCCGCCGAATTTCATTACTTTCATGTGTAAATAATTGTTTTTCTTTAGTTGTTACCTGAAACTCAACCCGAAAACAGGGATGAGGTTTCATTGCCGATGATGTTATTAATTCTATTTTATTTCAGAGTGCAATATTAGCGATTTTTTATCAGATATAGGGCGTGTCCGAGCGTTTTTTGGACAAACAGTTGCAACTTCCCAAAAAATAAAGTACTTTTGCACCGCTTTTGTAGAATTGGAAACGATTTCTGTGCAACAGCCTACCGGCAACAAAAATACCGGTCCCGTAGCTCAGCTGGATAGAGCAACGCCCTTCTAAGGCGTGGGTCATGGGTTCGAATCCCGTCGGGATCACAAAACGATTGCCAATTAGCGACCATTCAAAAACAAACCATTCTAAATCAATTATTTAGAATGGTTTACTGCTTTTATATTAATTAAGTAAAAGCCAGTTTTAGACCTCAAAACGACAATAAATCGATCCCAATTCATTACCTGTTTTTCCCTCCAAGCATTAGTACCTTATCTTTCAAATTTGCGTATTTTTGGTATAATATTCAAGAACAATATGCTGGAACAAAAAACTAACTCTTTGATTTTCTATGACATAATAATGGTTTCTTTTCCTAATTTTGTAACATAATGTAACTACTCAACACCCTTTGTTTTTATAACCTTTTGATTTTCAGTTCGACTATGTCGAACTGAAAATCAAAAGGAGGGGGATTGTTTCATTAACCCCCAGTTGCGCTTCGCTTACCGGGGGTTATGCAAAGAGTTTAAATGCATAACAATCAACCAAATGGCTGAATATTATCAAATTTATTGGGGTGCTGAGTGGTTACCTATATGTATAACTTTGGTACGTAAACAAATCATAACTTAAATAGTGTTTGCAAGAAAACGCCCATCTCTGCGTTGCACTCGCAGCAAAAACTACTCATCCCGCCTTGGCGGGACTCCGTGTTTTCGCTGCTTCGTGCGCCTTGACCTTGACGTTTTCTTATCAAACACTGAGTTTTCTTTCAAGCACTAAATAAGATAATTGTCGTAATTTATCCCGATAATAATTTACCTGTTTATTTGATCCGTTATTTTATTTCGTCCCAATTATCTGTTCTGAATGATGATACCGGCAGACCATTGATTCCAAAAAGGCAACCCTCAAACCAATCTGTGAATCCATACCGTGCAGCTATTGGTTCATTTACTTGTGGGCAAGTTAGCTCAACAAAATTTAAATTTTTTTCTCTAACAATCTGCGCTCTTGCCTCATAAAATACCTTGTCCCGACCAGAAACTTTAAATCCATCAAGTTCTTTTTGAAAACTGCTAAGACCATCGGGAGCATCTTCAAAGAATAACCGGAGTTTACCATCTTTAATAATCATATTTTTGAATACAGGACTTTTATACTGCATTTTGTTATAACCATACGTTTTACCTAATGCTAACAGAGCTAAACGTTCTCCTGCTTTATTTTTAGCCGCTGGATGTATGCAATCCTTTTCACCTGCATCCAGTAATACTGCCATTCCAGTCAATGGTTGTCTATCGGCTATTTTAACTTGCGCTTCACGCAATAATGCTCCAAAATATTTAGGCGCTGTTTCTCCGCCCCAATAATTGAACGGTGCAATTTGACAAAAATAAATAGGAAAATCACCAATATTCCATTTTTCTATCCAATCTTTATGCATGGAAGCAAATAAATCTGGATATTCCTGATAGTTCATCCGATTAGCCTCCCCCTGATACCAAATTGCTCCTCGCATTCCATAACCGATTAATCCACTTAACATACCATTATACAAAACCGTTGGAGTAGTATTTTCAATTGTATTATCGGCCTCCGATTCAGGAATTTTTTTCCCAGTGAATGATGATAAAGCTTGAGGCGACATCCATGCTTCAATCCAGGAACCTCCCCAACTACAGTGTAATAATCCGACAGGTACGTTCAATATATGTTGAAGCATTCTTCCAAAGTAGTATCCGGTTGCAGAAAAATTTCCGGTTGTGTTGGGATTTGCAATTTCCCATTTTCCTCTTGCAAAATCCAATTTCTTTACCGAGCTAATGCGACTGACAGTGAAACATCTCAGATGATTATTCGTAGAATTCAGAATATCCATCAATGAATTTTCAACAGGTTGATTGGCATAACCTTTAACAGGTTGTTCCATGTTGGATTGACCTCCACAATACCAGACTTCACCAATCAGTACATTTTTAATTTCAATTGTATTTGATGCTTTTAAAATCAGGTTCTGAGGTATATAAGATGCTTCAGGAGTTTCAATTTTGATCATCCAAACACTATCTTCTGATGCTTTTACGGAATATTCTAATTTACTCCAGCTAACATGAATTGAAATTTTCTCATTTGGAATTGCCTTTCCCCAAATAGCCACATTTGATTTCTGTTGCAAGACCATATCATTTGCAAAAATTGGAGGTAAACTCACTTCACCCCGGATACCAAGAACAATAAAAAGAAATATAGTTAGTATACTTATCTTTTTCATGTGAAAATAATTGTTTTTTAGTTGTCACATGGAACTCGTCTCGCCGTTGGCGTAGACTCGTTTCATATTTAGTATTTAATAATTGTTACTTTATTTGGTTGTTTTACTGCACTATGAGCGGATATTTTTGCTATTTTCGACTCGCTGTATGATACATTTTCTGGTTTAAACGGGTTGTTCAAAGCGGATTTTTTTGTAAATATTTCAAACCAAGTATAAGCAGCAGTTAAACGCCCTAAACCCAAACTCAAATGAAATCCATCTCTACAAAAGTTATCGCCTATCGATGTTCTTCTACCATTCTGAATTGCCGTTCCGCAAGGGATTATAATACGGATACCGGTTTTTTTTGAGACTTTATTTACGGTATTAACTATTGCCGAATACATCTGTTGTTGGTCTCTGTTATAGTTTTTGAATCCTGAATGTGTTGAATTTGATGCATAAGCCCATGTTTGATGAAGAGCAAATTTTAAATTAGGATTAGTACTGTTTTTCCTAACATAGTTCATTAATTCTTCAATATAAGGGAAATAGGTATCAAACATACCTGAAAAATGGCTTACCTGTTGAAAAGTCACATAATCCCAATTCTCATCTTGTAAACAAAATTGTAGGGTTCTATTTAATAACAGTACAGAGTCCCCATTGATTATTTTACGATAAGCATATAATGCCGAGTCTCCCTTCACTATATCAGAATGTCTTTTCAGAGAACAACCGCCAATATTACAATTGCCAATTATCATTTTTACACCGGCAGCCTTAGCCAAATCATCGAGATAGGCTTCAGAAGCATCAACCGAAAAACTATTGCCAATAGCTAATATTTTTATTGTTCTTGCAGCAAAACTATCAGTTTGCAAGAAAATCACGAAAAGCAATATCACAATCAAAACACGTTTCATATTTTTGTTTATTTTAAGTCAGACAATGTTATTTCTGTTTTTATATTTGGAGACGACTTCATGGTAAGTTCATCTATCTCAACCTCGAATGGTTTAGTTCTATTATTTTTATTTCCATAGATAACAACATTCTGAGATAATTTTACATTTATTACCGGCTCATTTTTCCATTTTTCATATTTTGTTGATTCTTCTATTGTATTATTAATAAATTGTAGATTATCAACCGAATGCGCTCTCAGCAAACCATCGCCAAACGTTTTAAAAAGATTATTCTCGATAATTATATTTCGTTCGTAGGCTTTTTTTGGATTAATTTCTTTCTGTTGAGGATTTACCCAGATAGTTACATGAGAAGCGCCACCACCATAAGCCCCGTCCAGAAATTTGTTATTTCGAATTGTAACATCATTTACAGCGCCACTTTCGAACCAGGAGTCCATATCGCCTTCGAATAGTATGCCTGTCATTTGCGAAGAAAATGTATTTTTCTCAACAAGTACTTTTTTGGGAGAACTGATAAGAATACTTCGGGCACGATTATTTTGAACAATATTGTTTCTGAATTCAAACTCAGGATACCATTCAATATTTTCGAGTCCATCTCCGGGTTCAATTTTGTCGGTTATGTCTTTGGTAAAAGTGTATTTCGCGTACTGATCGTTAATAACCTGTACACTCTTAAGTTGTACTTTCGATTTTGGCAATATGCTTCTGTTCTGAACTATTTGCAATGTATCTTTTGCCGAAGCAAACCTGAATCCAAACTGCTGCGGATGGCTCAAACGGGCTATAACCGTTTTGGAATCAACAATTTTTTCGACTTTAGTGTAAGTTCCGTGCATGTTACAGGCATCGTCGAGCATGTTTTCGAACAGGCAATTTTCAACAATAACCTTGCCCTTGCAGTTGCAAAAATGAGTAGCATCGGCAGTAACAGATAAAATGCGGTTAGAGCCAGGTCTACGGCAAATATTGACTTTATCCAAATGAATATTCTCCGTTTTTTCTGCAATAACACCCATTCCGCCGGCATGATAAATATTGAGGTTATTCAACTCTACATTTTTAGCATCGGAAAGATGAATTGCCGGACTATGACGATTATTCCCAAATGTTCCCTTAAAAGTAATGATTGTGCCGAGAGGAGGCGCTGTTTTGGTAAATTTTGTCTGAAGCCTAATGACCCTATTGCTTATCTGCTTTGCTTTGGTCTCCATACTCCAGGGTTTGGGAATATAATACCAATCGTCGGTTCTGTACTGAACAGCTTTTGTTTGAGGGTTAAAACATATATTTTCGCCCAAAAAGTATTCTTCCCAGCCCTCGCCTGCAATAATTAATCTATTGTCCTGCAATTTAAAATTATTAAAACCATCGGTAATCCGAATGTCAACCGACGAATCGGAATCATTTACCGCAACGACACTTCCTTCGAGGTAAAAAGGTACTTCCCAGTCTATATTGACATTTGCTATTTTTACACCCGACGAATTTTCGACCAAAAACGGTATAATCTGTCCGTGAAATATAAATTCTGCTTCGTTGGCATCTATTTCAACGTTTTTCATACCTATAAGCGGGAATGCAAAACGCCGGTAACCATTATCGTGGTTGGTAATGGCATGATACTTACCATAAGCCCCGGTCGGTCTGAAATGATAAGTTCCTTTAGGAAAGACCAGTTTAAAATTGCCTTTTTTGTATTCGGCATTTGTCAGTAAACTATAAATGTAAGGCGTCATATCATCTTTGTATTTTTCAATATCCGAAACACTAAGATAGATAGTCCGCTTTGCAGCGATTGCCGGGGCAAAAAAGCAAATAATAACAAGAAGAGCGCACAGGATTTTTTTTCCACTCATAAAATAAGACATTATTAAGTTATTACAACACAATGCATTTAAAATTATTTTTTCATAACAGGAACCACAAAAGTTTCTCCTTTCAAATCATTGATTTTTAAAATATAGGTTCCTTTCGGAAGTGTTTCCATATAAAATTCGTTTTTGCCAATCCTTTCATCCTGGAATTCCAATACCTGCGATCCTGACAGACTGAATACCGAAGTTTTTTTTATACCTTCGGCGCAACTGATATGGACACTTGCCGTGAAAGGATTTGGAAATACGCTGACCTGATTGAGAGCCTTATTATTTTTTATACCTGTGCGTGAATCATCCTGAATTTGCAGGGCGTTGATGTAATAAAATTTATGTACGTTGTTGTTGTTGGGTCCCGGTTCTGCTTTTATGGAAATTGTACCCTCCTGCGTCGGCCGTATATTTGAAACCGTTACGATATTTGACGAATTGTTTGATGCGTTCAAAACGGCAGTGGCTTGTGTGGTTCCGTTAACTGTAAAGAGCGTTTCCCTGTTATCGGCACTTGACATACGCGAAGCGAAAAACGAAAATTTGTATGTAGCATCTTTGTTCATATTCGATAAACGAAAACCGCTACGGGGACGTGCGACAGAAGAAAATGTGCCTAATGCATCACTCCAGAAGCAATCACTCGACACATCCGACGGCATATTCATCAAAGTTGTGGTAGTAGTAGGACCATAGGTGTTTTCGCCCCCAAAACCTTCATCTACTTCAATTACAATTCCTGTTTCTTTCCCGTCACTGTCTGTGAGATTAAACAAGGCATTTCCTTTTGAATAGGAAATTAAATAGTTCCATTGGGTTGAGGAAGCAGTAACATTCCCAAAATCGATATTAACCGGCGCTGTCAGCGTTGTAACAGGAATATTGCCCTGCATACTTGTTACCGAATTGGGATTTAAAACCGCGTTATGTGCAGCTTCCTTAACAATTCCAGATTCGGTTTTGGTAACGCTTGAAGGAATAAAGTCATTGTTCAGAACCGACAAGCCTGTGAGTATTTCAAACCAGGTACAAGCTGCGGTAAAACGTCCCATTCCAAGATTCAAGTGATAGCCATCGCGGCAAAATGTGTCGCCAAGAAAACTGCTTCGACCATTTTGAACGGCTGTACCCGATGGAACGACTATATTGATCCCTGCCTCAGCAGTAGCCTGAGTTACCGTACTGATTATGGCATTATACATGGTTTCTTGATTGTTTCCATACTTTGCAAAATCGGAATGAGTGGAATTAGATGCATAAGCCCATGTCTGATGAAACATATATTTCACATTTTCATTGGTTGCTTTGGTTTTTGCGTAAGCTAATAAATTGCTTAAATAGGGGAAGTAGGTATTTAACATCCCCGAATTTCCGCTATTTTGCTGAAAACTGATATAGTCCCATTCTTCGTTTGTTAAACCTTGCAAGAGAGTTACATTTTGTGTTGTTGATTTTATCCCTTCTGCATTTATTTTACGGAATGAGTAGGCAGCGCTGTTGTTTTGAGCATTATTCCAATGAGTTTCCAACGAGCAACCTCCAATGTACATATTACCTATAATGAAAACAATTTCTTTGTTTTTTCCCAAATCGTATAAGTAATTTTCAACGGCATCTTCCGAAAAACTGTTTCCGATGGCAAGAACGCGGATAGTATCCTGAGCACACAGGGTTACTTTAAAGAAAATGAGTATCAATGTTATTAAAAATGTCTTTTTCATTGTATTAATTGTATTATTTATGAGTTCTTATAATTTTGTTTTTTCTTCTATAATAATTTATTTTTAGCATTTATAGTGTATATAACTCTTTAAAACAACACTATATCTGTATGGCAATCATATAAAATCATATAAATCAGGACAAAAAGACCGACTTCACAATTGAATTTCAATTGTAATTATTTCTACTTTACTAAATTAGATTTTAACGTAATATCTATCTATATCTGCTTGTCTTTTCCTGTGTCTAATTCGAATATGCTCCAAACATAAATCAACTTCTTTTTGAGTGGCAAAATTTATGGCTATAACCAATAACCTTTCATCCCGAACAGTTAAAAGCGGAATTTCTTCCTGCTCCTGGAGCTTAATGTTCAATATGTAAAGACTTGCCATCAACACTAATGCCATGTGATGTTGCCATGCTAACCAGCCTGTTACCTGATAACCTGACATGCCTAATTCATTTTTGCAATCATCAAAACAACGTTCTACCCAGTACCTGCTGCATTGAAAATATGCCCATTCTTTGTTGCTGTATTCTTGGATATGGCCATTGCTCAAAGAGAATTTTGTTTTCTCAGATATG
>DIFH01000114.1:21823-21946 GCA_002427615.1 Paludibacter sp. UBA5753
CTATCCATTCTGTATACCCTGAATAGACCCGTAAAACAACTGATTATTAGCGTATTGACTGCTTTTAATCGCCACTTGGAATACTCGTCCTTTAAAAGGAAATTTTTTTTCTCTGTTCGTTTT
>DIFH01000070.1 GCA_002427615.1 Paludibacter sp. UBA5753
ATTTTTATTACACTTTAAATGACTGATAGTTGAATATTGCGCCAAAAAATACACAAAATTGAAAGATAAGGTACTAACGGTGGTCGAAATACGGATAAACATTAAAAAAAATGAAACATCAAATGAAACTAAAACCCGATTGGGTTCTTCATTCAGATTTTCAATTGATCCAATAAAGCAATATAAATCTGAATGGCATCTTCAATTTCGGAGAGTAAAATATATTCGTCGGCAGTATGTGAGCGAGCCGAATCGCCAGGTCCCATTTTTACACTCGGAAAAGGCATCAGCGCCTGGTCGGACAACGTGGGAGAGCCATAAGTGTTGCGTCCGAGTTGCCGTGCGTGTTTCACCACCGGATGTTCCAAAGGAGTAGCCGTTGAACTCAGGCGGGTGGAACGAGCCTGAACGTCGCAGGTTACATTTCTCTGAATTTCAGACAGAATTTCCGCATTCGTATACATCTCGTTACTACGAACATCCACCACAAAAGTACATTTGTCGGGCACAACATTGTGTTGCGTTCCGGCATGGATTTGAGTCACAGTCATTTTTACAGGTCCGAGCAAATCCGATTTTTTCTCAAATTCGTATTTACTGAACCATTCCACATCTTTCAATGCTTTGTAAATAGCATTTTCGCCTTCATTGCGGGCAGCGTGTCCGGCAACGCCATAAGAAACACAATCGAGCACCATCAATCCTTTTTCGGCAACCGCCAATTGCATTCCCGTAGGTTCGCCCACAATGGCAAAATCAATTTTCGGCAATTCACGAATCACCCCTTCGATACCATTGACGCCCGACACTTCTTCTTCGGCTGTAGCTGCAAAAATCAGGTTATAACTTTGTTGTTGCTGTGTTAAATAAAAAAAAGCATACAATAAACTCACCACACTCGCTCCCGCATCATTGCTTCCCAGTCCGAAAAGTTTTCCGTTTTCGATAGTCGGCTTAAAAGGATTTCGGGTCCAACCGGCAACCGGTTTTACTGTATCGATATGTGAATTCAACAAGATAGTTTGTCGCGAAGGATCGAAACCCGGACTCATCAACCAGATATTATTGTCTTTACGTGTTGCCACATAGCCTTTCGTCTCGATATAATGTTCGAGAAAATCTGCCAGGACAAATTCTTCGCGACTGAATGATTCGATAGAAATCATTTCGCACAAAAGGGCAATTGCATTGTTGGTAAATTCGGATGTCATAAAAGCCCCCTCCATCCCCCAAAGGGGGAGTTTTGATTAGAGTTGTTTATAATATTATCTTTTTGTTGATTTTTAGATACTTGGTCTTAAAATTTCCCTTTGGATGATTTAGGCTGCTGGATTAGTTTTTGTTTTACCAGCCAGGTTTTCAATAATTCATCCCAATTATCAGCAGGAATTCCGTTTTTACGCATACCGAAACCGTGCCCGCCTATTTCGAAAATCTGAAATTCGGCCGGTACCTTGTTCTGTTGTAATGCTTTGAATAATTGTTCACTATTGGCAATAGGAACGGTTTTATCATCTTTAGCGTGAACGATAAAGGTCGGAGGAGTTTTTTTAGTTACTTGCAATTCATTTGAATAGAGTTTCACTAAATCGTCAGATGGATTCATACCAAGTAAATTTTTTCTTGATCCGGCATGAGTAAGTTCTTTATCCATAGTAACAACCGGATAACCGAGAATCATAAATGCAGGACGTTCATTTTTTGTTTTGAAATGTGTCCCAACGGTTGAAGCCAAATGTCCACCGGCAGAGAAACCCATAATACCGATTTTCTTTTTGTTGATATTCCATTCTTTGGCACGTTGTTGAATAATGTTGAATGCTGTTTGGGCATCTTTCAGAGGGATTTCGTGGTGTCCATTGGGCATACGATAATACAACACAAATGCTGACACTCCTAAATTGTTGAACCATTTAGCAATTTCCGAACCCTCCTTGATTTGAGAAACACCCGAATAACCACCTCCCGGACAAATTAGAACCGCTGTTCCACAAGATTTTTCTTTCGGAGCTGGAAATACAAGCATCCTTGGTTCTGAAATATTGATGATAAATTCCGGATCACGAAACGACTCGGGCACTTTAATTTCATTGCTTTCAGCCAACCCTTCAGGATAAAGCATAATTTTTTCTTGTGCCAATATCATAAAAAAATTCACCGTAAAAAACGCTAAAAATAATATCCTATTCATAACTGTAAATTTATTAATTTGATTTTTAATTATTTGGCTTAGTTTTAAGATTGAAAATGTGTTGATTTTGTAATTAAACGACAATTAACCTGTAAATGTTTATTTGCAAATTTTTGTTCCACCATTGGTGTGAATTAAGTCTGCCCTTGTAATCACCACTTCCTTTATACCCGCATTAATTGCTTCAAAAGCGTTTTCAAGTTTTGGAATCATCCCTCCTGAAATTATACCTTCGGCTACATATTTTTTAAAAAGTTCCAGGTTCAGTGCAGGAATAACACTGTCTTCGACATTTTCATTTAAAAGGACACCTCTTTTTTCAAAGCAAAACATCAACCTAACTTCAAAGTATTTAGCTAACGCTTTGGCAGTTTCACCTGCAATGGCATCGGCATTTGTATTCAACAGGTTTCCTGCGCCGTCGTGAGTCAAAGGAGCCAAAACAGGTACAACCCCTTTGGCAATTAAATCCGACAAAATACCGGCATTTACTTCTTTCACATCGCCCACAAATCCGTAATCCACATCGGTTACCGGTCGTTTCTCTGAACGCATATAATTCAAATCGGCGCCGGTCAGTCCCAACGCATTTACACCAAGGACTTGCAATCCGGCAACGATTTGTTTGTTTACCAATCCGCCATATACCATAGTAACCACTTTCAACATCTCTTCATCGGTAATACGCCGTCCGTCCACCATTTTACTTTCGATTCCGAGCCTGGTAGCCATAGCCGTCGCCGAGCGTCCGCCACCATGCACCAACACTTTATATCCTTCTATTTTTGAAAAAGCGGCTAAAAATCGGTTGAGACTTTCGGGTTTTTCCACAATTTTTCCGCCCACTTTGACGAGTGTTAACCTTTCCTTCACCCTCTCCAAAGGAGAGGGAACAGAGCTTTTATCGAATACATCTTTCATTTCCAATAATTACTATTTGAAATAGTTTTTCTTTAGTTTTGCTGATTTTTTTTTAAATCTTACGCTCCCTCACCTTTGGAGAGGACAAAAGCGAGGTTTAAAATTGTATCAACGCATGAACATCTTTTGCTTCTTTCAAACGTGTTTTTCCATTCAGATCAGTGAGTTCAATCAGAAAACTTGCATAAATCGGATTATTTCCAAATTTACGCAATAATTTCAAGGATGCATTGGCGCTTCCGCCTGTTGCCAACAAATCATCATGCAGCAAAATAACATCATCCTTTTCAATCGAATCTTTGTGAATCTCAAGTGCATCAGTTCCATATTCCAGTTCATATTCAACCTTGAAGGTTTCAGAAGGTAATTTGCCGGGTTTACGGAGCAAGACAAATCCGGCTCCGAGTTTGTAAGCCAGAATACTTCCCAATACAAAACCACGACTTTCAACGCCAACTACTTTCGTGATACCTTTATCTTTGTAGTATTCGTAGAGTTCGTCGGAAATAAATTTCAACACTTCGGCATCTTTCATTGCCGTGGTTATATCTTTGAATAAAATTCCCGGTTTCGGAAAATCCGGCACGTTGCGTATCGATGCAATAACTTGTTCTATATTCATTTTGTATGTTTTTTGAACGCAAATAACGCAAATTTTCACGAATCAGAAATAAATTTATCTTAAAAGATTTGCGTATTTTGCGTAATTTGTATCTATCTCACGCCTTCTAACAATCTTTTTATTACCACTTGTGCCGAAATTTCACGGTTGGCAGCTTCGGGGATTACTATGGATTGCGGGCTTTCGATCACTTCGTCGGTTACAATCATATTGCGGCGAACCGGTAAGCAATGCATAAAATAAGCCGAGTTAGTTACCGCCATTTGACGGTTGCTGACAGTCCAATTGCGATCAGTGCTCAGGATTTTTCCGTAATTCGGATCCTGGTAAGCTGCCCAGTTTTTAGCGTAGATAAAGTCTGCCTCTTTGAAGGCTTTCATTTGGTCGTATTCCACACGAGCGCCACGTACAAATTCTTCGGCCAGTTCGTAGCCTTTGGGATGAGTAATCACAAAATCAACATTGGCTTCGTTCATAAAATCGGCAAACGAATTTGGAACAGCCTGTGGCAAAGCTTTGGGATGCGGCGCCCAGGTCAGAACCACTTTAGGCCGAGCTGTTTTTTTATATTCTTCTATCGTAATCAGGTCGGCAAAAGCCTGCAACGGATGCGAAGTTGCTCCTTCCATACTGAAAACCGGTTTTCCTGAATACTTTATAAACTGATTGATAATGGTTTCCTGATAATCGAATTCTTTGTTTTCCAATTGAGCAAAAGCACGAACGCCAATCACATCGCAGTAGCTTGCCATCACAGGGATGGCTTCCAGAATATGTTCGGGTTTATCGCCATCCATAATCACACCCCGTTCGGTTTCGAGCTTCCAAGCGCCGGAGTTGATGTCAAGCACCATAGTGTTCATTCCCAGATTCATGCCTGCTTTTTGAGTACTTAAACGCGTACGCAGACTCGAATTGAAAAACACCATCAGCAAGGTTTTATTTTCGCCGATATGTTTGTAGCCAAAACGGTTTTTCTTGATTTCCAATGCCTCACGAACCGCTTCCTGCAAGTTGCCAAG
>DIFH01000125.1:0-30232 GCA_002427615.1 Paludibacter sp. UBA5753
GTTTAGCTCCTCCGAAATGTTAGTTGGTAACATCTCTATTTAACTCGACTTGCGAAATTTGCCGCAAAGTTTAGCGTAAGTTCCACGCAATAAGTAATCGACTGAAAATTTACCCGCGCCAATAAATGCTAACGCCACGTAAAGCGATAAATATAAGAATGATAATTCTTTAACCGCGAATGGATCGTTGGCGTGAACTACAAAGACAGCTACTATCATTCCTATCATCAGCGGTATAGTGGCAAGTCTTGTAAAAAGGCCGAATAGGATTAAAATCGAACAGAAAAACTCGGCAAAAATTATCAATGACAGCGACACGGTTGGACCTAAACCAATCGGATCGGGAAAAACCGAACTCATCATTTCAAAATTGCTAAGCTTCTGCCAACCATGCGTCAGCATTAATACGCCTAAAACCAACCGAAATATTAATATTCCGACATTACCTAATGTTTTACTTTCAGTTTTGCAGTTACTTGTTTTCTTTATACTCTCCATGTTTTACATTTTTTAATTTATAAAGGTAAAACATCTTGAAGGTAATATTGTTTTGAGATGGTTCGTATATTTTTTTGAAATGATTATCTGTAAAGTATCCTTTAATTTAAAATGGAGACAAGGATTGAGACCCAACAGTATTCGTTTTTCTGTTTTGAACGCCTACATTTGACAGTCGGGCGGCGGGGTAAAAATGATAAAATAAACCGAAAGATTTTATGACCTACGAATTGCACGGAATAAAAAAAATCATTTTAAAAACCCTCCGGTAACAAAGCAATTGCTAAAGATATTATCATTCTCAGGCGCTTTTTCAAAAATACCGTAAACTGAGGATCCTGATCCTGACATAGATGCGTATAAGGCTCCCGTTTCGTACAATTTATTTTTAATTTCCCCGATTTCAGGATGTTTTTCAAAAATCGATTTTTCAAAATCATTTTTAATTAGTTCTACCCATTCTTTTACAGGACTTTGAATAGATTCGAGTAGTGAAATTACCGGTTTTTCGGGTACAACCAACGAATAAGCTTCGGGAGTGGATACATGGATATCGGGTTTTACCAGCAATAGAAAATAACCTTTCAGGGACAGTTTTACAGGGGTAAATTCATTTCCGATGCCAGTGGCATACACCGGTTTATTTTTGATAAAAACCGGACAGTCGGCGCCTAATTCGGTTGCAATTTTCTCCAGTTTCCTGTTTGTTATATGTAACCCAAACATTTCGTTTAGTGTTTTTAACATAAATGCGGCATCGGCCGACCCTCCGCCAAGTCCTGCCCCAGAAGGTATCTGCTTGATTAACGTGATGTCGACAGCCGGAATGTTATATTCCGATTGTATTAGCCTGTAGGCTTTTACAATCAGATTTTCTTCGGGGTCGCCACCAAGTGCAATTCCTGAAGAAGAAAAACTATAATCGGAACAGCTTTCCGAAGGTTCCACTTCGAGTACATCGCTCAGCCCGATAGGATAGAAAATAGTTTCAAGGTTGTGATAGCCATCGGGGCGTTTTTCAACAATGTTTAATCCAATATTTATTTTGGCATTTGGATAGACCAGCATATATTCATGTATTTATTTTGGTATTTGTTGTTCAGCTCCGCAAACAGGCTTGCGAAAATCAAATCAAAAGTAATCAAAATTTCACAAAACATAAAAATTCCGAAGGGCTTGGGAGACAAAAGTCTCTAAAAGTTTTCAACAGTTTGTTGAAACATTTCTGATGAATAAACCACAAAACTTTCGTACTTTTGAACTTCACAAAATGAGATTGTAGCATAAAACATACTAATAATTTAATAAATTCGATGGCTGAAAAACGTAATTATTCCAAAAATCCGATGACTCCAGCGCCTATTCAAGCTAATGAATACGGTAAAATGCCGCCACAGGCACCTGAACTCGAAGAAGCTGTGTTAGGCGCCATTATGATAGAAAAGGATGCTTATTCGCTTATTTCGGAAATTCTGAAACCCGAATGTTTTTACAAAGTGGTGCATCAAAAAATCTTTGATGCCATCATGACTTTGGCCCTGCATCAGGAACCGATTGACATGCATACGGTGACGGAACAATTGCGTAAAAACGGAACAATCGACGAAATCGGAGGACCGTATTACATAACTTTATTGACAGCCAAAGTTTCGTCGGCTGCACATTTGGAATATCATGCCCGGATTATTGTTCAAAAGTTTCTGGCACGCGAACTTATACGAGTTTCCTCTGAAATTCAAACGAAAGCCTTTGACGACAAGACGGACGTTGATGATTTGATGCAGGAAGCCGAAGGGATGCTTTTTGAAGTTTCGCAACGCAACCTCAAAAAAGATGTAACGCAAATCAATCCGGTTATTGAGGAAGCCCGCAACCGCATGTTGCTGGCTGCAACCAAACAAGGCGCAAGCGGCGTGCCGAGCGGATTTCACTCCCTGGATAAAATCACATCAGGCTGGCAACGTTCCGACCTGATTATCATTGCGGCGCGTCCCGCAATGGGTAAAACGGCATTTGTCCTTTCGATGGCTAAAAATATGGCTGTGGATTATAATTCGCCAGTGGCTGTTTTTTCGTTGGAGATGTCGAATGTCCAGTTGGTCAATCGTCTGATAATGAATGTTTGCCAACTCGAAGGGGAAAAAATTAAAAACGGGCAGTTGGATAAATATGAATGGGAAAAATTCGACCGGGATATAAATCTCTTGCTCGATGCTCCGATTTATATTGATGATACGCCGAGTTTGTCGATTTTCGAATTAAGGAGTAAAGCGCGACGGCTCGTGAAAGAACATAAAATTAAGTGTATTATCATTGACTACCTTCAGTTGATGAACGCCAGTGGAATGAGTTTTGGCAGTCGCGAACAGGAAGTAAGTACCATTTCACGTTCGCTCAAAGGCTTGGCAAAAGAACTTGATATTCCGATCATTGCATTATCGCAGTTGAACCGTGGAGTAGAAGGCCGTACGGGTATTGAAGGTAAGCGTCCGCAATTATCGGATTTACGCGAATCGGGCGCCATTGAACAGGATGCCGATATGGTTTGTTTCATTCATCGTCCCGAATATTATAAAATAACCGAAGATTCGCAAGGAAATTCCTTGATTGGGATAGCCGAAATTATTGTGGCTAAACACCGTAACGGCGCCACAGCCGATGTTCAGTTGAAATTTAAAAATACTTATGCCAAGTTTTTGAATAAGGACGATGCCACCGATGACGATAATCCTTATGCCTCCGGTTATCAAACTATTTCTTCAAAAATGAACGATACGACCGGTGCAAATTATTATGGCGATGGTCAAATGACGACTCCTCCGGCAAATCCGTTTCCGGGTGGACGAAACGATGAAACGCCGTTTTGATTGGCTTCTAAATTTCCCAATGGGGACTTCGACTAAAAATGCGAAGTGAAATTTCACTTCGCATTTTTAGTCTACCACAACATCAATGAGATACTTTTTCAAATTTGGTCGGGTCATGTTTGTACTTGAACACAAGCGCAAAAACAGCAGCAACCAGCAAAGAATAACCGGCAAAAACGAACCAGGAATTTGGCCAACCTGCAAAATCGACCACCCAGCCTGCAACATAAGAGCCTATAAAAGCGCCAAACCCGTTTGTCATAATCATAAACACTCCTTGCGCACTCGAACGAATGGATGAATCCGTCTCATTTTCAACAAACAATGAGCCTGAAATATTGAAAAAATCGAAAGCAACCCCATAAACAATCATGGAAAGAACTAACATCCAAACGCCGCCACCCGGGTTTCCTAATCCAAGTAGCCCAAAACGTAATACCCAGGCAACCATACTGATTAACATTACTTTCTTTATTCCGAATTTTTTAAGAACAAACGGAATTAAAAGAATACATAAAGTTTCGGATGCCTGTGACAACGATATGAGAATATTGGCATGTTCGACGCCGAATGTACCTTTGTAAACCGGATTGCTCCCAAAAAAGTTTGTCAGATAGTCATTTGCAAAGGCGTTTGTAATTTGAAGAGACATACCCAGCATCATCGAAAAAATGAAGAAAATGGCCATCTTTTTTTGCTTGAAAAGAGTAAACGCCCTTAATCCCAAGTGATCAATCCACGATTTCTTGCTTGAATCAGTTTTTATATCGCAGTTAGGCAATGTGAATGAATAGATGCCTAAAACAAAACCTATTGCAGCCGACATGTACAATTGATTTGCCGAATTTGCAAAACCTAATAAATCCACCGCAATCATGGATACAATGAAACCCACGGTACCCCAAACCCGAATCGGTGGAAAATCTTTGACGGTACTCATTCCGCCTTTAGTCAACGCATTGTAAGCGACCGAATTCGATAAGGCGATGGTCGGCATATAAAACATGACACTTAATAATATCAGGGGATACAACGAACCGTACTCGGTTTGAGGCGCTGCAAACACAAGAAAGCCCGCAGCTAAAATATGACAAATTCCCAATAATTTTTGAGCCGGTATCCAACGATCGGCAATTATTCCCATTATGGCCGGCATAAACAAGGAAGCAATGCCCATTGTAGCAAAAAAACTACCGATTTGAAATCCCTCAAATTTTAGATTTCCACCTAAATACGCCCCAAGTGAAATTAGCCAGGCTCCCCATATTGCATATTGCAGGAAACTCATGACTATAAGACGAAACTTTAATCCCATGATATTTTATATTTAAAGTTGTTTTTTTGTTTAAAAGTTTGAGTTTGTCTGGACAAAATCGGGTTAAAAAATATAATTAAATTCTAAATCAAGCTCTTAACTAACTTGTGAAGTTAGCCCCAATGTTTACTAAATATATTAGACTTGGACTTAAAGTTCCCTTTTGCGTTGTCCCGACTTTACCTGTCCCGACTTTACCTGTCTCGACTTTACCTGTCTCGACTTTACCGTGTCTCGACTTCAGGCGAGAGGCGAGAGGCGAGAGGCGAGAGGCGAGAGGCGAGAGTGGATTTAGGGGGCTGCTATTAACAGGTTAAATATAACTACTTTACTTTCCGTTTAATAGCATCCCTTATATTGACGGCCAACTCGTATTTTTCTTCTTGTACAGCCATATTCAGTAATTCTTCGAGATCATGAAGCGATAATAAATCTAATTCCTCTGTTGTAAGGTCTTCGGCATCGATATTTATCTCATCCTTATCACCGCCATTCGTTTGTTCCGGTTGCGGTTCTACCACAGTACCAACAATATCGAGTATCTCGGATTTTATGTAAATTGGCGAATCGGAACGAACGGCTAATGCTACCGCATCCGAAGTCCGGGCATCAAGGATAATCGTATTCTCTCCGGTTTTAATATGCAGTTCGGAATAAAAAATGTCGTTTATCATATTGTATATCAATACTTTTTCGAGCTTAGAGCCGAAGACATTCAATAAATTATGAATTAAATCATGCGTTAAGGGACGGGGAGACTTCTTGTTGTTCAGTTTCAACGCAATAGACTGAGCCTCAGGTTCTCCAATCATAACCGAAAAACGGCGGTTTCCGGATTCCTCGCTCAAAACGAGTCCGTAAGTACCTATTACAGTCTGATTATATACCAATCCTGTTATCGACAGTTTAATTTCAACATCCATATAGCAGTTTTTTAAAAATGACAACAAATATAGTTATATTTTTAAATGTAAAGTTGGCTTTTTTGAAATTCCGGCCAAAAATGATGCGATAAGTAAGGCAAATGAATAAAATTTTAGACTATTTTTTTATCTATATAGCATGAAATGAAAAATATATGTACTTTTGTCGCCCGAATTATCAATGAAAAAAAATTTAGTCAATATTTTCAGTTATTCGTGGGGTCTTATGAAGTCCACGACGCCTACCTGGGTGAAAATTTCAAACGAAAACAACAAGGAGAACGAATCCTTCACGAAGTTTGTTGTTCCCTGGGTTGTTCTTTGTACTTTGATTGTTTTTGTGTTTGAAACGATTTATGCCGAAAGCAAGCACGTTGAAACCGGATTTATATATGCTTTTGTCAATTTGTTATCACTTTTCGGCGCATATTTTTTTACCAGAACAATCACTAATTCGTATTTTAAAAAAAATCTTCCGGAATTATTTTCAAAGATCAAAATCGAAAAAATAGTTGCCTATTCATTTGCAGTTATTTTTATGATTAAAATTATTACCACCATCATACCGAGTTTGTTTTTTCTCCAGATTTTGAATATCTATACTATTTACATAGTTTGGGATGGATGTCGTGTGATTTTTAATATTAACGAAGATGAACGGGGGAAAATAATGCTTTTAATCAGTTTATCCATTATCTTTACACCCGCTATAATCAACAAAATTGTACTTTTTATGTTGCCGGCTTTTTAGCAATAGTATTTAATAAAAAAACATGTTCAAAAACTCAAACATACTGATCCGAAACAAACGTGCCACTTTCGATTATGAAATTATGGAACGCTTTGTGGCCGGAATCCAACTTTACGGAACGGAAATAAAATCGATTCGTGATGGAAAAGCAGGATTATCAGACACTTATTGCACATTTATAAGTGATGAATTATGGGTCAAAAATATGCACATAGCTACTTACTTTTTTGGCACGTATAATAATCATGACGTTCGTCGCGACCGAAAATTATTACTTACCAAGCGTGAATTACGAAAATTAATGCGCGGAACGAAAGAAACCGGATTTACGATTATTCCTACTAAATTGTTTATCAACGAAAAAGGATTGGCAAAACTTGAAATAGGGCTGGCTCGCGGGAAGAAAAATTACGATAAACGGCAAAGTCTGAAAGAGAAAGAAGATAAACGAAACATAGATAGAGTGATGAAACGCTAAAAAAAGGCTTTGATTTCAATATTTTTTTTATTCGGGATGATAAATTATTTGATTTTTGACATAAATTTTTGAATATCAATCACCATTCTTTCGTGAGTTCCCTGACCGATTAAATCTCCGTGTGAGTCAGTTGCTTCAAGCGCAAAGACGTATTTTCGACCTTCATTCCCGATAAGTGTAGCCGTACAACTTATTTTCTCTCCCACAGGACTTGCTTTTAAATGTTTTATGTGGATAGAAACGCCAACGCTTGAACTTCCTTCGGGTAGTTCTATCAGTTTCATGGCGGTGTTTTCCATAAAAGCTACAAGCGCCGGAGTTGAAAAAACCGGCAGTAATCCCGAACCTAAATGCTCGGCAGTTTGCTTTTTACTTACAACGATATTTTGTGTGAGTTGGTTTTTCATGTGAAAATAATTGTTTTTTAAAGGTTACAAGGAACTCGTCTCGTGTTTATTTTTTCATCTTTTCAGTTTTCAGCCATTTCATATACTCGTTCAGTTCAGTTCTGACTTCCGGGGCAAGGATCAATAATCCGATAATGTTTGGGACTGCCATAGACAAAACCAACATATCGGAAAAATCCACCAAGGCACTCAGGCTTAAAACAGAACCAAGAGCTGTGATTATCAAAAATATTATCTGGTACAACCGGGTGGCATAAATTCGTTTGCCAAAGCGTTTTTCACAGGCGTTGCCAACCAGAAAGTCAAAGCTTTTTACGCCATAATACGACCATGAAATAATGGTTGTGTAGGCGAATAAAATAATTGTTGGAAGCAATAAATACGGAAACCAGGACGAAACGGTAGAAAATGCAGCGGAAGTCAATTCGGTTCCAGCTAAATTATCCGGATTATTGTAAAGCCCTGTAACTATGATTACCAGCGCCGTCATTGTGCAAATTACCACCGTATCGATAAATGGTTCGAGCAGAGCAACTAAACCTTCGGTTACAGGTTTCTGGGTTTTTACGGTGGAGTGGGCGATAGCCGCCGAACCGATGCCGGCTTCGTTTGAGAAAGCAGCTCTGCGAAACCCGATAATCATTACGCCTACAAAGCCGCCTTTGGCAGCATCGGCATTGAAAGCTCCATTTAAAATTAATCCGAAAGCATCGCCGATATGTTGGTAATTAACACCGATAACCGTCAGGCAAGAAATAATATAAAGGATAGCCATGATGGGAAAAAGTTTATCGTTTACATTGGCGATGCCTTTTATTCCACCTATGATGACGATGCCTACCAGTATGGCAATCAGTATTCCCAACCAGATTTGGTAACCATCCAAAGCAGGGAAAGTAATAATAGTTTGAGCCACTACCTGATTGGACTGAAACATGTTACCAATGCCAAAAGCCCCAATGCTTGCGAAAATAGCAAATAAAACGGCTAAGAATTTTCCCGTTCGTTTCCAGCCTTTTTTGGCCAACCCGTCACGTAAATAATACATGGGTCCACCCGAAACGGTTTCATCGGCATTGATTTTTCTGTATTTTACCCCCAAGGTACATTCGGTGAATTTAGTGCTCATACCCAGTAATCCGGCAATAATTAACCAGAAAGTTGCTCCAGGTCCACCTAAAGAAATTGCTACGGCTACGCCTGCAATATTTCCCAACCCGACCGTGGAGGCGCAAGCTGTTGCAATAGCCTGGAAATGTGATATTTCACCATCGTTTCCATCTTTGTCGTATTTTCCCATGGCCAGCTCAATGGCATGTTTAAAACCGCGAAAATTGATAAACCGGAAATAAATAGTAAAAAATATTGCCCCGAAAATCAACCAGATAATTATAAAGGGAATTTTTACGCCTAATTCTAAACCCATTGCTGCAAACGGATCCCAAAATAACACTTTATCTAAATAGTATAAGACAGGTTTAAAAAAATTATTAACGTTATTGCTGAATGTTGCGGATGCATTTTGTGCCCAAAGGAGAGGGGAAACAGAGAAAAGCAAGCAAAGAGTAAGTATTTTTCTCATATAATAATATTTTGTTTGCAAATATACGAATTATATGTTAATGTGGTGTCTGTGTTAATAATGTTTTGCCGGTTGCAATCACAGCGGTTACTCATCCGATGACTTGGAGTCATCGGATGAGTTGCTGTTCTGTTCATGCCTGATTCATCGAAAGATAAGCGTAATCAGCGTCTAACCGTTTCTTTCACGGTTCAATGCGTATTTGAAACAACCGAAAAACGTGATTAGCGCAACGGTAGTATCTCCGATAATATATCAAATCAACAAAAAAGCGAGCACATTTGTACCCGCTTTATATTAAAAAGAATAATGATCATCCGCATCTTGAATAACCGCAATTTTTACAAGTCATACAACCTTCCTGGTAAACTAAAGACTTCTGTCCGCACGAAGGACAGTTTTGTTCCTTGATATGGGTTCCATCGGGTATGTATTTTTTCAAGGCGCGTTCAACGCCCACTTTCCATGTATTGATGGATTCACTGTCGAGCTGTAACCCTGAAACCAATTTAATAACCTGATCAATAGGCATTCCGTAGCGCAAAACGCCGGAAATAAGTTTGGCATAATTCCAGAATTCTTTATCGAATTTATAGTTTAGTCCCTCGATGGTTGTTTTATATCCCCTTTTATTCGAGAACTGAAAATCATAGCCTTTATTTCCGTTTTCATCAATGGTTTTAATAATTTTACCCTTGGTTACTGTTTTAGGTAAAACAATACCTTCATCATCGTCCGCCAGACCGGTGAATATTTCATAGGGACGGTCATCTTTTAATCCTACGAATGCAATCCATTTGTCTTTTGCATTCTGGAAACGAACCACGTCGCATTCCAGTTCTTTTGGACGGATCAAATGACCTTCTTCGTAAGGGAAACATATTGTTTTTTCATCTTTCTTTTCGTCTTTCTTATCAACAGATGCAATCAAAACTCCGGCTCTTGAACCATCGCGGTACACGGTAACCCCTTTGCAACCGCATTTCCATGCTTCCACATATAGTTTGCCAACTAATTCTTCCGATGCATCGTTCGGTAAATTGATAGTAACACTGATTGAATGGTCTACCCATTTTTGGATTCGTCCTTGCATTTGAACTTTTTTCAACCAATCCACATCATTGGCTGTCGCTTTGTAATAGGGCGATTTAGAAACCAATACTTCAATTTCATCTTTGCTGTAATGTTTGGTGGTTGAATATCCGTTTGCTTCCATCCAGGTAACAAATTTATGATGGAAAACAACATATTCCTCCCATGAATCTCCATTTTCATCAACAAAATCAATATGAACATTCTTATCGTTTGGATTAACTTTACGGCGACGGGTATAAACCGGCATAAACACAGGTTCAATGCCCGAAGTTGTTTGAGTCATAATGCTGGTTGTACCTGTAGGAGCTATCGTTAAACAAGCAATATTCCGCCGACCGTATTTCACCATATCATTGTAAAGCTCCGGATCGGCTTCACGCAAACGTTGAATATAGGGGTTGTTTTCTTCACGTTTTGGATCGTAAATGTTGAAAGCGCCCCGTTCGCGCGCCATATTTATTGACGAGCGATAAGCAGCCAAAGCAACCGCTTTATGCACTTTTTCGGAAAAATCGGTTGCTTCATCTGTTCCATAACGATATCCTAAAGCTGCCAGCATATCTCCTTCGCCGGTTGTTCCCACGCCTGTGCGACGTCCCTGCGATGTTTTTTCTTTGATCTTTTGCCAAAGTTGAGATTCAGTTAGTTTAATATCATCATCTTCGGGGTCAGACTCAATTTTCGCCATTATTTTTTCAATTTTTTCCATTTCCAAATCAATGATATCGTCCATGATTCGTTGTGCCAGACCTACATGTTTTGAGAATAAGTCAAAATCGAAATAAGCTTGTGGTGTAAAAGGATTTTGCACATAAGAATATAAATTAATGGCTAAAAGGCGACAACTGTCATAGGGACAAAGCGGAATTTCGCCGCAAGGGTTGGTCGAAACAGTTTTGTATCCTAAATCGGCATAACAATCAGGAACCGATTCGCGTATAATTGTATCCCAGAAAAGAACTCCCGGTTCAGCCGATTGCCATGCATTGTGAACTATTTTTTTCCATATCGCATTGGCATCAACTTCTTTTTTATACCACGGATTTTCAGATTGAGTGGGGTATTGTTGTATATAAGGCTTATTTGACAAGGCAGATTCCATGAAATCATCATGAATTTTTACCGAAACATTGGCTCCTGTTATTTTACCCGATTCCATTTTGGCATCTATAAATGATTCGGAATCAGGATGTTTAATTGAAACGCTCAACATCAGCGCTCCACGACGTCCATCTTGTGCAACTTCGCGGGTGGAGTTGGAATAACGTTCCATAAAAGGAACAATACCGGTAGATGTGAGCGCCGAATTTTTTACAGGCGAGCCTTTCGGACGAATATGAGACAAATCGTGTCCGACGCCACCGCGACGTTTCATCAATTGCACCTGTTCTTCGTCTATTTTTATAATAGCGCCGTAAGAATCTGCATCGTTGTCAAATCCGATTACAAAACAATTCGACAAAGAAGCAACCTGATAATCGTTTCCAATACCGGTCATCGGACTTCCTTGCGGAACAATGTACCTGAAATTGCGGAAAAGTTCGAAAAGTACGTCTTCGGTAAGCTGATTCGGGTATTTCTTTTCTATTCGGGCAATTTCTCTGGCTAATCTCCAATGCATGTCATCGGGTGTCAGTTCATATACTTTGCCAAATGAATCTTTTAAAGCATATTTGGTCGACCATACTTTAGTCGCTAAATCATCCCCATTGAAAAATTTAAATGATGCTTCTTTAATTTCTTCAGGTGTATAGGCTTTTCTTTCCACGGTAAATATTTTTAATTGAATTATAATATATGTTTTATTCTTTCGATTTTTTTATTGATCAAATCGGACTGCAATGTTAGGTAATATTTCTTATTAATGCAACAACTAAGCCCACTTTTTTTATATTATATTATTAAAGTTTCCCAAATATTTTTTTATATATTTGTTTTATAATAATTTATATATTCGTTTCTGTGATAATATTTTCTAAAATATTATTCAGTAATAAATATATAAAACTATTAATATTATACGGAGAGTAAAATAGTATTGAGGGTTTTTGTCAACAGACTTTGACGTTCTGTAACTTATTGTTGCGAAATTTCACCATTTTGTACCGTAAAAATTGTTGCATCTTGTCCGAGTTGGAGAAGGAGTTTGTCAAGATGTTCGCGATTGGTGTCCGTTATAAAAATTTGCCCGAAGGTTTCACTCGACACCAATTGAATAATTTCTTTTACACGTTTGGAATCGAGTTTATCAAAAATATCATCGAGTAGGAGTAAGGGTGAAAAATTATATTCACGTTTCAGGAAATTGAATTGCGCTAATTTCAGCGAAATGAGGTAAGTTTTATTTTGGCCTTGTGAACCGACCCTTTTTATGGGATATTCGTCGAGTAGCATTTCCAGTTCATCTTTGTGTATACCCTGGGTTGAATAACCCAATATGCGGTCGCGTTCACGGGTTTCGCTCATGCGGGCTTTTATATCGTGGTTGTCGTGTTGCGATTGGTAAATTAAGCTTATCAATTCGTGTCCACCGGATATTTTTGTATAAATTTCCTGGAAAATCGGCACAAATTCATTTAAAAAATTTTTTCGCTGTTCGTAAATATAGCTGCCATGCAGCGCCATTTGATCTTCCCATATTTCAAACAAGGAGATGTCAACCTGATTTTCAGATTTTAACAACGCATTTCGTTGCCGTAATGCATTATTGTATTGTATTAAATTTTGCAGGTAAGTGTTATCGAATTGAGAAATTACACCATCCATAAATTTTCGCCGCTCTTCGCTGCCTTCCGAAATCAAAACAGAATCATCGGGCGATACCAAGACCAATGGAAGAAGTCCAATATGATCGGAAAGTCGTTCGTATTCTTTTTTATTACGCTTGAATTGTTTTTTTTGTTTGCGTTTCATCCCACAGTATATTTCCTCCATGTTTTCGTCTAAAACGTATTGCCCCTGAAGCAGGAAAAAATCCGCATCGTGTAAAATATTCTGTGAATCAACAGCATTGGAATGGCTTTTACAAAACGAAAGGAAATAGATTGCATCCAACAAATTGGTTTTTCCCATACCGTTGTCGCCAATAAAACAGTTGATTTTAGGTGAAAAGTTTAATTCCGCTTCGCTTATATTTTTGTAATTCAGTATGGATAGGCTGTTTAGACGCATGAAATAAATGAGTTTATGGTTATACAAACTTACATAAAAATATACGATTTATAAGCGGGTCAAATAAAAATCTTGTTAGATTTATAGAGGAAAGACAACAAAGTGTTAAAAATTTATTGTGGGATGTAGCGTTAAAAAATGCAGTTCACCACAAAAAATTGTAAGTTTATTACAAAAAAACAAATAATTCAATGCAGAATTTTGAAATAGGTATTGTGTATAATTTTTATATTTTTTACATTTGTATGGAAAATAAAGCTTTTTTCCATAAATAACGAAGATTATTGAAATTAATATCAATTATTTGGTAAACAAAAAATTACAAAAAAGCGTTTTATCTTAAAACCGCAGTTATTTTTTTGTTCCCGATAAATAAGGATGTGCTAATTTAACAAAATATTAAATTTCTGATTTGAAAACCATTGAACTGAATGTTTATTTTACACCCAATAGGTTTTTGAAACCTGTCAGTTGTAAGACCAAACGAAACAATAAGATGTAGCAGTTAAAAAGGACGAAAGAAGAATTATAGTCATAAATGCTTAAATACAAAGAAAATGAAACTAAAATTTTTTTTCACTTTAATTATGGTCATTGGATGTTTAGTGTTTGTATTTGGATGCTTGCAATATTTTCTGAATCAACCTAAGCAATGTGACCCTTCGGAATCTGAACAAACCCTGTCGGGTGGGAATGATGATTCGGGCGATTATTCGAATTTGCGAATTGAGAAGTTTCAACAAGCCCAAAGCAGGGAAGAGTCCCAAACTTATATGCTTATTGGTGGACTGTTGACTATTGTTGGTTTGTGTTTAAAAATGTCGGCTAAACAGGATTCAGTCATTTTCGAAAATGAAAATTCAAGTCCTCCCGATAAAGAAAAAAATTAAATCGTAAGTTCGCAAGAGTATATTATCTATACCGCGTTTTGATTTTCAGTTTGACAAAGTCAAACTGAAAATCAAAATGTTATAAGAATAAAGGGCGCTGAGTAGTTACAGATACCTATACAAGAAAATCACGTAACTTCTTTTTATTCAAAACTGTATATTCTTTTTTGTCTATACGGATTATTCCATCCTGAATCATTTCCGACAGGCTTCGTGCTAAAGATGGCCGGGCGACTCCAAAAAAATCTGCCAGTTCAGTCTGGTTCCGGTTTAAGGTGAATGTACTACCGTGTTCATTCGTTTGTTCGAGCAGAAAGTGGGCTATTTTACCCTTGATTGTTTTGATGGATAACAGTTGCAGCCTGTTTGTCAAAAACTGTGTCCGGTTGGCATTGTGCGTCAGGAATTGTTGCATAAAGTCCGGTTGTGTGGTCATTAATCGCACGACTTCCTTTTTCGGGATTTTCAATATTTCGACATCTTCAAGTGTCGTTACATCTACCGGAAAACGGTTATTTCCTGAAAAAAGAAAAGCAGGAGCGAGTGGGCGGGGAGCATTGATAATTTCAATACCCAGCAGATTTCCGTTTTCGGTTATCATTTCCGTTTTTACCGAACCCGACATCAGGATATAAAGAGCATCGCACAAGTCCCCTTGACGAAGAATTAAATTATTTTTCGGGTAGTTTTTAATCGAGTATTTCAAATCTGCTGGAAACAGTTTATCCTCTTTCAGATGCTCGAAACCAGTCCATTCGGGGTTACTATTCTTGGTCATATTTCTTCATGTAAGTAAGGGACGCGAGCGACTTCTATGTGGCTGGATAAAAACATAGAATAAAATTTCAGGCGACTTGGAAGTCGCATGTCCCTGGTATATTTTCTTTCAATTATTTTTGTGAGTGTAACAATTGTTACACTTTAAAAGTTTCTGTAATGGTACTTTTGCAGCGTAATCAATTGATTTGCTGCAAAAATACGGATTAATCTGCGTTCAACAATAGAAATATCAGGCTGAATTGTTATAAATACAAAATCAAATAATTTTCGTAAAAAATATAAATATTATGAATGAGTTTAAATTTCAACCTAAAAGCGAAAATAAAGCATTCCCGACTGCTGAGAAATTCCGCATGACTGACAAAGTGGCTTATGCCGAAGGTTCCGTAGTTAGTAAAATCATTATTCGCAATGATAAAGGCAATGTAACGTTGTTTGCTTTCGATAAGGGTGAATTTCTGAGCGAGCACACTGCTCCTTACGATGCTATTGTGCAGGTGCTTGATGGAACGGGCGAGGTGGTTATTGATGGCGTATCTTTCGAGTTAAATGTAGGGGAAAGTATTATCATGCCTGCTAATATCCGTCACGCCGTAATAGCTACCGAACAATTTAAAATGCTGCTGACAATGATTAAGTAATTTGCCATTTAGCCATTTACGATTTAATATTGCCGAAGGCAAATACATACGAAGTAAGAATGAAGCGAACGATTATAAAAATAGACGAAGAACTTTGCAATGGTTGTGAAGCGTGCGTTCACGGATGCCATGAAGGCGCACTTCAAATGATAGATGATAAAGCCCGTATAGTAAGCGAATTGTATTGCGATGGATTAGGCGCTTGTATCGGTGATTGTCCGGTCGGAGCTATCACCTTGGAAGAACGTGAAGCTGAAGCTTACGACGAAATTGCAACTATTCAGCGCATGATTCCGAAAGGCGAAAAAACCATTATTGCTCACCTGAAACATCTGAAAGAGCATGGCGAGGCGGATTACCTGAAACAAGGCATCGGTTATTTACGCGCCAATGGTATCCAAATTGACTTTGCACAGGTTCATCATCCTGATGGAGCGGGATATGCTTCGAAATCAGCTGTAGCGCCTGTTAGACACAGCCATTCTGCAGGTGGTTGTCCCGGAAGCAGGGAAATGTCATTCGGAGCGGCAAAACCGCTTGCTGCAAGCTTTAAAATGGCGAATACGCCGACTTCGGCAAGCGAAAATCTTTCACAATTGCGTCAGTGGCCTGTACAGTTGCATTTACTCAATCCTGAAGCCGCCTATTTCCGTGCCGCGGATGTTGTTTTGGCTGCCGATTGCGTGGCGTTCAGTTATGCCGATTTCCACAACCGCTTCCTTGCCGGAAAAACACTGGCTATTGCTTGTCCGAAACTCGATTCAAACAAAGAAGCTTATGTTGAAAAATTGAAAACCATGATTTTACGCTCCAATATCAACACGCTCACGGTTATAATTATGGAAGTTCCCTGCTGCGGAGGATTGCTTGGATTAGCCCAAAAAGCCATTGCCGAAGCAGGGAAGAAAATTCCTGTTAAAGCTGTGGTAATTAGCGTAAAAGGAGATGTTTTACAGGAAGAATGGATGTAAATACCAACGGAGTGATTTTAAGTTACCCGTGAGTATGTTGGCATATAATCAAAAAAAAGCGGGAGCGCTACATAACGAGCGCTCCCACAATTATTTATAATTCATTCGATAACTTGATGTTATCGAATGAATTTAGCGGTTGTTATTTTTCAGCATAAAATTCTTGATTGTTTACATAAACCGAAAGGTTAATGGTAGTCAAGTATTTTTTATATTGTTCTTCCGACAATATAATTTTTGCATTTCCAAGGTTAAACCACATGGCTTTTTCTGCTGCAATTTCATTTTCCTTGTCCAAGGCGTTTTTCATCTTGTTTTCGGTTAATGAAAATACATATTTCAACTTTTCTTCCTGTTCATCGGTTACATCCAAATAACGAACAAGCGAGTTGAAAGTTTTCTCATCGTTTAATTTGTAAAACACTTTGTATTCGTTTAAATCCAACGCAAAACTATTGCTAACTGTTGCTATTGCTATTATAGCTAAAACTAAAATCTTTTTCATAACTTAATACCTAATTTAATTAATAATCCTTTAATACCTATTTAAAAACCTTTTAATTTCAATAAAACGCTACATCAAGTCCGTTTTATATTTAGAGAAGAATAAACTATAAAATTTAAAAGCAGAATTATAATCAATTCCTTTTTTTACATTTCAATAAATTATTCAGTGGCGAGAAAATCCATTTCGCAACTGTGTTTGACTGAAACATTCAAAACAATAATCATTTTTTTTCATGCCTTTTAAAAATTTAGTAAAACAATCTTTTTTATACCTATAAAAAAACGAACAGAGAATTCCTCTATGATTTTTTCTTCAAGGCATTCTTTGTTCGAGTTAACTTGCCATAAAAAATAATTTCTTTATGACGATGCAAAAATACATGTTTTACAACATGTTTTCCAAACATTTTGAGTTAAAAGTTGATGTAAATGCAACTATTTAACTTTTCACAGATTGATTATGTTATTTATATTTTTGATAATAAGTAATTTAAGAAACTTAACCGAGATGTTACAAAACTGTTATATTTTGTATTTTTGACCTTAATAAATGAGGAAGATAAGAATTTTAGAGTCTGAATTTACAATATTTAACAGGAGAGGAGCTTATTTAATCGTGAGCAAGTACTTGAAATCAGGAATTTCCTGAAAAAAACTGTATTTTGAATTGACAAAATCAACTTTACAACAGTAATGGGTAAGCCCGTTACTGATTATTAAATAACTGACCCGAAGCATCGAATTATAAACGGCAGCCTGATCAAAAGTTTCCTGAGAAATCGGGATGTTGGGCGCTTTGAATTCAATAATTGCGATTGGTTCCGCATCGTAGTTATACAAAATAGCATCGCAACGTCGTTTTAATCCGTTTATATTCAGCTGCTTTTCCACAGCCAACAGCGCCGCCGGATAACCTTTTTCTTCGATTATGTAGCGTAAAAAATGCTGTCTGACCCATTCTTCAGGTGTAAGCGCAACATATTTTTTTCGTTGATTATCAAATATTAAGGACTTATTATCTTGTTTCTTTACACGAAAATTATATACCGGTAGATTTAATTGCCACATTTTTTAGTATTTTTGTTTCCACTTATAAAACTGTATTTTGAATTAAAATGCGAAGTTACTAAATCTACGAGTATAAAATTACAGAACATGAAAACAAAATTTGAAATAGTTGAAAACTGGCTACCCCGATATACTAAACGACCGCTTGAAGATTTCACCGAATATATATTACTTACTAATTTTAATAACTACGTCGATTTATTTGCCCAATGGTATAATGTTCCGGTGTTAGGCAAAGATGGAACCATGCCCAATGCTTCTGCCGAAGGAATCACGATTATTAATTTTGGTGTGGGAAGCCCAAATGCGGCATTAATTATGGATGTGCTTACGGCAATACAACCTAAAGCGGTACTTTTTCTTGGTAAATGTGGTGGTTTGCGCGACAAAAACGCTATTGGCGATTACATCCTTCCCAGCGCTGCTATTCGGGGCGAAGGTACCTCAAACGATTATTTTCCACCTGAAATTCCGGCGCTTCCCGCATTTAGCCTCCAACGTGCCGTCTCTTCGAACATTCGCGACTTTGGTAAGGATTACTGGACAGGAACGGTTTATACAACCAACCGCCGGGTATGGGAGCATGATGAAAAGTTCAAAGATTATCTTCGGGCTACGCGTGCCATGGCCATCGATATGGAGACAGCTACTTTGTTTTCTGTTGCTTTCCACAATGGGATTTCAATAGGAGCTTTATTACTTGTTTCGGATATGCCCTTGCAGGCCGATGGAGTGAAAACAGCCGAGAGTGATAAAAAGGTAACCGCTAATTTTGTAGAAGAACATATCAAAATTGGCGTAAAATCGCTATCTTCGATAATGCATAATAGTAAAACAATTAAGCATCTGAGGTTTGAGTAGAAAATTTGTTCCGCATTTCGCATTTACTTGATATTGACTTATTCAACTGATTTTTCTCTCTTTTAAGCCTATCAGGGCAGGTATAAGTATTTTTTTTACTGACATAAATGGCAAAACAAGGCACATCATACGATCAGATTTTTTCGGAATTACGAAGAAATGTTTATAAACCCATTTACTTGCTAATGGGCGAAGAACCTTATTATATCGATCAGATTTCGGATTACATGCAAAATGATGTATTGGACGAGAGTCAGCGTGAGTTCGATTTGACGGTGGTTTATGGAAAAGATACCGACATGACTTCTATTGTGAATGCAGCCAAACGTTATCCAATGATGTCGCCGTTTCAGGTGGTCATTGTCAAAGAAGCCCAGTTGATAAAAGATTGGGAACCATTGCAATACTACATTAATAAGCCTTCGCAGTCTACTATCCTGGTTTTTTGTTATAAATACGGAACGCCCGATAAACGGAAAAAATGGGTACAGGATATTGCAAAATCGGGTATCGTGTTTGAATCCGAAAAACTGCGCGATTATGAAATGGGGGCGTGGATTAGTGAATATGCCAGAAACAAAAATGTGACGGTGGACGAAAAAGCTATCGTTATGCTCACTGAATTTTTAGGAACCGATTTAAGCAAGGTGGCCAACGAGCTTGATAAACTATTGCTTACAAAACCAGCAGATACCAAGCGTATTACACCCGAACATGTCGAAAAAAATATCGGAATCAGTAAAGATTTCAATGTATTTGAACTGCAAGCTGCTCTGATTAATAAAAATGTGTTGAAAGCTAACCGGATTGTCCGATATTTTGCCGATAACAAAAAAGCCAATCCCATGCAAATGGTTTTGCCCCAGTTATTCAGCTTTTTTGGTAACCTGATGATGTATCATTACTTGCCGGATAAAAGTCAGGGGGTTGTGGCAAATGAACTGAAGATCAATCCTTATTTTGTAAAAGATTACCAAAAGGCGGCGCAGGTTTTTGGCGCCTGGAAAACCATGAATATAATCACCTGGATTCGTGAAACGGATGCAAGAAGCAAAGGAATAGAAAGCAATGGGGTAGAAGATGGTGAATTAATGAAGGAATTGGTTTTTAAAATCTTGCATTGATGACTGTAACTCTCCATAACGGCTTAAAATATAAACATATTGAATCCAACAGATTAAAAACTCGAGCCTTAGTTAATACAATATTTAAATAAAATGACCATTGAAAAATTTTATTCTTTGCTTAATTAAATCAAACGATATGGTTGTTAATCGACTGAAACATTATATTTTATAATATAAATTTTAAATTCATAATTCATACAAGAACTCTCATGATTTCTTCTCTTCCTCAATTTATAAAACTTATTTCACTTTCTCTTCAACTCTCCGAAAAACAAATCCGCCATGCCATTCAGTTGTTCGATGAAGGAGCAACAATACCTTTTATTAGTCGTTATCGCAAAGAAATGACAGAAGGCATGGACGAGGTTCAGTTAGCCGAAACCAAAGAACAATATGATAGACTGTGTGAGTTGGAAAAGCGCAAAGAAACCATTCTCAGCACCATCGACGAACAAGGAAAACTAACGGAAGAACTGAAAACACGTATCGAAAATTGCTGGAATTCCACCGAACTCGAAGATATTTACCTGCCATACAAACCCAAGCGGCGCACACGCGCCGAAATTGCCCGTGAAAAAGGATTGGAACCTTTGGCAAAAATGATCATGGCCCAAAATTCTAATGACGTGGAACGCATGGCTCAGCCTTTTGTGAAGGACAAAGTGGAAAATGTGGGCGATGCTCTGAACGGAGCAAAAGATATTATGGCCGAGTGGATCAACGAAAGCGAAGCTGCCCGTAATTCCATACGTAAGATATTCGGTTACGAGGCTGTTATTTCATCAAAAGTCATCAAAGGAAAAGAAGAGGAAGCACAAAAATACCGCGATTATTTCGATATGAACGAAAAACTGAGCCGTTGCTCGTCGCATCGTTTACTGGCTATGCGTCGCGCCGAAGCCGAAGGATTTTTACGCGTCAATATCGGCCCCAACGATGAACATTGCGTTGAAAAACTGGAGCGTATTTTTGTAAAAAGCAATAATGCTTCTTCCGATCTGGTGTGTGAAGCAGTGAAAGATGCTTATAAACGATTGTTGAAGCCAGGTATTGAAACCGAATTTGCCGCCGAAAGTAAAGCCAAAGCCGATGCCGAAGCCATTCGTGTTTTTGCCGAAAACCTGCGGCAATTACTCCTTGCTCCGCCCTTGGGACAAAAACGAACCTTGGGCATTGATCCTGGATACCGCACAGGATGTAAAGTGGTTTGCCTCGATGCACAGGGAAATTTGTTACACAACGAAACTATTTACCCGCATCCTCCTCAGCAGGAGCATTCACAAGCGACGCGAAAGATACAGAAAATGGTAGAAGCTTATGATATACAGGCTATTGCTATCGGAAATGGAACAGCAAGCCGCGAAACCGAGCATTTCATTCAGAATATCCGTTACGACCGTGAAGTGCAGGTTTTTGTAGTAAGCGAAAATGGCGCTTCCATATATTCGGCTTCGAAAACAGCACGCGACGAATTTCCCGATTATGATGTAACGGTGCGTGGAGCGATTTCCATTGGTCGCCGGTTGATGGATCCGCTGGCAGAATTGGTAAAAATAGATCCAAAATCTATCGGCGTGGGACAGTATCAGCACGATGTGGATCAAGCTCAATTAAAAAAAGCCCTGGATCAAACAGTGGAAAATGCAGTGAACAGGGTAGGAGTGAACCTCAATACCGCCAGCAAACATTTATTGACCTATATTTCAGGACTTGGACCGCAGCTGGCGCAAAACATTGTGAATTACCGTACTGAAAACGGGGAATTTAAAAACCGTAAACAATTGATGAAGGTTCCCAAAATGGGTGTAAAAACCTTTGAACAATGTGCCGGTTTTCTTCGCATCCCCGGTTCTGACAATCCGCTTGATAATACGGCTGTTCACCCCGAAAGTTACGCCATTGTCGAAAACATGGCAAAAGACCTGAAAACTAAAGTCAGTGAGATAATACACAATAAAACATTAATACAAAGTATTGATAAACAAAAATATATAACGGATAAAGTAGGATTGCTAACATTGAACGACATTTTGCAGGAGTTGGAAAAACCTGGACGGGATCCGCGTGAAGGGGTGAAAGTGTTCGAGTTTGATCCGGCCATAAAAACCATCAACGACTTGCGAATAGGTATGGAATTGCCTGGAATTATTACTAATATCACTAATTTCGGCGCTTTTGTGGATGTGGGTATCAAAGAGAATGGTTTGGTGCATATCTCCAATATGTCGGATAAATTTATTTCTAATCCCGCAGAAGTAGTTTCGCTGCACCAGCATGTAAAAGTAAGGGTGCTGGAGGTCGATTTGTCAAGAAAAAGGTTGCAACTGAAACTGTTGTAAGGATATAAAAGGAGCTTGAATTGTTCAATTGGTTGGGATGCCCCGGAGCTCCTATCCCATAAAGTTTGCAAATTTTACGTAATTCCTGTTCTACCTTTTTAACTCCGGCTTGTCAGGGTTAGGGGATACTATAAATTTGTTGTTTGATTAATTGTTTTGCCGCCTTTTATATTTAGTGTTTGCAAGAAAACTCGGTGTTTTCTTGCAAACACTAAATAATTGTATCACAAAACTCTTCAATTTTATTGACATAAAGGTGTATTTATTGACATAAAGAGGGTGTGAAATTATTGAATCTTTTTGCATTGGACAATTGCATTTACATCATTAACTAATTTACAGGCAAATATATAGAGTTCGCCTCCATCGCGTATCCCTGTTCTTTTACGAAACTCATTCACTGTCAAAGGATAATTTCGTACCGTAATATTCGCTTGGGGAGTATTCAATCGTAAATTTTTGATTTCATGTTTCGTACTTCCGCAAACCGATTCAATTAAAAATATTCGCCCGGGAAAATCGGGCATTAATTCGTTGGAAGTATATAAATGTGTATTTTTATGTAATTTTTTTAAGCCGAAACGTTCGGCTACCAGATTAAATGCTCCCGATTTCATGACTGAACTGTTGGGCTCGTATAAATATTGAAGCAATTCTGAAGTATAATCAACTTGAGCCCTTTTCTCCTCTTGTTCTTCAAAATTAAAAATCTGATTAGCTTTATTTTTAAGTAAGTTGACAGTTTTAATCATTATTTTTTGTCCGACCTTACCATGAATCAGGAATAATATTTCTTTACATTCGTTATCTACCGAAATAATGTGGATTTCTTTCGTATTCGGTAAATCTTTTAAAGCCAGGGTAATATAAAGCATAGGGGAAAGTTTTATCAGCACATTTTCCGCTTTTGTTAATAGCAAAGGCAATAATTCGGCCACATTCGGTTCACAATCTGAAAGCAAAACCACCTTATTTCCTGCCTGATTTCTGCGTGCCGGATCGAGATAAATCAAATCAACCGGACTCATTTCCTTCAGAAAGTCTTCGCTTTGCCTGTTGAAAACCCGGATGTTTTCAGCGCCTAAAATATCAAAGTTATGTCTGGCTATTTCACACAATTCAGTATTTCGTTCCACATAAGATGCTTGAGCATAATTTCTTGAAATGAAATAGCAATCAATTCCGAATCCGCCGGTCAGGTCTGCAAAACTTCCACCTTCGCAACAGCTTGATTTATACTTAGCCGTTGATTCAGATGAAGATTGCTCCAATGAAAGTTGTTTGGGATATAAAATATCCGGATGGTTGTAGAACAACGGGATTTTTAGTTTAACTTTCTGCCTGCCTGTTATTTGCCGGAGGGCTAAAGCCATATCAATCTGTGGAAAACGCGCCGATTGAAGCGCTAATTGCCGTACATCATCAAGCGAATGTTCAAGTATGAATCTTTGAGTTTCGGGTGTCATTATAAACTTCATATTACCCTCCAAAATTACAGGTTTAAATCCAAAAATTACACAAAGAGAATGATGTTTTTATAATTTGCTGATATTTTTTGTTTTAGCATTTTATGTATAAACTTATCTTACAACTTATGAACCGGCATTATTCAATCATTTTCTTTAATTACTGAAAAATATTTTTTACAATAGCTTTCTGAAAATGAATAGGCTAAAGCATTTGAAGGGAAATAAATTAAGATAACCCTTGCCAGTTCAGGAAAAAGCGTTACTTTTGTCGCCGGATAAGTCCTACACGACCAGCTCCCATTGAACTCCCCCAGGGCTTGACCGCAGCAAGGGTATTTGGTTGTAGCGGTGCGATGTAGGGGGCTTATCCACTTGCCTCTTTAGCTCAGTTGGCCAGAGCACGTGATTTGTAATCTCGGGGTCGTTGGTTCGAATCCGACAAGAGGCTCAAAAAAAAAAGAATAAAGCCGTTCTCCGTTATAGGGAAACGGCTTTTCTTATTATGGAGTGTTTGCAGGAAAACGTCCATTTCAGCGTTGCACTCACATAAAAAACTACTCATCCCGCCTTGGCGGACTCCGTATTTTCGCTGCTTCGTGCGCCTTGACCTTAAATTCATATCTGCCGGTGGCAGGCAGGTTTAGCACCGTCGCGGCAAAGAGTTTCAATTCATAACAATCAACTAAATGGCTGATTATTATCAAATTTATTAGGGTGCTGAGTAGTTGCATCGTGGGAGAATATCGACCGCAATTCAATTTTAGATAAATTCAAAAAATTACTTTCAATCTGTACCGATAATCTGCATCAAAAGATTATTGCCTTAATAAAGAATACAAAGAGTTTGTATTTAAGTTCCTTTTCGATCCTGACGTTCCGTACGAAAATAATGCTTCCGAAAGAGCCGTCAGAAATTTAAAAGTAAAACAAAAGGTAAGCGGTATGTTTAAAACCCAAAAGGGTGCAGAAACTTATTGTCAAATTCATTCTATCTCGCAAACTGCCAAAAAGAATAATCAAAATCCTTTCTTGGCAATCCTTGCCGTGGCTAATAACTATTGATCCTTTTTTGGAAGTGCTGAGTAGTTACATTTTTTCTTTAAAAAATATAGAAGAAACTATTTTTTAATTAAATATATTTTATAATTTTACTGCACTTAATGTTTTTACTTTCTATTTGTTTAACGCTTAGCCTTTCAGGCGGACTGGCGAAAGAGAAATCCTCCGTTTTTTCCTGCGACATAGAACGCCTAATGCACGAGCATATTGGTAAAAACAGGAAGACAAATCACCCTTAAAGTCCAGAAGGGACGACATATAACTAATGTGTCAAAATAGAAATAAGATGAATTATAAAAAAGTTTCAGAATAATTGCCGAATTGATGCCATTGTTTTGTGAGTTATCCGTTAAATACAATTTTATTAAAAGTTGGTCATGAATTATAGATTAAAAGTTCCAAATATTAGGTATTTAACGGTAGAAAAGCTGACTTTTGCCTATATATTGATTACATCGTTAATCATCGTAATAACAAGATACGGAACTTATAGCGGTTTTGAATTACTGAAATACAGGTTAATAATAGCCTGCATTATTATAGCATTGGCTTACGTTAACAACATCAAAGATGGGTGGATAATTCGTATTTTGCGTGTAGCATTTCTTGGCGGGTTGCTTTCGTACTGGTATCCTGAAACTTACGAAATAAACAGGGCGCTTCCGAATTTTGATTTTATATTAGCGAATTTTGAACAAAGTATTTTTGGTTTTCAACCGGCTTTTGTTTTTTCAAAACACTTCACTCAGTTATGGTTCAGCGAGTTGATGAATATGGGTTATTTTTTATACTATCCATTAATAATCGGAACCGCTTTATATTTTTATTTTGCTAATCCGAAATATTTTGGATTGTTCTTTTTTACCGTACTTTTCTCCTTTTATTTATATTACATCATTTATATAATATTCCCGACGGCAGGTCCGCAGTATTATTATTATGCGATTGGAATGGATAATGTGCTTTCGGGAAATTTTCCGGAGGTAGGATATTATTTTAATTATCATAACACGTTGTTGGCAAATCATGATAATTCAGGATACTTTTATCATCTGGTTGAAAATACTCAATTGTTAGGAGAGAGGCCAACTGCTGCTTTTCCCAGTTCACATGTAGGAATTTCCACAATCATCATGATTATGATTGCCCGTTACAAAAAATATTTTGTTTTTGAATTATTATTCCCGATATATTTGATATTGGTGGCATCAACAGTTTATATTCAGGCGCATTATTTCGTAGATGTTATCATGGGTTTTGTCAGTGCATTCGTATTCTACTTTTTGAGTGTAGCTATTTATAAAAAAATAAATCGGGTCGATATGTTTAGGTATATTAAACCATGATATACGCAAATTATTAAATTAAAGTGTTAGTATTCAGTGATATTTTTTTATAAATTTGAATTCTGCCACTCGATTTATTAATAGGCAGGCGTCTTTATAAATAAATGAAAAGCAATTATTTTGCGTATATTTGCATTTTAATCAATTTCATTCATTTATGCATAGCCAACTACAACTTATACTTTCACCCGAGCAAGCCGAGAAACAAGATTTACTACTCAAGCAGGTTGCCGATAAACTTGAAATTTCGCCACAACGAATTACCCGTTTGCGCACTTTGAAAAAGTCGATTGATGCCCGTTCGTTTCAACCTAAAATAAATATAACCGTTGAGGTTTATGTTGACGAAAAAGCCCCAAAAGATGAGGTTGCCGGATTTAATTATCCTTTTGTAGGGGATAAAGAACCCGTTTTGGTGATAGGAGCGGGGCCGTCCGGACTTTTTGCCGCGTTGAAATTAATTGAACAAAGTTTCAAGCCGATCATTCTCGAACGGGGGAAAAAAGCCAATGATCGCAAACACGACATTGCGAAGCTTAATTTGAATAAAGGGTTCAATCCTGAATCGAATTATTGTTTCGGCGAAGGCGGCGCCGGAACTTTCTCGGACGGAAAACTTTACACCCGTTCCAAAAAGAAAGGAAATGCTCAACGTATTTATGAGATTCTTCAATATCATGGCGCTGCCGAGGATATTTTGTACGAAGCACATCCGCATATCGGTTCCGATAAATTGCCTTTGATAGTTGAAAATATAAGCAAAACCATTACAGACAGCGGAGGCGAAATCCATTTCGGACAAAAATTAGTGGAAATAATCATAGAGAATAATGCCGTAAAAGGTTGTAAAACTGAAAGCGGTGAAGTTTTTAATGCAAATTCCTTGATCCTGGCAACCGGACATTCGGCTCACGATATTTACGAAATGCTTTATCGTCAAAACATAGCGCTCGAGCCTAAGGGTTTTGCCATGGGCGTGCGTGTTGAGCATCCGCAGGCATTGATTGACAGTATTCAGTATCATAGCAAGGAACGTAACGACTATCTTCCGGCGGCAAGTTACAATCTGGTTGAACAGGTGAACGAACGGGGCGTTTATTCATTCTGTATGTGTCCCGGCGGTCGCATTGTGCCTGCCGGAAGTGGTACAAACGAAATTGTGGTGAATGGTATGTCGGCTTCACGGCGTAATTCACCTTATGCCAACTCGGGCATAGTTGTTGAAATTCAGCCTGAAGATATTCCCGAAGAATTTAAAAAATTCGGGGTGTTGGCAGGTTTGAAATTTCAGCAATATATTGAAAACCTGGCGTTTCTGAATAATGGCGGCATGGGTCAAAAGGCGCCGGCTCAACGATTGGTTGATTTTGTAAAAGGGAGAGTTTCGGCCGATTTACCCGATTGCTCATACATGCCCGGCTTGATTTCATCTCCTTTGCATTTTTGGCTGCCCGAGTTTATCTCGACCCGCTTGCGTGAAGGTTTTAAAAAGTTCGACCGCAAAATGAAAGGCTACCTTACCAACGATGCCGTGGTGGTAGGGGTTGAAACGCGTTCTTCATCGGCTGTACGCATTCCGCGCGACCCCGAAACAGGTCAACATCCCGATATAAAAGGACTTTTCCCTGCAGGTGAAGGTTCGGGTTATTCGGGCGGGATTACTTCGTCGGCTATTGATGGCGAAAATGCTGCTCTGGCTGTCGGAAAGAGCTTAATTAGTTAATAAGCTGAGAATCCTTAAAATGGTCGACTCACGGAAAAAGAAGATAATCAATCGGTTGATTAAGTTAAAAAGTCTGATAATCCATTTTACGGATTTTATAAACTCACAATGCGAAACGCCGAATGCGGAACGCGAAACCTGAATAAATACAGTCAGGCAGACATAAAACAAAGAAATAAATGAGATATAAAAAAAATACTCCTCCTTCTGCTCCAAAAGAAACCCGTTTAAAAGTTGCCGAACCGGTGGAATTGATGACTTTTCTGTTGGCCAAAATGGGTGGAATGAGCCGTAATTCGATAAAAGGTTTGCTTGCACACCGACAGGTAATGGTAAATGATAAAGTTAGCACACAATTTAATTTGCCATTGCAACCCAACGATCTTGTGGTTGTAAACAGTTCGCGTGGTAACGTGGAATTATTGCATCCGAAACTGAAAATCATTTTTGAAGATCAGTATTTAATTGTTGTAGAGAAAAAAGAAGGTTTGCTCACGGTAAGTACCGGAATCAGCGATGAAACGACAGCATTTTCTATCCTTAAAAATTACGTCAAAAAAAGCTCGCCACAAAACCGTATTTATGTAGTTCATCGTCTCGATCGCGAGACTTCGGGGGTCATTTTATTTGCCAAAACGAAAGAAATTCAGTTAGCTTTGCAGGAAAACTGGCATCGGGTGGTTACACGCCGTGTGTATGTTGCCTTGGTTGAAGGGAATGTAGAAAAAGAAAAAGATACGATCATAACCTGGCTTACCGAGCATGAAAAATCGTTGAAAATTCACTCAAGTTCTACCGATAATGGGGGACAGCAAGCGATAACACATTACCGGAAGATAAAAAGCAATGATAAATTTTCGTTGTTAGAAATTGAACTTGAAACAGGTAGGAAAAACCAGATACGTGTTCACATGCAGGGAATCGGCCATCCGATTGTGGGCGATAAAAAATATGGTTCAACTGTTTCGCCCATAGCTCGTCTTGGGTTACACGCCCGTATACTTGCATTTATTCATCCAATGAGCCTGGAGAATGTAAGTTTTGAAACTCCTGTACCCCGCAACTTTTTGAATGTGTTTCATTGATAAGTTTATATGATTATCCGCAAGGTGTCCTAATTTATATTTCGGTGCGCTGCACCTTTGTACTTTTTCTGCTTGTGTTTTCTACCAATATATCGGGACTCTGTCCCTTTGTTGACAGGTGCAGCGCACCGAAATAGTTTATTTGAAACTTTAGGCGCTTTTGCAGATAATCATTTAAGTTTCTTTGCTTACTGATAATTACAAAACGGGCTTATTGATTTTCAAATTCATAAGCTCTTTTTTGTTTTTTATATTACCCGTATAATCTGCCTTGTCTTGCATTCCGTTGTGCCAGCCGTTTTTCTACTTTTACAATAAACTCAAAGTTTTTCAAGCCCCAATCGGGAGCAATTACAAATCCAGGCGGCGATTGTGATATCATTCGCTCAACAGCAATTCTCGGATTCAACAATTCAATAAAATCAATAATAAGGTCGATATATTCGTCGGCGGTGTAAAGTTTAAACCACTCGGGATTTTCGGCATATTGACGAGCCATTTTCGTGTTTTTTACCAATTGTAATTGATGCAGCTTTATAGCCGTGAGAGGCAGTTTCGATATCTTAGTTGCGTGTGATAAAACAGTCTCTCTACTTTCGTGAGGCAAACCCAAAATTAAATGAGCGCCGGTTCTGATACCACGGGCGGCAGTTTTTCTTATAGCCGCTTCGGCACAGGCATAGTCATGTCTCCGATTGATAAATTCGAGCGTTCGGTCATCGGTTGATTCAATGCCATATTCCACCATTACATAACAGCGTCTGGACAGTTCGGCGAAATAATCGAGTATTTCATCGTTCACACAGTCGGGACGCGTACCGACAACTATGCCGACAACTTTGGGATGCGAGAGCGCTTCTTCATAAATGGCTTTCAGTTTGTCTAACGAATCGTAAGTGTTGGTATACGATTGGAAATAGGCTAAATAAATCTGGCTTTCGTATTTTTTAAAAAAATCGATACCCTCTTCAATTTGTTGGGTGATAGTTTTAGCCGGTTTACAATATTCAGGACTGAAAGTCTGGTTATTACAATAAGTACAACCCCCGTTTCCTTTGCTTCCATCACGGTTGGGACAGGTGAAACCGGCATTGATGGATATTTTTTGCACACGTTCGCTAAATTCGGATTTCAAAACCTGATTGTAATTCAGATAACGGTCGCTTGTGTTTTGTATGATGAACATTTTTTTAATAAATTGCCTAACTCTACTTTGTTTTACTTTGACAGATTCTATTTTTCAGACATAATTAACATGATTAACATGTAAATTATACCC